>JAVHLK010000080.1 GCA_031082285.1 Desulfomonilaceae bacterium
AAAACCCGCCCCTACAGAGGTCTGCAGCAAACGTCCGCAACGAGCCGGCAACCCGCCCCTACCTCGCTGCGTGCTCCCTCTCCCTCAGGGAGAGGGTTGGGGTGAGGGCATTTACGAATCGCGCCGCTAGTGCGCCGGGGCTTCCTTGCCCTTTCCGACACCGGTGCCGGCGGATCTCCTTGTGGAGGTCGTACCCTTCCGGCCTGCCTGTACCTTGGCTTCCGGGTCCTCTTCGAGCGCCAGTCTCAGCACCTCATCCATGTGACTGACAAATTTGAAGTCAAGCCTGCGGCGGATGTGCTTGGGGATCTCCACCAGGTCCTTTTCGTTTTGCTCCGGCGCAATCACCGTAAAGATCTTGGCTCGCAACGCGGCGAGCGACTTTTCCCTGAGGCCTCCGATGGGGAGCACTCTGCCCCTGAGGGTGATTTCACCGGTCATTGCCACGTCCGCCCGCACTTTGATTCCCGTGAGGGCGCTCACAAGGGCCGTGGCCATGGTGACCCCCGCGGAGGGACCATCTTTGGGGATCGCGCCTGCGGGAACGTGAATGTGGATGTCCTTGGAAAAGTAGAACTTCTCCTTCATTCCGAATCGTGCCGCTCGTGAACGGAAATAGGAGAGCGCGGCCTGACCGGACTCTTTCATGACGTCTCCCAACTGTCCCGTAAGGAGCAGGTTGCCCTTGCCCTCCATGGGCGTAGCTTCGATGTGGAGCACGTCACCGCCGTACGGAGTCCACGCGAGCCCGGTCGCCACACCGATTTCCGAATCTCGTTGCTCCTGATCCGGCAGGAACCTGGGGACGCCGAGGAACTTGCTGAGGCTCTTCGCAGTTATCCGAGGTATCTTCTTCTCGCCTTCCGCAATCTTGCGCGCGATCTTTCGGCACAGATTCGCGATCTCACGCTCGAGGTTTCGAAGCCCCGCTTCCCTGGTGTACTGATTGATGATACCCAGCACGCCTTCATCGGTTATGTTGAAATGCTTTTCGTCAATGCCGTTCTCCTTGACCTGCCTGGGGATGAGGTACTGCCTTGCAATCTTGAGCTTTTCCTCATCCACATAGCCGGACAGCTCGATGATCTCCATCCTGTCCTTGAGCGCGGGAATAATGGGATCCGCGACGTTCGCGGTGGTGATGAACATGACTTTGGACAGATCGAACGGCACGTTCAGGTAGTGGTCGCTGAACGCATGATTCTGCTCGGGGTCCAAGACCTCGAGCAATGCAGCCGAAGGGTCGCCCCTGAAGTCCGCGCCGACCTTGTCGATTTCGTCCAGCATGAACACCGGGTTGTTGGAGCCGGCGTTCTTCAAGCCCTGGATGATACGCCCGGGGAGCGCACCGATGTACGTGCGTCGATGGCCGCGGATCTCCGCCTCATCACGCACGCCGCCAAGGGATATGCGGGTGAACTTGCGGCCCAGGGCACGGGCAATGGACTTGCCGAGGGATGTCTTTCCCACTCCCGGCGGGCCGACAAAGCAGAGGATCGGGCCTTTCATCTGTTTGTTGAGTTTCCGGACGCCGAGGTATTCCAGTATCCTGTCCTTCACCTTCTCCAAATCGTAATGATCTTCGTCCAGGATAATCTTTGCGTTCTTGATGTCCAGCTTGTCCCGCGTCGATTTCGACCAGGGCAGTTCCACCATCCAATCCAAGTAGGTACGGATGATCGAGGCTTCGGCCGCGTCGGGATGCATCTGCCCCAGTCGGCTCAGCTGCTTCTCCGCTTCTTTCTCGACATCCTTCGGAATCTTGGCCTTGGCGATTTTTGCACGGAACTCGTCGATTTCCTTGGTTTTCTCGTCGATCTCTCCAAGTTCGGTCTGAATGGCCTTGAGTTGCTCACGCAGGAAGTATTCACGATGGGTTTTGCCCATCTCTTCTTTTGCCTGGGTCTGAATCTTGGCCTGCATGGCCGAGAGTTCGAGTTCCTTGGAAAGCAGTTCGTTGACTCTCTTCAGCCTTTCCAGAGGATCGATGACTTCGAGAATGGCTTGGGATTCTTCGACCCGCAACTTGAGGTTTGATGCCACCAGATCGGCCAAACGACCCGGTTCTTCTATGGAATCGAGGATGGCCACTGCGTCCGGCGAGATGATTCCACGCAGCTGGAGAATTTTCTCCGAACTCTCCTTGACCGATCGCATCAATGCTTCGATCTCTATAGTCATCCTGACCGACTTAGGCTCGGCAATCTTGTGCAGTCGCACGTTAAAGTAGTCGGGCGTGTCGAGGTATTCCACGATCCGCCCCTTTGCCAGGCCCTGGACCAGGATTTTGACCCGTCCGTCGGGGAGTTTGAGCATCTTGACCACCATGGCCACGGTGCCGATTTCATAGATGTCTTCGGGCTCGGGATCCTCATCCGTGGAATGCTTCTGTGCGGCCAGGAAAATGAGCCGATCTTTCTCCAACGCCTGCTCCACGGCATTGATGGATTTCTCTCGGCCGACCATGAGCGGAAGAATCATGTAGGAATATATCACCACATCCCGAACGGGAAGTAACGGCATCACATCGGGGATGTCCGAGAAGTCCATCTGTTGAGGTCTCGGATGCTCCTCTTCGCCAAAATCGTCAGCCCTTTCCATTTCGTCCGCCATTAGCGCTCTCCAGTGTATCCGTGTACGTATGAACCGTCTTGAAACCGCTTGATTTTCAATCGAAGGGCCTTTTGCACCTTCGCAAGTCCGTAAAAAGATGGTCTGAAGTACAGATATATGCGATATACCCGCCATGTCAAGCTAAGATCTTGCTTTTTTCGGGCGGCAAACCGCAGTTGTCCCTTTTTTCGGAACGTTACCCAAAAGATTACCCCGGCCCGTGATTTTGTTGTATTGTCTTTGTTCAAGCGAAGATGCTCAGTGCGCCGTTACACAAACGCAGCCTTGGCAGCGGCGGCCTCCGTGCCTGTTTTCGGGCTCAGTAAGCCGGTAAGGGAACTCGACGGACACACGGTTCTCACATTGCAGGCGGCTTGGAAGGCGACTACATGGACTCACGAGACAGAGCGCTGCTCAACGAAATACAGGCACACTTTCCCGTGGTGCCTCACCCGTACCGAGTGATCGGCGAGAGAATCGGCATGGAGGAGAAGGAGGTGCTTGCCCGCATCGGGAAACTGAAGCGAGCGGGGATCATTCGCCGAATCGGCGCTTCCATCAACTCCAGAAGGGTGGGCTTCGTCAGTACGTTGCTGGCCGCCAAGGTCCCGCGGGAAAAGTTCGATTCCTTCGTAAGTACCGTGAACGCGTGTGAGGGAGTGACCCACAACTACGAAAGGAAACACGAATACAACGTGTGGTTTACCCTCATAGCCGAATCCTTGGAAGAAAAGCAGCGCCTCATCAGGGACTTGTCCGAACGAACGGGAGTGGACATCGAGGAGTTTCCCGCGGAGAAGATTTTCAAGATTCGTGTGGACTTTCGGTTCTGAACCTCATGCCTCGTCCGCGGCCGACTTTCCGATCCGCAGCCCTGAAACGATCGTTTCCGTGAACGGGGAGTTGAGCCGCCGGCAGGCGGGAACGGGGACCGCACGAAGCCTCGGAGCCGGTCAGGCCAGTGGTTCGCGGCAGGAGATTGATGAATATCACGGAACGTCTTCTGGATCTGTGGGCGGTAGTCCGCGGCAGGCCGACATCGGGTGAACACTCGGTTCACGCGCAGGCGGCGTCGCTCAGGAAAGAGATCGGCGAACTCGGTCTTGAACTCGCGGAAGCCCGGGAAAGGGTGGCCGCTCTCCGGTCCCGGCTGGACGAACTGACTCGCACGGAGCACAACAAATCGACCGGAGCCTTGGCGGATCTGTTCAGCAACGTCGCGGCCCCGCTCTCGCAGCTGCGCATGCAGGCGTCACTGCTGGAATCGGGCAGGGAGATCTCGGGGCGGAGCGTCATGGCGCTTGCAGCGCAGACGGCCGATCTGTTGGAGGCTGCCGGTCTGGAGCCGATCGGCGCAACCGGCGAGGCGATCCCGTTCGACCCGCGGACCTGCGAGCCCATGGCGTCGGGCAGGTCTTTTCCGTTGGGGACGACGGTTTCGGTACGGTTTATCGGATACGCGTATCAAGGCACGGTCGTACGGAAGGCGATCGTGGATGGAGACTCACGGGGAGACGGCGCATGCTGATGGGATTTTCCTCGTGTCACAGGCATTATCTTAGGCCTCAAGCAATCAGGATCGCCAAGGCTGCGCTTACCGAACGGTCAGATGCACCACATGCGTCGAACACGAGATGCACGGATCGTACGCCCGGACCAGCATCTCCAGCTGATGGGTAATGTGCTCTTCCGTACCGTGGAGGATCTGCGGGACGTATTCGCGCATGTCCGCTTCCAGATTGGCCAGGTTTTGCGCAGTGGGGATCACGTGATTCGCGGCTATGCAGACTCCGTCGTCATCGTACCCGTACTCATGGAACAGGATGCCGCGTGGAGCTTCCACCACTCCGATGCCGACTCCGGCCCTGGGGACCACCCGAACGGACTCATCGCGGGCAACGAGCCCGTGGCTCAACATCTCGTCGATCAGGTCCACGCAGTCCTCCAGACAGTGCATGGATTCCACCACCTGGGCAACGGTGTTCATGAAGGGATTGTGGCACGGAACTTCGAGCCCAAGGTCGCGGGCCGCTTGTCGTGCAGTGGGGCTGAGCAGTTTGAAGTTGTTGTTGACTCTGGCCAATGCACCCACCATGTATTCGCGTCGATTCCATTTCGCATGCTTCGCCGTGGAATGAGGAACCACGTATTCGCGGATCGCGGTGCGGTAATCCGATGTTGAGATGGTACGTCCCTCGCTGGAGTGAATCGCACCTTCGTAGAACGGATAGCGGTCGGGGTGGGTCAACGACACGTATTCCGTTTCCCGCTCGAACTGCGGGATTGTGATGCTCTTGTAGAGCCTCACGGTTTCCTTCATGTCCTCCAGGCCCTGAACGATCCGTTCCCGCAACGCGATCAAGTCGTCCTCGGAGTGAACACACGTGAATCCGCCCACGATCATGCCCACCGGATGCGTGTGCCTTCCGGCCACTACCTCACAGATGTCGTAACCGAGGCGCTTCAAGCGCATGCCTCTCAGAACCGAGTCTTTGTGAGTCTGTACAAGAGGAAATACGCTCGGTGCATCGAAGAAGTCAGGTAACGCGAGGAAGTATGCGTGCAGGATGTGGCTGCCGATGACCTCGCCGTTGAACGCCAGAAGTCTGAGAAGCCGGGTCTGTCGGGAGACCTCCACGGACAACGCGGACTCGGTGGCCTTCAGGGCCGCACTCTTATGGGACACGGAACATATCCCGCATATCCTCGGCGCGATATGAACCACCTCTTCGTACGAATGCCCCTGGAGGAAACATTCAAAAAACCGCGGGGCTTCCACGACCGCAAACTTCACGTCTTCGAGGCGCCCGTCCCGGATCTCGGCCACGATGTCTCCGTGGCCCTCCACACGAGTGAGGTGGTGCACATTGATCTTCGCGTCACGCACCATGCGTCGTGCCCCTCTCAAGCTTCAATTCGGGCCAGTTATTGTACACGGCGAACCTTCGTCGTATCTGCTCGAGCGTCGGCCGGTGCCTGTCGGCAACCGCATCCATGATGGGGTGCAGTTTCCGCATCTCGGTGAACACCTTGACCATGGCATTGAGATTCGCATTCTCTATGAGTCCCCGGCAACCGTGGCACGCATCGCCTCGTGAGGTGCAGATCGCATTGCAACCGCACCTGGTAACCGGCCCCAGGCAGATCATTCCCTTCTCGTACACGCACAGGTAATCGTTGAGCTTGCACTCGACGCACACGGGCTGATTGGGGGGGTAGTATTTCCTCCCGGTAAGCACGTGTTTGAACACGGAGACGAACTCGGGCAGACTGATGGGACACCCGAGGACCTGGTAATCCACGGGGACCACGGCAGTGATCGGACGTGCGGGAATGGCGTCGCTCACCACCTCTTCCGTGCCGTACACCTTTTGCAGGAGTTCCTCGACGGGCCACTTGTTCCTCACCGCATTGTGACACCCAATGCCTGCGCAGGAGCCCAGGGTAACGAGGATGCCGGCCGTTTCTCGAATCTTCTTGATGCGCTCCACATCACGCTCTCTGGTGATGCTCCCCTCACAGAAGGCCACATCGTAGGATTCGCTCTCACCGGTCATGACTTCTCGCCAGGTGACGATATCCACATGCTCGAGCAAGTCCAGAAGCGTCTCCTCGAGTTGGAGCACCGTCAGCTGGCAGCCCTCGCAGCACGCGAAATCAAAGAAAGCCGCTTTGGGTTTCGATGAGCTTGGCATTGTGAGCCTATTCCTTCAAGTCGTCCGTACTATTGTTCTTCCGGAGCCCAAACTTCAACGGCTTCGGAGCGACCGAGAAGCTCCGAATACCGGAACACGGGCCCGTCTCGACAGACGTACAGATCGTTGACCTGACAGTGACCGCATTTGCCGATACCGCATTTGAAGCGTCGTTCCAATGAAAAGATGATGCGGTCTTCCGTCAATCCATGGCGAAACAGTTCCATGGCCACAAAGCGGTACATGACGGGAGGCCCCACCACCACCGCGTTCATGGAAGCGGAGGATCCAAGATCCAGGTCCCTTATAATCGATGTTACGACGCCCGATCTCCCCGTCCAGGATTCGTCCGGTGAGTCCACGGTCACGTATAGTTCGATACCTTCGTCCTCGAACCAGACTTTCAGATCGTTCTTGAACAGGATCGCCGCCGGATTCTTCGCCCCGTACACCACGATGATGCGACCGTATCGCCGGCGGTTGTCGCGGATGTGGCCGACCAACGATCTCAACGGGGCCATCCCGATCCCGCCCGCGACGATGAGCACGTCCTTTCCCTCCAGCTCGACGACCGGAAACCCTCGTCCGTACGGTCCCCGTATGCCGATCCAATCACCGGGCTCCAGATCGTGGATCGCGCCGCTGACCGTCCCCACCTCTCTGACGCAGATCTCGAACCCTTCTTTCCCTTTGGGTGACGAACAAATCGAGATCGGAGCTTCTCCGTAACCGAACAGGGACACTTGAACGAACTGCCCCGGCTCATGGTTGAGCGGCTCTCCGGTGCCCATTCGCAGTGCCAACAGGTTCTCGGATTGCGTGAGCTGGTCGACGCGGAGTACTTGCGCCAGTGCGGGACGATAGAAGACCTTGGTCATGGGGTAAGGAGCCCGCACCAAACGATCAGGCATGGTCGGCCGCCTTCCTTGCGTGAGCGATCAACGCGTTGGTTACGTCCACCAGGTTGATGTCCGCGGTGCACGCGCGACTGCATCGACCGCAGCCGGTGCAGTACGCCCGCCCTAACCTTCTGTAAAGATAAAGGAATTTTCGATGCCAACGATGCCTGACCCGTTGCTCACGTTCTTGTCGAAAGTTGTGTCTTCCTGCTACCAAAGCGAATTCCAACAACTGACAGGAATCCCAGGTGCGCCTGCGGATACCGGTCTTGAGAGAGAGATCGAATTCGTCGTGCATGTCGAAGCAGAAGCATGCCGGGCACGTGGTATTGCATGATCCGCAGCTGTAGCACCGTTCGGCCGTCTCTTTCCACAGGTGGGCGAGGCCGCCGGCCTCCAGGAGGTCGGCAATTTCGGCCGGGTCGGCCTCCAGATGTGCGGTCATCCGTTCAACCTTTCTCTCACGCCATTGCTCCGCGTCACGAATGTCGGCTTCGGTGGGCTCCCACGTGCGTACCTTCGCAAGCATCGTATCTCCGGCCGGCGTGTACACTTCAGCCAGGTAGCCGCGGTCCACCTTGGTGAGAAACAGATCGCAACCCTGGCGAGTCAGGCAGGTTCCCACCGAGGAACAGAAGCAGTAGTCGTCGGGCATGCAATCAATACCCACAACGGTCGCGAGGCCTCTGTCCGCGGGCCACCGCACCTCGGCAGGGGGTTGCGAATAGGCAAGGTCCAACGCGTCCAACCCCGCGAGATCGCACGGATGCACACCGGCAAGGACGAAATGTTCAGTATCGCTGACCAGTTCCAATGCGGGGGGCTGGTCCGTCGTGAATGTGAACAGGGTTTCGGACGGTTGAAAGAATGCCTTCTTTGGCGGAAGGGTCGTGGTCACATAGTCCGGCACGAAGTCCTCCGCCTGTTGGAGCCTTGCGAAATGATGGAAGCCCGGCTGGTCTTTCCTCTCCGCGGGAGCAATGACGGGCAGCTCTTTCATCGCTTCCCGCAGCATGTCGAACAGTCCTTCGGAAGACACGACTTGCTTGAGTGGAGCCATGCCTCACCCCCTCCCCTCGTCCGCGGTACTCCCTGAACCTTCCAGGTCTTTTCTGAGGGCGAGCAGGCGTCGGATGTGCGAATGCTCTTCCGTAATGACCTGCTCCACAATCTTTCCCTCCGACGGACGAATCACCTGCTTCATTGCGGAATAGAACAGGATCGAGCGTTTTTCGAACTCGATCGCAGTTTCGATGACTCGATCGGTGTCGTCGAGCGACATGGCCTTCGGGTGATCTTCGGCTGAAGGAAATACCTTGTCGCTCACGAAACCGGCCAGGTACGCGCGCATTTCACCGGGATAGGATTCGGGAAGCTCGTAGAGTACCTGCCCCTCCTTCATCCGGGTGAAGATCTCCCCATGCCGGGCTTCCTCCTTCGCCATGAATTGAAGGGCTTGCTTCACTTGTGGATGCTCGGCACGTGCCAGGCACGCCTCATAGAACTCAAGGCCCCGGAGCTCTATTTCAACGGCCATGTCAAGGAGTTCTACGGCACGAAATATCGGCTGTTCCATGGTTCGCCACCGCGTACGACAGTGAGAATATTCACCAGGATATCCGCGCTTGAACCGCGCGGCAAGCTACTTGTCCCGCAGCCGGGGTTACCGATCGACGTTGCCGTCCATCAAGTAAAGAAGCTCATCCACGGCGAGCTTGACGCACTGAACGTTGTTTATGTTGGAGTCGGTTTCGAGCATCTTTACTCCGGGAGGCAGAAGATGCCTCACCTTTTCGATGAAGATTTCGTTGGTATGAGGTTCGTAGAACGAGTTCCCTTCCATGTCCACCTTGGACCATCCCTGAAGGGGAACAATAAACGTCACCGGCGATTCCAATCGTCCGAGGCGCTCGGCTACGTCCTCGGCGAGACGTTCATAGTCGCGTGCACTCGTCCTGACGAAGGACCGGAAATCGTGGGGCGCAAACTTTCGGTCTCGAAGCTGCTCCGGCACGCCTTCCCGCGACACCGTCTCAAACGCGATGATGTCCAGCCCCCCGGGAAGCACCACCCGAGGGGCTTTCTTGGGTCCCGCGGTGGCGAGCCTCCGTCGGTCTATGTTTCCGCAGTAGCCTGCATAGAGATGGTCCGCGAGTTCGTGAAGTGCAAGGTCCAGTACTCCGTCGATCACGCCTTGCTCGATGATGGCCTCCATGGCCATGCCGCCGGCTCCGACCGCGTGGAACGGTACCACCTCGTAACCCAAATCTTCCAACATTGTCGTCGAGGTCATTGCCGCGTCATTGAGCGGTCCGAATGTCGTCAGCGCAATGACGGGCCTGCCGGATCCGTGAACCTCGGGCGCGGTCACCATGCCGACTATTGCTCCCGCGGCCTGCGCCAACACGCGTCTGGTAAGGTAGTTGTCGCCGAAGAGATCGACCACCGAATTCATGAGCGTGATGTCTTTGTCGCCCACAATAGGGTTCACATCCCTAGATGCAACCGTGGAAACCATCAACTTGGGCACACCCACCGGCAAGCTCCTCATAAGCCCCGCGGCAATGTGCGTGCCGGTGCCTCCCGCACAGGAGACTACCCCGGATACCCGATCGTCCTCGAGGAGCTGTCGGGCAAGAACCGCGCCTCCCTTCATCATGGTGAAGACGGCAAGCTTGCGGTCCTTCAAATCGAGGATCTCGCGCACCGACCTTCCCGCAGCCTCTGCCACGCGGTCACGAGGAATGTCGGGATCCAACTCCGACTGAGAGAACACCCCCACATCCATGACAATCGCATCACAGCCGCCTGCGGTTATTCGCTCTCGGAGAAAGGCTATTTCTCCGGCCTTGGTGTCCAGCGTTCCCACGATCAAGACTACCGGTCGCATCCAGGCCTCCCCATTTGTGAATATGGGCACGGCGCTACTATACCCGATGCCGACGAAAATGACCAGACGGGCGCACTGAATTGAGGGAGAACCCTCACCTGCACGCGATTTCGGCCGGGGGCCGCGTCCACCGGTCCGAGGCAACCAGGCGGAAGCACGACGCGGAACCAATTGAAACAATCGTTTGATTTATTGGCGCGGTCTTGCTAGAATCAACAGTGCATACGTGCTCTCTCGGTTCCATGTGCCGGGAACTGCGACATCCTCCGAACTTGCCGAAACGAGAGAGACTCAGTCCGGCAGGTCTCCCTGTTCCATGCGCGGCCCCATGTCGCGTCCGGATCGGATTGCCGGACAAGCCGATGCAGAGGCGTAGTACCCTGGTCCAATGGTGCTTTCAAGGAGGCCCCGTACTCGTGCGCAAAGGGAAAATAGATGCTTGCCGATGACCCGCGAACGCGACTCATTGAAACAGCTCTCGACTTATTCGGTCAATACAGCTTTGACGGAGTGAGCACGCGCATGCTTGCAGAACGAGCTGAGGTCAATCTGGCTGCGATCAAATACTATTTCGGCAGCAAAGAAGGGCTTTACCTCGCGGTTGCCGAACAGATCGTCCAACATGTCGGCCAATTCCTTGGACCGCGAATGGCTAAGGTTCAAGAATCACTGGACGGAGATGAACTTACCAAAGAGGAGAGCTTCAACCTGTTGTGCGAGTTGCTGGAATTCTTCATCACCCGTTTACTCGCTCTTCCGGAGACCGGTAAATGGCTCAAGATCATTTTTCGCGAACAACTTTGCCCGACTCAGGCGTTCGATATTCTCTTCGACGGTTTCATGAGACCTTTGGACCAGGTCCTGTTCGGTTTGGTAGCCCGGATTGTGGGTCGGAATGAGGACGATCTTGAAGTCAGGCTCCGCGTCTTTTCGATCATGGGTCAAATACAAGTGTTCAACGTCTCACCAAGCTCGATAAAGCGGACACTAAACTGGGACCAATACAATCCCGATAACTTGGAAGCGATCCGTTGCGTCATCATGGATAATCTCAACGGCATTTTCTCCATGTCCCGGAACGGCGTTTGTTCGGCTCAGACGCGATGACTGCGCACTGAGGAAGGATGCCCGCCGGCAGTGGAGCGGAAACTTCGATCTGACATGTGGTCTTGAGGACTCAACCCGGTATCGAAACATACGAGGTCTTTCATGCACACCCGTGGAACCGTTTGCAGAGTGCTTCGATGGAGCATGGTCTTAGTGCCTCTTGTGGGCATCCTTTTCAGCGGCGGGTGCGGCAGTCCGCAGGAATCCCGGCCTGCCGTCATTCCGGAAGTGGCCACGGTGACGGTCCACCCTCAGGAACTGGTCCTCACGACTGAACTTCCGGGCCGCACGTGTTCGTACCTGGTCGCGGAAATCCGCCCGCAGGTCAACGGCATCATTCAGAAACGCCTCTTCAGGGAAGGTTCCGATGTGGAGGCAGGCCAGGTTCTCTATCAGATCGATCCCGCGCCCTTTCAGGCGGCGCTCGACAGTGCAAAGGCCGCACTGGCAAAGTCGGAGGCAAACCTGCCGGCTGTACGGTCCAGGGCCGAGCGATACAAGGCGCTTCTCGCTGAAAAGGCAGTAAGTCGCCAGGACTATGACGACCGGGAGGCGTCGCTGAAGCATGCGGAAGCCGATATTGAGTATTGGAAAGCAGCGGTTGAAACCGCGCGCATCAACTTGGGCTACACCCGCGTCACCGCGCCCATCTCCGGCCGCATCGGTAAGTCCAACGTGACGGACGGCGCGCTTGTGACTGCGTATCAGCCCCTTGCCCTGTCGACCATTCAGCAATTGGACCCCATTTACGTGGACGTGCTCCAATCGACCACCGAACTCTTGCGATTGAAGCGGCACCTGGCGGACGGCCGCCTCAATCAAAACGGAACAAACCAGAGCAAGGTCGGGCTCCTCTTCAACGACGGTACGTTGTACTCGCACCAGGGTGTGCTTCAGTTCCGCGACGTCACGGTCGATCCGACAACCGGTTCCGTGGTCCTGCGGGTTGTGTTCCCGAACCCGGAGGGTGATCTGCTGCCCGGCATGTTCGTGAGGGCGATCGTAAAAGAAGGTACCAACGAGCAGGCCATACTCGTGCCTCAGGAAGCGGTCGCCCGCGATCCCAAAGGCAATCCCACGGCACTGACCGTGGACGCGGAGGGAAAGATTCAGCAGAGGAGGCTCGTTCTCGATCGAGCCATCGGAGACAAGTGGCTCGTCTCGTCGGGTCTTTCATCGGGAGACCGTATTGTCGTCGAGGGGATCCAAAGAGTCCGACCCGGCGCCACCGTGAAGGTTATCCCTGTCGATGCCGCACGGAAAGCGGGTGCGCGACCCGGCAATACCGGCGGACAGGCCGAAATGGTGAACTAACGGAGGCGTTCGATGTTGTCGAGATTCTTTCTGGATCGTCCGGTGTTTGCGTGGGTCATCGCGATCATCATAATGGTGGCCGGCGGCCTGGCGATCTACAATCTGCCCATATCACAGTATCCGCCCATCGCGCCTCCATCCATCGCGATTGACTCCTTTTATGCGGGCGCATCTGCCGAGACGGTCGAAAACAGCGTCACTCAGATTATCGAGCAGAAGATGACCGGTTTCGACAAGATGCTGTACATGTCCGCTTCCAGTGATTCGGCAGGCGCCTCTCGCATCCAGTTGACCTTTGCCCCGGGAACCGATCCGGACCTTGCGTGGGCCCAGGTTCAAAACAAGCTTCAGTTGGCCATGGCAAACCTGCCCGACCAGGTCCAGCGCCAGGGCGTGAAGGTCAGTAAATCCACCAGGAACTACTTGATCATCGTGGGCCTCATCTCGGAAGACGGGAGTATGGATGGGAATGACCTGAGAGACTATGCCCAGTCCAACCTGGAGAAGGTGCTGTCGCGCGTGCCGGGGGTCGGCGAGGTCGAGGTATTCGGCTCCCAGTATGCCATGAGGGTGTGGCTGGACCCCGACAAGCTGACCAATTATCGCCTCACGGTCGAAGACATTGTCACGGCGCTCAAGACCTACAACGTCGAGGTGTCCGCGGGCCAGTTCGGCGGGACCCCCGCGGTGGACGGCCAGCGGATGAACGCGTCGATTGTGGTCCAGAACCTCCTGAAGACGCCGGATGAGTTTGCGTCCATCCCGGTGCGCACGAATCCGGACGGATCCATCGTACGGATCAAGGATGTGGGCAGGACGGAACTTGGTACGGAGAACTATGATGTCGTGAATTCTTACAACGGCAAGCCTGCGGCAGCCTTGGCCATCCGGCAGGCCGCCGGGGCCAACGCGATGGACACGGCCAATGCGATCAAGACGAAACTGGAGGAGATGAGCCGATACTTCCCGGCGGGCATGCAGGTCGTGTACCCGTACGACACGACCCCTTTCATCAGGGTGGCCATCGATGAGGTGATCAAGACGCTCTTCGAGGCGATTCTGCTTGTCTTCCTGGTGATGTACTTGTTCCTGGGAAACATTCGGGCCACCCTGATACCGACCATCGCGGTACCGGTCGTGATTCTGGGAACCTTTGCCGCTCTGGGTTTTTTCGGATACTCCATCAACATGCTGACCATGTTTGCAATGGTCCTGGCCATCGGCCTGCTGGTGGACGACGCCATTGTGGTGGTGGAAAATGTGGAACGGATCATGCGCGACGAAGGGCTCTCGGCCAGAGAAGCCACTGCCAAGTCCATGGACGAAATCACAAGCGCGCTGATCGGAATCGGGCTTGTGCTCTCCGCAGTGTTCGGTCCCATGGCGTTTTTTGGAGGCTCCACAGGCGTCATCTACCGTCAGTTCTCGGTGACCATTATCGCATCCATGCTCCTTTCGGTAGCGGTGGCTCTGATCCTGACCCCGGTTCTCTGCGCATCCCTGCTCAAGCCGGTCTCTGCAGGGCATGACCCGTCGGAACACACCATCTTTTTCCTGCGCCCCTTCTTTCGATGGTTCAACCGCTCGTTTTCGCGCGGCCGGGAACTGTACCTGAGACTCGTACGTCATTCCGTCGCCGCGAAAGGGCGTTACCTATTGATCTTCCTATTGATCACGGCAATCATGGCCTTCTTGTTCAACAGGATGCCGTCCGCGTATCTCCCTGACGAAGATCAGGGCGTCCTCTTCGTCCAGGCAATGCTTCCGGCCAATTCGACCCTGGAGCAGACCATGAATGTCCTGGACGGGGTGCGGGACTATTTCCTGGTGGGAGAGAAAGACGCCGTGGAGTCGATCATGACCATTGCCGGAATCAGCTTTTCCGGCAGGGGACAGAATGTCGGTTTAGCGTTTGTGAAGCTCAAGGACTGGGATCTTCGCGATCGCCCGGAGCTCAAGGCCGACGCCCTGGTCCGAAAGGCCATGAAGTCCTTTTCTCGGATCCCCACTGCCATGGTGTACGCTTTCACGCCTCCGGCCGTCATCGAAATGGGCCAATCCAAGGGTTTTGACTTTCAGTTACAGGACCGTGGAGGCCTGGGTCACCAAGCCCTGATGGCGGCCCGCAACCAGATGCTCGACATGGCCGAGGAAAATCCTATATTGAATAGGGTTCGCCCCAACGGTCTTGAAGACGTGCCCGAATATCGTGTCGATGTGGATTGGGAAAAGGCGGGGGCCCTGGGACTTCCAATCAGTGCGATTCACAATACCGTGGCGGCGTCTTTCGGCAGTGCCTACGTCAACGACTTTATTCAAGGCGGACGAGTGAAGCGCGTATACGTACAGGCGGACGCGCCGTATCGCATGTTGCCGAAGGATCTGGAAAAGCTGTATGTGCGGAACAACACGGGCGCCATGGTTCCGTTTTCTTCCTTTGCCTCAGGGCATTGGTCTTCCGGGTCACCCAGGTTGGAGCGCTACAACGCGTTTCCTTCCATAAACTTCTGGGGTGAGGCGGCACCGGGAAGGAGTTCCGGCGAGGCGATGAAGGCCATGGGAGAAATGGCCTCGAAACTGGCCCAAGGCATCGGCTTCGACTGGACCGGACTTTCCTTCCAAGAGAGGCTCGCCGGCAGACAGGCGCCGGCGCTGTACGCGTTTTCCATGCTCGTCATCTTTCTCGTCCTTGCGGCTCTCTACGAGAGCTGGACGCTGCCCATTTCGATCGTGATGGCCTTTCCTCTGGGGGTCCTGGGAGGAGTGTTGGCCTCGACGTTCCGGGGTCTGCCCAACGACGTCTATTTTCAGATCGGGCTCCTCACTACGCTGGGCTTAACCACCAAGAACGCAATCCTGATCGTGGTTTTCGCCAAATCCAAGCTGGAAGAGGGAATGGGGTTGATCGAAGCCACCCTGGAAGGAGCACGACTGCGGTTTCGCCCGATCATCATGACCTCACTTGCCTTCGGATTCGGCGTCCTCCCCCTTGCTTTGGCCGCCGGTGCCGGCGCCGGGGCACAAAAGGCCATCGGCACCAGCGTACTTGGAGGCATGATAACGGCGACGTCTCTGGCGATCTTTTTCATCCCACTTTTCTACGTGGTGATTTACCGGACATTTGGAAGAAAAAGGCTCAAGGATGCCCATGCGACGGAGCTGAGCCGCGCGAAACCTTTGGAAACGCACTGAAGTTGGTACTAAGACTTCTTACCGGCCGGCCTTCTTCTTTAGAAGTTTGGCCAGATTGCCGTGTCCGCCTCTTTCAGCCAACTCGAGAGCCGTACTTCCGCTCTTTGTGCGTAAGCCCGGATCGGCGCCTTGTTCCATCAACAAGTCCACAACCTCCGCGTGGCCCGCATGTGCCGCCACCATGAGCGGCGTGACACCATCTTTTTGCGCAGCATTTACTGCCGCACCTCCCTTCTCGAGGAGCACCTTCACCGCGTCGAGTCTGCCTGCGGCTGCGGCCTTGAGCAGCGCTGTCTCGCCGGTCTTGTCCTCTTTGTTCACACTGGCGCCCGACTTGAGGAGCAACTCTACCAGCGCGGAATGACCGTTGAACGCCGCAATCATAAGCGGAGTCATTCCATTGGACTCCTGCTTGTCCACCTCGGCGCCTCGCGCAAGCAGTTGGCGTGCAACCTGGATATGTCCTCTTGCACTTGCTTTGACGAGCGCGACTTCACCGGTCTTATCGCTCAAGTTTACCGCGGCTCCCCTTTTCAGCAGCAGCTCCACCAGATCGTCCCGGCCGTGAAAAGCCGCGGTCATCAGCGCAGAGATGCCGTCCTTCTGCGTTTCGTCGACACCAGATCCGTGGTCCAGTAGAATTCCGCTCACGTCCACGTGTCCACGCGCCGCGGCCTTCATGAGTGCGGTCTCTCCGGTCTTGTCCCGAACGTTGACCTTGGCGCCGTTCTTCAGGAGTAATTCGACCAGTGCGGCGTCGCCCTCATAGGAAGCGCCCATGAGTGGCGTGATCCCGGTCTCCTGCGCCGCATTTACTCCGGCACCGGCCTCGATGAGAAGGTCGGCCGCGTCGCGCCGGCCCGCGACGGCGGCCTTCAGGAGTGCGGTCTCTCCGGTATTGTCGATGGCGTTTGGCTCGGCCTTGTTATCCAAGAGTAATTTCACTGCGTCCGTCTTCCCGAAGAAAGCAGCAGTCATCAGCGCCGTGACACCCTCTTCGGTCTTTTTATTCACGTCGTGTCCTTCGGACAGCAGCCTTGCGATGCCTTTCGTGTCGCCTTCCTTCGCCGCCTCAATGAGTCCGTCCTCGGCAAGGGACGACGTAGAATAAACTACAAGAACGGCGCAGAGTAAAGCCGTTATGAAAGTCTTGCTCTTTGTCATTTTCTTTCTCCACGGAATATCTCTGGTTTTGCGGCCGGCACCAAAACGCATCGGCATAAATTCACGACCGCTCGTTCCTCATCTATCTCTCCCGGTCAATGACCTTTTCACATGAAGAACATGCGGCATTCATTCCGAAAAGAAAGGGGCAATGTCGATCATGGCGATGGGAAGAGGGGCAACGGCCCTCGTAGCGGTGTTCCTGCTCTTGAGACGGTGGTGGACGCCGCGGCGGATTGCGGACAATCCCCGCGCGGCAGGTCCGCGAGGTTCACCTACAGACTGACTGGCGGTCATCACGAAATGGTTCGTGCCGGGAATTTGTGCCGTCCGATACTCATACTAATGGTGCGCCACGGATCGTTGCGCGGCTGGAATTACGGGCGAGTAGAAAGTGACGGTTCATCGCCCCTTCACGCTCAGGTGTCGTGGAGATTCGGGCCGAATCACGCTAAAACGATTGGAGCAAGGTGAGCGACCACGCCATAACGCCTGAGATCAGTCTGTCCGGGTTGACTCCCCAATTGGGCGCTCCACGGTTGGCAACGCTCTTGTCCACGCAGGCATAGCTAAACCATTTACCCGGCACCCAATACGCATATCGAAGATTCACCCGCGATCCGGACAGAATCTCCCAGTCCATGCCGACCGTGAATTCCCAACCAAGGTCGGTGTCGGGGATATTGGGGGCCGTGATGTCAAATGCGTTGATTCGTCTGCCGCTGACTTCATCCAGGTTCCTGAGCAATACCTGCCCGAAATTCGGGTTACTGATTTGTAAGGGAACGCCGCCCACATTCGCGCCTGTCGGGTCGGGGATGGTCTCACGGTCGTCAAGGTCGATGAAGCCCCAGCCATAGCCGTGGCCGGCTCGGTCGGCCTTAAGAAAAGTGGCGTACAAATTCAAATTGGCGGCGACCGCGTAATCGACCCGCACGGCCTTGACCACGGCGTCGTTCAAGAATCCGTATCCATTGAGGTCAAAAGCCCCGACTCCGGCACCGTACGCGTATCCCAACAGGTAACTATAGGGAATGAACACATTGTAGCCCGTCTTATGAAGAAAGGCCTGCTTGTGGATGAGAACCCCGTTCCTGCGATCCGCTCCGGGCAAATACGCATACAAGAAACTGAGCATCCCGGGGCCTGCGGCCACGCCGAATTCGGCCGCGTAACGCAGCGATTCGATGTAATCGGTACTGAATCTGCTGCCGCGGCCATCCATTGCGTCGGGAACATTTGTGTTTTGCAGACGGCGAATACAGTGATCGTCGTAAACCGCCTCGGCATTGAAAAAGAATCTTCCGTCATAGTACTTCACGTACGCGTCATAGGTCGCGCTCACACGATCGCTTGCAACAATGGTCTTGGTCCCTCCGGGAGCGAGTTGCCCTTCACCTCCCTGGTGAGTGTACTCGATGTCCGCCTCGAATCCGATGTCCAGATTGCCTCGTCGATACGTGACAAAAGTCTCGAAATTGTTTTGGCGCATGTTGTTCTTGTCGTCCGGATTCCAGTAGACCAGATCCGCCCTTCTCGAGAGGTACAACCCTCCCCCTACCCTCAATGGGCCAAAATGTGTGAGCAACAAGAGGGTCTCCGTCGATGTGTCTCCGCCGTCTCCACTGGATGCCAGGCCCATGCCGAATGCCTTAGGTCGCTTTCCAAACGCCACCGTGCCGATAGGCAGTTGTCCGGTTACCCACCACATGGTCCACTGACCGTCCGAAGCCGCAACCCGTGTTCCCGGCCTTGTACCTATCCTGTACCCGGAATTCCTGCCTCTCAGGAATTCGCCCAAATGGTAGTGTCCTCGAAAACTGACCGCGGGGTTGATCCGAAGGTTGGTGAACACGTCCAAATACTGATACTGGGTTGTGCCGTCGCCTCCCGAAGCGGTGGTGGCCGCGAGGCGATGCCCGAGATACGAATTCACGGATGCGAGGCGTCCGCCGGTGAACTGATTGTCCACATCGGACGGTCCAAAGAATCCGCGCATGTCGGCGGACTGGCTATATTGTTCAAAAATCTGCTGAATCTGTCCGGTCATCTCGAATTCCCAGGCCTGAGACGCATGAGGGAATCCGCACACAAAGAGTGCCAAGAGAAGGAACTTAGTATACAATTTCCTGAATGCGGTCACGTATTCTTGTAAAAGCTCGGTCGCGTCCCGGCGTTCGGACGTTCGCGGAAAAGAAATCCCGCGGAACGCGTGAAGGCCGGCGCCGCCAAAGCAGGGAATTTTACCGTAACTTCGACACCATATTAGGGAAAACGTGTGCTTAGCTGGTAAAGGCCATTGTGCCATGTCGGCTCTCCCGTGAATTTCCACAAGAATCGGTTTCCTATAAAGACGCGGCCCGCAGCCACTGCAGACGCCGAGCCATCCTCAAGGTCTTCACCGCCTTCACAAAGGCTGCAAAGGAACTCTTCATTGCGGCGCAACCGTTTCTCTTGTGATCCCGTCATTTGCCCCCGGTACGTCCATGTACGACCCGCTGAGGTGCACACGTACGTCGGCCGGGACATAAATCCTCTCAGAAGCGCAAGGCGGCCCTGGCTCCGAACGTGTACATCAGACGTCTATAAATGAGGTCGTAGTTTTCGTTCCGTGTCGACCCGTCCCCCATCGAATGACGCGTTACGTCGGCATTGGACATCAAGGTCATGGTCGTCATCTTAAGAAAACCTCCGAGGGAGATCCGTTCCGTCAACTGCACGCCCGCGTCCACAAAGAGTTCCGCCCAATAACCCCGAGGTACGTGAAACTGGAACCAACCCTCGTCCCTCGCACCAATTCCGCCGAATGTCTCCCCATGTTGCAGGCCTCCCAGAACGATCGGTGTGCCTACCATCCTCACCGTCATGTCGTATCGCGTCCCGTCACGACCGACCTGAACCCCTATGTAGGGTATGAGCATGCGGACGGTCATCTCCATTTCGTCCTTGGCCGAAGCGAGGTTGAGTCCGCGGGACAAAGAATGATGCAGGACCCTGCCGTAATGATCGTACCGACCTCCGCAGACCGCCCATAGGCCGTTTACGTAGCCGTCGAGTCCCGGGCTGACCGTTAGGAACACATCACCGAACCACGCGTCCGTGTCGGGGATCCATTCGCGCCAGAAGTCCATTGCGCTCGGCAAGTCTCCCGGTCTCGGAGGATCTTGGTTGTGAAAATACGTCCCATACGCCTCTCGGCGGACCGGTACAAGCTTCCAACCTTCTGCATTTAACCCGAGGCCTTCGCTCAGCGGCATTTTCAGTGCCGCTCCCAGCCAAACGCCGTACTGTGCACAGATGTAGTTTACGTGTCTAATGAGGGGGACCACGGCACCCGTACTTTCCAATTCGTAACGGGTATGCCTTGCCATGCTGTGGATCTTGCCCACATAAAACGTGATCACCCCGTCTCGAAGATACCGATCCACGGAACCCACGGAGGGCAATCCACGAAAAACGTCTGCAAGACCAAAGGTGGGAAGGGTATCAAGTGTCGTCCCGGTTCGATACGGGTCGGCAACCTGCGCGGAAGCGGTTCCGGTAGGCAGCCACGACATGAACAGCAGAATAGTGCCGAGCAAAGACAAACGGAACGCACCGTCGCGTCCAACGACCTTCGCGTCGAGCAGCCGCACCACTTGCCTCCTCCAACACCCCTAACGTGAAAAAAGATTCTCTCGAATCGAAGAACAAGGACTTCGGATTTCCCTTACCGCCATGGCACAACAGCAGCGCACTGGTCAACGGGCATTGCACTTTATCGGCCGTGCCGAACACCGGGAATGGAGTCGTTCTTCGTCGCGACGAGCGATCCCGTCTGAAATCCTCGACAACTCAATCACTTCACAACACCATGTGTCCGACTGATCTCGTCGGTCCACCGGCGGGATCACGCGAACATATTCGCCGTCCCGCTTCCTCGTCCGAGCGAAAGTCGTCAACAGCCCCAATGTACAACAGAAATATCCTCAGGAAACATCACGGTACCCCCTTCGGTCCATGAAGTCAAGCAGAACCTCCGCCGGGCGGTGTGCGTTGATGTTCATATGCGGCATAAAGGCCGAAGAGATCGCACGTGTTACCCGCGGGACGGGGGGCAGGTCAGTTCAACGGTGGCGGACTGCGTGACTGAACACACGAATGGGATCAGAAAGAGAAACAAGAGCGGGAGCCGTGATCCGAAAAGATCCGGGCATCACCGGATTGCAAACCATCGCACATTACAGTAGAATGGTTTCCGTGGCTCAAACGTACGTCCTTGGATTTTAACGGGAAAATTTATTATTGAGGAAGTGAACGCATGTTAATAAGAGAGAGGAGGCAATTGAAAAAATGAAGCGATTCTTGTTTTTCCTACTGATCTGTATCTTTGCTGCTCCGTTCAACACGGCATGGGGGGCGGAAATTAAGGATTCGGAATCCGCGACGCATGGATCGGATGCGTCCATGCACAGAATAGTGGATTCGTACGCGTTTCCCGGATTCAAAGTGATACAGATTACTCTGCCTGTGCTGTCCGTGTACTCCTACCTGCTTGTCAGCCAAGGAGAAGCCCTGCTGGTTGATCCGGTTCGTGACGTTTCCTTCTACCTGGAAACAGCCAAGAAGGAGGGTGCACGCATCAAAGGGGTCTATCTGACCCACTCACATGCCGATTTCATCGCCGGCCATACTGAGATGAAAAAGGCACTGAACGTTCCTATTTACCAAAGCCATAAGTCGGGTGCCGGCTACCCGATCAACGCGGTCGACGAGAAATCCTCCGTCAACGTGGGCAGTGCGACGCTGAAGTTTCTGGATACTCCGGGACACACTCCCGACGGACAATGTTGCGCGGTGTATTCCAAGGAAAATTCCGATGCTCCCAAACTTCTGTTCACCGGCGACGTGCTCTTCGTGGGGAGCGTGGGCCGACCGGACCTTCTCGAGGGAACGGTGTCCGCGGCGTGGCTTGCTGCAGCCATGTACGATTCATGGACCGACAAGCTGTCAAAACTTCCGGACGACGTCATGATTTTCCCTGCCCATGGAGCAGGTTCCCTCTGTGGCGCAAACCTCAGCAAGGAACCGAAATCAACCATCGGTGAGGAGAAGAAGACGAACCCCTACCTGAAAGCGAAAGGAAAAGGAGAGTTTATCGCTCTGGTGCTGCAGGGTCTTCCCGAGGCGCCTCAATATTTTCAATACAATGCGAAGATGAACCGTGAGGGACCGCCCCCGGTGGATTGGGACGCTCCGCTGCCCAAGGAGCTTGAGCCCTCCGTGGAATTGACCGACCCCGATAAGCATTACGTGGTGGATCTGCGGGATGCCAGGGCCTATGCGGAAGGTCATGTTCCCAATTCCGTAAATATTGCGGCACGAGGACGCCTTGAGACCTGGGTGGGCACCATGGTCCCATGGGGGTCCAACCTGATTCTGGTAGGCGACGCCGACCTGTTGGAGGAAGCTCGTCACAGACTCAGTCGGGTTGGATACAAGGGCGACATAATCACGATGGAATCGTGGAAAAAGGCCGGAAGCCCCATTGCCATGGGTAATCCCATCACTCCGCGCGACCTGTACGCATTGATGAGGGACGGAAAGGCTCCGCTGATTGTGGACGTGCGCCTGCCTGCCGAATGGATGGCCCTTCGTATCGGCACGATACTCAATCTTCCGCTCGACCGGTTATCTACGCTCTCATCTAAGCTCGACCCTGAGCAGCCGGTAGTGCTCGTGTGCAACTCCGCGTATCGGTCAAGCATGGCCGCGGGCATCCTCGAACGACAGGGGTTCAAAAACGCTCGGAACCTGGAAGGCGGCTCAAGTGCGTGGATCAAGGCCGACTTGCCGGTGTACGAAGGCGAAAAGACCGCGGAAGCCGGACTGGTACCTGTCGAGGCCACGGTAGAGGGATCAGCCCCCCTAAAAGCCAAGAACGGGGACGAGGCGATTCCCAAGGCCGAACGTACTCCCAAACCCGTAGTCCCCGAAGAGGGATGCTGACGGGGGGTGAGCCTATACAGCTTGCCATGACGACCGCATAATTGTTGCACCCGCCATGTGGCGAGTCTGGTGTGAAGTCCCATCCATGTCTTGACCGCCGCGGCGCACCCTCCAACGCCGCCTCGAGTTCGAGAGAAACTCAAGTGCCTGACGCAATGCGCGTGATTCTCAACGAGGCGGCGTTTCAACTTCCTGTCAATGGCGCCACGCCTCACACTATCTCCCTTAGTGCTCTGTGGCATAAATGCGGTCGCACATTTCTTCCGCGTCGAGATTGCTTTCCCGC
>JAVHLK010000081.1 GCA_031082285.1 Desulfomonilaceae bacterium
AGGAAGAGGACTTTCAGGCAAAAGCCGGGGCCCAGTCTTCCTTCTTGGACCATGTCTTTTCGCCGGCAACCGTAGGATTCGGCCGACGATGAGCCAGTAGGAGTCCCGCGAGGAACGCGGGATGCCTGCCCAGTACCAGAGCCCCTAAGGGGCTCATCCATCACGTCTGCAATTCCTTTAAGTTCGCATAAAGATCCAGTGCCTCGGGGTTGGCCAGCGCGTCCTTGTTGGTGACCGGCTTCCCTTCGATCACGTTTCTCACCGCGATTTCCACCTTCTTGCCGTTGAGCGTAACGGGGATATCCTTAACCGGCACTATCTTGGCCGGGACATGCCTCGGTGTGGTGTTCTCGCGAATGTTCTTCTTGATCCTGGCCGTCAGGTCATCGTCGAACTCCACGCCTTCCGCCAATCGTACGAACAGCACCACCCGCACGTCATTATCCCAATCCTGTCCGACCACGATGCTGTCTGCAATCTCATCCATGGCCTCCACCTGCCGGTAGATCTCGGCCGTCCCTATGCGAACGCCCGATGGGTTCAGCGTCGCGTCCGAACGCCCGAAGATCTTCACCCCTCCGTGTTCGGTGATCTCGATGAAATCCCCATGATGCCACACATTGGGGAACACATCGAAGTATGCGGACTTGTACTTGCTGAAATCCGGGTCTTTCCAAAAATAGATCGGTTGAGACGGGAAACTCTTGGTGCAGACGAGTTCCCCCTGCCTCCCCCTCACCGGCTTGCCGTCGGGGCCGAAGGCTTCCACCGCCATCCCAAGACCTCGACACTGCAGCTCCCCCTCGTAGACCGGCAAGATGGGGCACCCCAGAGCAAAGCATGAGATGATGTCGGTTCCTCCGGAGATCGAAGCGAGATCCAGATCCTCCTTCACTTCGCGGTACACGAACCGGAAACTCTCCTCGGAAAGCGGAGACCCCGTAGAGCACATGGTCTTGAGTCTGGAGAGGTCGTACTGTTCCTTCGGCTTGACGCCGGCCTTCTCCACGCCGGCAATGTAACGGGCACTCGTTCCGAAGATGGTCATGCGCTCGTCTTGAGCGAACTGAAAGATGGCTCCGGGATCCGGATGAAAAGGGGAACCGTCGAAGAGAAGGATTGTCGCTCCCACCGCCAACCCGCTCACCAACCAGTTCCACATCATCCAACCGCAGGTGGTGAAGTAGTAGATGTTGTCTTCTCTCTTGAGGTCGCAATGAAGGAGATGTTCCTTCAGGTGCTGAAGAAGAGTTCCGCCGGCTCCGTGAACCATGCACTTGGGCAGACCCGTAGTGCCTGACGAATACATGATGTACAGCGGGTGGTCGAAGGGGAGCTGCTCAAACTCAATGTTCAGACCCGACTCTTTGGAGATGAAATCCTGATAGTGCACGGCATTGGGCAAACCGTCGATGTCGGCCCTCTCCTCCGTATACGGAATCACGACGATCTTCTCAATACCCGGGAGTTCCTTTATGATGCCGGAAATACGGGCCAGGGAATCGTGAGCCTTACCGTTGTAGTAGTACCCGTTTGCGGTGAAGAGGATCTTCGGTTCGATCTGTCCGAACCGATCCAGCACTCCCTTGATTCCAAAATCAGGCGAACAGGACGACCAGATGGCGCCGATGGAAACCGAGGCCAACATCGCGACCACCGTCTGCATCATGTTCGGCACATACCCCGCGACCCGATCGCCGGTCACGACGCCGGCGGCACGCAGCGAGGCCGCCAACCGCGCCACTTGGTCGAACAATTCGGCATAGGTCATTCGTACCGTGTCCCGACCTTCCCCCTTGAAAACCAGAGCCACCCCGTCGTCTCGAAATCGCAACAAATTTTCCGCGAAGTTGAGCCGCGAACCCGGGAACCACTTTGCGCCAATCATGGTCGGAGAGTCCTGCAGCACCGTGTCGTACGACCTGGACGCAACAACCTCGCCGAAATCCCAGACGCAACTCCAGAAATACTCCCTGTTGTCGATGGACCAGTCGTACAGGCCGTGATAATCCCGTATATCCAGTGAATGTCTCTTGTTGACGAAGTCTATGTATCGAGAAATGTTGGCATTCTTGATACGTTCTTCCGATGGTTCCCAAAGAGGGCCCATTGTCCCACCTCCTCATGTGCACGTGTAAGCCGATTGGCCGGTTGGACGGATCTTTACGCTACAATCTGTATACTTGGTGTTACGAAAATGCGGAACATGGCCGCGTTTTGCGTCCATCTCGTTCCCAGGCTCCGCCTGGGAATGCCTGTCTTTCCCGCGTGGCGCGGGATCTTGGTGGCGCGGCGGGCTCAGCCCGCCCTACGATTGAGTATGTCGGTCCAACAATCTTGGTAGTCGTCTCGCCTGTCAGCGAAGGGCAAGATGCCCGTCCCACCGGACTCCTGTCCGGGAATGGGACACTGCACCGCACAGGCACCCGGAGACAGCCTATGACCAGTCGGACGGATACTTCTGGCCGGGCTTTTCTCCCAGTTTCTGCTTCAGTTCGGCCAGTCCTTTGCGTTTGTATTCCTCACGCGGTTCCTTTGGAATGCGGCGGTTCAGTATGGATTCGGATCTCAGCCGACGTCCGATGGTCTTTTCAATCATGGTTCCCAGATCAAGGAGCCGATCCACGTCGATTCCCGTCTCAATCCCCATTTCGTCCATCATGACGACCATGTCTTCTATGCACTGAAGCCCCACCACATTCGGGTCCCGGTAGTAGTACCCTCCGGTGCCTCCCACGGGCACACGATCCATGAAATTCGCAGGCTGTCCCCCGAGCCCCCCGAGGGTTGCCTCGAAAATCTCGATTCCGGCCTGAAGTGCTGCGAGAACATTGGCGAGTCCCCAGCCCCGGGTGACGTGAAAATGTGCTACATGGAGTTTCTTGTCCGGCATCTCGTCGAGAATCATGGAGAAATACTTGTACACCTGGTCCGGGGGAGCGCTTCCGTCGTGGTCCGCGTGCTCGATGTCCGATGCGCCGATTTGGAGCCACCGTTTCGTGAACTCAACCGCGTCCTCGAGCCTCGTGGGCCCCGATATGGGAGATCCCCAAATGGTCGAGACGGTCCCGTTCATCTTGATGCCCGCTTCTCCGCACTTCTCGATACACCGTTTGGCTTCCTGCCAATAATCGGGAAGGGTTGTGCCGGAGTTGGCGAAGTGATGCTCTTCATCCGTGGACACCATCATCAGGACCCGATCGGGACCATAGCCGTCCTTTCTTGCGACAATTGCGCGATCGACCGCCTTTTCTCGGATCGTGATCGCGGTGAGCGTGACGTCGTCCCAGTTCACTCCTGCTCGCGACAGTTTCTTGGAATCCCTCAATCGCTTGAACAACTCGTCGGCATCCTTGAATTGCGGCATGCTGCGCGGGTTTCCGAAATTCGTCACTTCGAGATGCTTGACACCGCAAAGGATCAATTCTTCCAAATAGAACAATTTGGCGTCCGTCGGAATCCAGATCTCCTCGTGTTGAAATCCGTCGCGTACCGTAATGTCGTTGATTTGCACTTTGCGGGGGTACTTCAGTTCATGCACTGCCATACGCATGTCCTCCTCTATTCTCCGGTATAGATTGGTTTTCGTTTCTCACGAAATGCCGTCAAACCCTCAATTCTGTCCTTGGTCGGTATGGTGAGCGCGTAGGCGTTGGATTCTATTGCCAGCCCCACGGGAAGACCGACCTCCGTACCCTTGTTTATCGCATACTTGGCCTGAGCAAGCGCGACCGGTCCGTTCGCGGATATCTCGCGCGCAATCTCAAGCGCTCGGTCCATGAGCTTGTCCGGATCCACCGCCTCGAGAAAGAGTCCATATTCGACACCTTGCTCAGCGGAAATTCTCCGGGCGCGGAATATCATATCCTTGGCCCGAGCCGTTCCCACGACTCTGGGAAGCCTCTGTGTGCCTCCGGCACCGGGAATTACCGCCAGGCTGGTTTCCGTGAGCCCGACCACCGCGGTCGTTGCCGCCAATCGGATGTCGCACGCCAAGGCAAGCTCGAGTCCTCCGCCAAAGGCATAACCGTTCACCGCTGCGATCGCGGGTTTGGGGAGTTCCTCCACCGAGGTGAAGAGATTTCGGATGGTCTGGATATACAGCCGCACCTGATCGGGCGACATTCCGGCGCGTTCCTTGAGATCCGCGCCGGTACTGAACGCGTTTTTGCCTTCCGTGGAGCCGGTGACGACCACCACCTTGACTTCGCGATCGAACGCGATCTCTTCCACGACTCTCCCAAAGGCGTGAAGGAGCGGCATGTCAAAACAGTTCAGAGCGCTTGGGCGGTTGATGGTCAATACCATTATACCATCGCTCATTTCCTTCAAAAGGCTTTCTTGATCGGTCATACGATATGTCCTCCTACGGATTGCGACAAAGCCCGCAACGAAGTCCCCCACCGGGCCGCCTTCAAGCCGGAGGCCGCCGGCGGACTTGTGTTCTTCCGTGTGCGAAAAATTTCTTCGCACACTGTTCACCGGGGATGTCCATCCACGCCGGTGCAATCGGCCGCGGGTCGAGGCACGGACTCTGAGACCCGCTTCTCCGCCCGTAAGATCGAAAACAAGCGACCTTACGGCAGCCTCCCCTGACGCGTTGTTAGTTCGTCCCCTGGGTCGACGTTGACACGCGCATCCCGGGCGGCACGGTTCCAGCGTCCCCCGCTTCTTGCCAAAAGAAGCGGCACAAGAGCCAACGATCTTCAAAAGAGCTTTACAAACATGAAAAACTGGAGAGTTTCCACGGATGGCTTCCCTATAACATTTTTCGTCTTGACTTTTCAATACGAGATTCTTCATGATGTCATCGTCCGTAAGGGCCGGTCCTCGCATCGTCGCGGAACACCCCCGTGAGGAGGGAGGGCTGCACGGGACACGAATCTGATTGCCAAGTCACCAATCGTGTACGACTGACTGAAAATGGACATGTGGTCCGGCCGGCAGTGACGGGTCTTTCCGGAATAAGGACCGCGCTCGGATTCTTCGTGGTGCGGTAGTTCCGCATGATATCGCGTGTGGGCGAGCGCGGCCCCCCTGTTGAGCGGATCCCCCGCACGGCGACGGTCGTCCTATTTTCAGTCGGCTGAACTCTATACTTCGGCTGACGTTAAACACAAGGCAAACCACCTCTACCCAAGAAAGGCGCGATCGGCATAATGCCGTCAAGGCCACGTGAGACCGGGATTTCGTTGCGCAGGATTTCGTGATTGGAGTTCTGCTTGACCCGGGCTGCGGTATTTGCTATCTTGATTGCCTTCTCTCACGGCAGAGACTCCGACGAGCTCGATTCGTCGGTCCAATCTGCCTATTCGCGCAATCTCTTGACAACCGGTTGTTACTAAGTTCTAAGTTCAATGGCTCAAGTTCAGTGGCGGATCATGCAAAGGGGATGCTGAATGTCAGAAGTCATATTGGAGGCGAAGAACGTCTTTCTCTCGTTCCGCGGGGTCGCCGCTCTTTCAAACGTCAGCTTTGAAGTGCGAAGGGGCGAGATCTTTTCGATTATCGGCCCGAATGGAGCGGGAAAGACGTGCATGATGAATTGCATCAACGGGCTCTATAACCCCAAACAGGGCCGGTTGATCTTCAAGGGAACCGACATCACGAAAATGTCTCCCCATCGGAGGGCTGCGATGGGACTGTCTCGCACCTTTCAGAAGATCGAGCTTTTCGGCGGCATGACGGTCCTTGACAACATCCGTCTCGGGCGCCATCTCCATCTGACATCCGGCGTCCTGAGCTCCTGCATCTATTGGGGCAAGACTTCGAGGGAAGAGATTGAGCACCGTAGATTCATCGAGGAAGAGATCATCGACCTGTTGGAAATCGAGGCGGTCCGCAACGAGGTCACAGGTATGCTTCCTTACGGACTCCAGAAAAGAATTGAACTTGCCCGGGCACTGGCCCTTAAGCCCGACGTGATTCTGCTGGACGAGCCGCTGGCAGGACTGAACCTGGAAGAAGTCGAGGACATGGCACGCTTCATCATTGATATCAATGAAGACAAGCAGTGGCAAGTCACATGCGTGCTGGTGGAACATGACATGGGAGTGGTGATGGACCTGTCCGACCGAGTGATGACCCTCAACTTCGGGGTCAAGATTGCGGAAGGGACCCCGTCGGAAGTCCAGGAAAACCCGGAAGTCATCAAGGCATATCTGGGCGAGGTGGAGGATCTATATGTCAGCCGCAGATGAACAACACTTCAAGGGCGAGATCGAAATAACCGAAGACCTGACCTTACCCAAACTGCTGGTCCGTCAATGCGAAAAGTTCGGGGACGCCAGGGTCGCCATGCGGGAAAAGGAATACGGCATATGGCGGCCCGTCACATGGAAGCAGTATCTGGACAACGTGAAGGAGATTACCCTTGGTCTGGTCAGTCTCGGATTAGAGCCCGAGGACAAGGTCATCATGATCGGTGACAACCGTCCGCAGGCTCTTTGGACCGAGATGGCGGCCATGTGCGGCGGCGGAGTCGGGGTGTGGCTGTTTCAGGACTGCCTCATGGAAGAGGTCAAGTACATCGTAGATCACTCGGACTCGAAATTCTACATTGCCGAAGGGCAGGAAGAAGTGGACAAGGCCTTGGCCATCCGCGACCAGTGCCCTAAACTCAAGAAGATAATCTGGGACGATCCCAAGGGCTTGCGCCACTATGACGATCCGATGCTGGTCAGCCTCGATGAAGTCAGACGGCTCGGCAGGGAAAGCGCGGTGCAGAAACCGGGACTGTTCGACGAACTGGTCTCCAGCGGCAAAGGCCACGACGTGTGCCTTCTCTTCTACACGTCGGGAACCACTTCCCTTCCCAAAGGCGCGCTCTTGACCCATTATAACATGCTTACCATGGGACGGAATCTCATGAGGGTGGATCCGTGCAGCCCTTCCGACGATTTCGTGTCATACCTCCCATTTGCTTGGATCGGCGAGCAGATGATGTCGATTTCCTGCGGTCTTCAGATAGGTTACACCATCAATTTCCCGGAAGAGCCTGAGACCGCCCAACATAACGTGCGGGAAATAGGACCTCACGTCATGTTCGCCCCTCCCCGCCTGTACGAGCAATTTACCCGAACCGTTCAAGTCAAACACCTGGATGCCTCCTGGCTGAAACGCAAGTTTTTTGAGATCGGCATGAAAATCGGGTATCACACGGCGGAGCTGAAATTCGAGAAGAAGCCCGTCCCGTTTTATTGGTCGGTGCTGAGGTGGTTCGCTGAGGTAACCCTCTTCTCCAAAGTCAGAGATCACCTCGGACTGAGTAAGGTTCGCCACGCATACACCGGCGGAGCGGCAATGGGGCCGGACCATTTCAGATTCTTCCACGCGATCGGAGTGAACCTCAAGCAGATCTACGGACAGACCGAAATCGCGGGAATTTCGGTCGTTCACCGGGATGACGACATCAAGTTCGACACGGTGGGCACGCCGATTCCCGAGACGGAGATAAAGATCGGCGAAGACGACGAGATCCTCTCCAAGAGCCCGTCCGTGTTCGTGGGCTACTACAAGATGGAGGAGGAGACGAGGAAGACGTTGAAGGACGGCTGGCTCTACTCCGGCGATACGGGCTTCATCGATGAGGACGGTCACCTGGTGGTATTCGACCGATCCAAGGACATTATGATCCTTGGCGATGGTAGAAAATTTTCACCACAGTTCCTCGAGGCTCGGCTGAAATTCAGCCCCTACCTCAAGGACGCACTGGTCGTAGGCCATCAGAGGCCGTACGTCTCGGCCATCGTCTGTATTGACTACAACACTGTGGGGAAATGGGCTGAGGACAACGGAATAAACTACACGAGCTATCAGGAGCTTTGCCAGATGCCCCAAATCTATGATCTGGTGGAGAAGCCTATCAGAGAGGTCAACAGGACGCTTCCCGATTCGGCTAAAATTCGCCGATTTGCAAACCTTTACAAAGAGTTCGATGCAGACGATGAGGAACTGACCCGCACACGCAAGATTCGACGAGCGTTTGTCGAGAATCGTTACAAAGATATCATTGAAGCCTTGTATTCTCGTCAAGAGATACTCCACATGGAGACCAACATCACCTATGAGGACGGCAGGGTCGTGGACATAAAGGCGGACATCAGACTCCAGGACGTCGAGGAAGGAGGAAAGAAGTAATGGACCTCTTCCTGCAGCTTTTCATAACAGGGATCATGCTTGGATCGATTTTCGCCCTCGTGGCTCTGGGGTGGGTGCTCATTTACAAGTGCTCCGGCGTATTGAATCTTGCCATGGGAGAGTTGACGCTGATCGGCGGATACGTCTGTCTGTGGCTCTATCAGAGCCTTGTTAAGACCATGCCGTTGATGACCGCCTTTCTCCTGGCCATCGTGGGCACACTCATCATTGGGCTGATTCTCGGCTTGCTGACGGAACGAATCTTCCTCAGAAAGATGATCGGCGAACCCATCTTGGCGGTCATCATGGTGACCGTGGGCTTGTCGTTTTTCTTCAAGGGCATGGTGTTCATCATCTGGGATACCGACACGCAGGTCTTCCTACCCCGGGTGTTTCCCATCGAGCCGGTCGTAGTGGGGGGAGTGGCCATCGGCCAGGTCTACATTTGGAGCTTCGTTGCAGCCATGTTGTTGATGGTAATCTTTGTCTGTTTCTTCAAGTACACCCGATGGGGACTATCCATGCAGGCCTGCGCGGACGATGAAATGGCCGCCCTGTCTCTGGGGGTCAGCGCCAAGTTCGTCTATGCTTTGGCTTGGGCTATCGCATTTATGGCGGCAGGGGTCGGCGGGACGTTGCTCGGGAACATCAACGGCTTGAACTACTCCGTCAGCCTGCTCGGCCTGTTGGTGTTGCCCGTCGTGGTCTTCGGAGGGCTGAACTCGGTGCCCGGCGCAATCGTCGGCGGAATAACGATAGGCCTCCTGCAGAACTTTGCGGGAGGCTATCTCGACGGGTACTTCCCCGGCGGCATAAAAGAAATCGCCCCATTTATATTCATGGTGGTGTTCCTTCTGTTCAAACCCTACGGGCTCTGGGGTTGGGAACGTATAGAAAGGGTGTGATCCATGAGTTATCTCCCCTGTGGCACGTATTTTGAGTCTTACGCGGACGATCATAAGTGGTGGCGGACATCGTTCATCCAGGGCAAGATGATCTTCATGCTCGTGGTGCTCGCGATTCTCCCGTATGTGGTTGATTCACAATGGCTGAGCGTCGCCTACACCATCAATTACTACATACTCGCAGGGCTCGGCGTACAACTGCTCATTGGGTACTGCGGCCAAATCACGTTGGGACACGCGGCGTTCGTTGCCGTGGGCGGCTACACCTGCGCCATGATGCTCCTGCTCGTGCCCTGGCCGCAGTTTATGGTGGACGGCGGTCTTGCCTATCCCGTCACGATCGTGTGCGCGGGACTTCTTGCCGGCGCCTGGTCGGTGCTCTTCGGTCTTCCGTCCGCGAGAGTAAAGGGCTTTTATCTCATCATGACCACCATGGCCGCGCAGTGGATTACCGTGCCTTTGGTCATCACGCAATACGTCGCTCAAATAGGCGGTCGCGGCCAGGCATTCGCCATTCCGCCGGATATGATCAAGATCGGCCCTTGGGTGATCGACACCGACACCAAGATCTACTATTTCTCGGTCGTGCTCGTGGGTATCTGCCTTCTTGCAATGGGCAACATGGTGCGCTCCAAGCTGGGAAGGGCATGGATCGCCATTCGTGATAACGACATCGCCGCAGAGACCATGGGCGTCAACATCGTTGTATACAAGCTGATAGCCTTCTGGGTCGCCGGCTTCTTCGCAGGGGTTGCCGGAGCGTTTTACTTGAGCGCCCTGTTCTTCGTGAGCCCGGAGCATTATGAATGGTTCTTTTCCTTGCTGTGGGTGGGCATAATCCTTATCGGCGGAGTGGGAAGCATTCAAGGGCTCGTATTTGGGGCCGCTTTCGTCGTGATCGTGTTCAAACTCCTGGAAATAGCGGTCATGAGCGCCAGCAGTGCGCTCATGGCTATCAATCCCGAATTGGGATGGATGACGACCAAGTTCATTTTTTTCAAAGAAGCGTCATTCGGCCTTGCAATCATTTTGTTCCTTATCTATGAGCCGAACGGACTGAGCTATCGCTATTGGCAGTTGAAGAACTATTTCAACCTGTGGCCGTTCTCGTATACAGGGAAATAGATCGGAAATTCCTTACGTCTTCGAAAGGAGGTGATTGGACGATTCGTGAAACGGCGTTGAAAGCAGTTCCATTCTAACGCTTCAGATTAGGGAGGTATCATATGCGTACGAGAATCCTGCTGCTTGGCTTGGCCTTTGTCCTCATATGCTCGACAGCTTTTGCGGCGGATGAAATCCGAGTCGGCTCAATCAATGACTTGACCGGTGCGACTTCCGATGTGGGAAAGGATGCCGCGTTGGGCATCCGGGAATGCGTTCAGTACCTCAATGACACGGGGGGAATAGAAGGCAAGAAGATCAAGCTGTTCCTCTATGACTACGGTTACCGCGTTCCCGAAGCCATCACGATTTACAAACGGTTCAGAGACTACGACAAGATCAGTCTTCTTCTGCAATGGGGCACGGGGGACACGGAGGCATTGTCACCGACCGTCAACAGGGACAAGATGGTAACCATTTCGGACTCCCTGTCGGGCCACCTGTGCGATCCAAAGAAGACGCCTTACAATTTCGTCTACAGCACGGACTATTCGACGAACGCACGGGCCGCGTTGACGGTCTGGTTCGAAGAAGTCTGGAAGAAGAGCGACAAATGGAAGAAGGACAGGGAAGCGGGAAAGAAGCCGAAACTGGTTTGCTTCTACATGTTTGCCGCGCCGTACGCGAGTGCTCCCATCAAGGCCATCAAGGATCAGGCCAAGTTGTTGGGAATGGAAGTCGGAAAGGACCAGGACGTGTCCCTGACCGCGCTGGATGCCAAGAGCCAGGTTCTGGGAGCCAAGCAAGAACATCCCAATGTGATTTGGCACGGCAACACCACCATGTCCGTGGCGACGGCCGTGAAGGATGCCTACGCGTTGAAACTCGGCGCTGATCACATCGTCAACAACTGGGGATTTGACAAGAACCTCATCAGAATGACCGGTGAGGCCGGCGAAGGAGTCATCGGGGCCGCGGCGTGCGCGTTCCTGGGCATGGACGTGCCTTACATGGACAAGGTCCTGGAATACTGTAAGAAAGTCAACCCCGGTGTGCCCATCGAGAAGCGGGACATTCGGACCGTGCAGGCATGGTTGAAGGTGTCTCTCGCCGCCGCGGGTTTGAGCGGGGCCATAAAACAGGGCAAGTTGGACGGCCCGACCATCAAGGGATCTCTGGAATCCTTGAAAGGATGGTACCCGTTCAACAAGGAAAACGCACTTGGCCGCGGACCGTACACCATTACGGACACCGATCACAGGCCGACGCCTGTTGCACTTCTCTATCACATCAAGGACGGCAAGATCGCCTTGCTCTCCACCATCAATATGCAGGAAAAGTTCCCCAAGGAATGGCCGAGCTGGCTGGGTTGGTAGGATTTGCTTCCGGGGCGGCATGAGTCGCCCCTTGAACATGCGATCCTTAAGCCAAGTTGAACAAGCCGAAAAAGGGAGAAGGTTGTGGCCGAGAACAACAAAATCTTGAAGATCAATAATATCGAGGTCCGATACCATGAGGTTATCCTCGTGCTCAAGGGAGTGTCCATTGAGGTTCCGGAAGGCGGAATCGTCGCGTTGCTCGGTGCCAACGGCGCGGGCAAGAGCACTACCCTGAAGGCGGTGTCGGGACTGCTTGGTCATGAAGACGGTGACATCACCGACGGCAGTATTGAATTCCTGGGAGAAAAGATCCACCGTCTACCGGCGGAGCAAATCTCCAAACGGGGGATATTTCAGATTATCGAAGGCCGACGAGTCTTCGATCATCTGACTGTGGAAGAGAATCTCCTGGTTGGGGCTCACTTGAGACCGTCCGGTCTCAAGGAACGGCTGGAGACGGTATACCATTACTTTCCTCGGCTCAGAGAAAGAAGGACGGTAATGGCCGGATTTGTCAGCGGCGGGGAGCAGCAGATGTGCGTCATCGGTCGCGCCATGATGGCTCTCCCTAAGCTGATGCTGCTCGATGAGCCTTCCATGGGATTGGCACCGCTCTTGATAAAGGAGATCTTCGAGATCATTCAACGCCTCAACCGAGAGGAAAGGATTCCCATTCTCCTGGTGGAACAGAACGTCAAGCTGGCCCTTACCGTGGCTCCTCATGCGTACGTCATGGAGAACGGTCGAATCGTGATGGATGACACTTCCGAGAAGCTCAAGGAGAATCCGGACATCCGTGATTTCTACCTGGGCCTTACCGACGTGGGCGGGCGCAAGAGCTTCCGGGAAGTCAAGCATTACAAGCGACGAAAACGGTGGTTGGCCTAACCCTTAACACACCTTTCAAGGTAGAGGAGGGATTATGAGTAAGCCTGTGACCATTCTCGCAACATTCCTTGTCCTGCTCGGATTTGGCGTCCTTCCTGCTCTGGCGCTCGAAGCGCCGGTCGTCACGTTGGAAAGGGTGGACGTAGCGAGCATTCAACCCTTCTACGTCAAGCCCATTATCGGAAAAGACGATAAGGGCGAACCCAAGACAGGCACGTACGGGTACAGCAGCACCCTGAACCTGGCCTATATCTTCAATATCAAGAATCCCAACAAGGAACCGGTGATGCTGGATGAACTCCAGTTCAGCTGTGCCTTCGACGACTTTGAGGTGAACACGGCAATCGCATACGAGGATTCGTGGATCCCCGCAGGAAAAACCAATCAGGTGCGCGTGATCGTCACCAACGAGGCATTCCCGACCGTAGTGAGCCTGATGGTCGGTGCGGAGCACGCTGCCCGGATTCAGGAAATGAAGACGAGTGCGGGTGCGCTCGTGAAGAAATGGTTCGAAACGGTTTCCGATTTCACTTTCCCCATCGGAGTAACGAACGGAACGGCCCTGTTCAAGGATGAAAAGGGTAATGAACTGCGGAGTACCTTTAGCGGCGTCTGGGGTAAGAAGGCTGAGGCCGCGGAGAAGAAGAAATAATCCAAGACCGGCCCGATCTTTCGGATAATCGGCCTTAACTCGAATTGAGACAGCTCGGCAACGGGCTGTCTCAATTGGTTTCGGTCGGGACGCACACTCGTTTATCCGTTGACCGCGACCCGTTCCGAGATAAGAAGGAGCCTTGCGACCATTCACTCTTGCGAGGGAACAACTGAGACACCACCGCGTCATTTCAGTCCCGGCCTTATCCCTTGTCAATCTGCGCCTGGTGCGGCATCATAGGGGTTGAAGATCAAAACGGTCCTTCCTACGGGGCTCGGTCGAACGCGGCAGGTGGGGGGGACGACGCACCTCGGAGTCTACGCGCGGAGCCGTACATGGAAAGAATTCCGTCTGATGTCGTGAACCTGGTAGAGGACCTGCGCAGGCAGATTCGCCGTCACGATCACCTGTACTATGTTCTGGACAGTCCGGAGATCTCGGACGCCGATTACGACTCGCTCTACCGCCGTCTTGAGGAACTGGAGGCCGCCTACCCGGATCTCGTCACGCCGGACTCGCCGACCCGGCGTGTGGGAGGCAAGCCGCTGGAGAAGTTCAATCAGGCGCCTCATGCGGAACCGATGCTTTCACTGTCAAACGTATTCGATGAGCATGAGGTTCTGGAGTTCGATCGGCGGGTGAAGAAGGTGCTGGGAACCGCCCCCGATCTCGCGTACGTGGTGGAACCGAAGCTCGACGGCCTGGCCGTCGAATTGGTGTATGAAAACGGCCGCCTCTCCATAGGATCCACGCGGGGCGACGGGTACGTGGGAGAGGACGTGACCGCGAATGTGCGCACGATCCGAGCGATCCCATTGAGACTCGAAGCCAAAGGTTTTTTCGCATCGACTCCCCGAATCGACGTTCGGGGCGAAGTATACATGAACAGGGCGGATTTCGACCAACTGAACCGGAGCCGGGACGAAGAGGGGCTCCCTTCGTTTGCCAATCCCAGAAACGCGGCCGCGGGTTCGATTCGGCAACTTTCTCCTAAAGTCACGGCGAGCCGACCCTTGAACTTCCGCGCGTACGGCGTCGGTCGGGTCTTGGGGCCGATGCCGGCCACGCAGATGGACATCCTCGAAGGACTTCAGCATCTCGGTCTGCCCTCAAACTTCGGCAACGCGTCATTGTGCGGAGATATCCGGACCGTGTTGCAACGGTACCGAGAATTGCGGGAATTACGGGAGTCGCTTCCTTATGAGATCGACGGAGCAGTAGTGAAAGTCAACTCACTGGCGCACCAGTCGGCACTGGGACTTAAGACGCGCTCCCCTCGTTGGGCCGTCGCGTTCAAGTTCGCGGCAGTTCAGGCGCTCACCAGGATTGTAAGAATTGAGGTGGGGGTCGGCCGGACCGGTACTCTGACACCCGTCGCGGTCATGGAGCCGGTGGACGTGGGAGGGGTCCGGGTGAGTCGGGCCACCCTGCACAACCAGGACGAGATCGACCGAAAAGACATAAGGGAAGGCGATACCGTCATAATCCAACGGGCCGGCGACGTGATCCCGGAAGTTGTCGGGGTGGTGAAGGAGAACAGAGACCCGTCCAGTCGACCGTACAGAATACCCGACCGGTGCCCGGTATGCGATTCCGCGGCAGTCCGACTCGAAGGTCAGGCGGCCACGCGTTGCGTCAATTCGTCGTGTCCGGCCAGACTCAAGGAGACCATACGCCATTTTGCCTCTCGAAACGCCATGGACATCGAAGGACTAGGTACCAAACTGGTGGAGCAGCTCGTGGATCGCAACCTGATCGCGAACGTTGCGGACTTGTACAGCTTGGACCTGGAGGCGGTTGCGTCGTTGGAACGGATGGCTCGGAAATCGGCCGGCAACCTTCTGGACGCGCTCGAACGTTCCAAACAGGTACCTGCCGACCGGTTCCTGTTCGGGCTCGGCATCCCCCTGGTGGGGGAACATGCGGCGCGCCTCCTCATGGAAGAGTACGGAGATCTCGAAACTCTGGCGGCAAAGACTGCCGAAGACATGGAAGGAATTCATGGAATCGGCCCCGAAGCTGCTCAAAGCGTTGCCGCGTTCTTCAACGAACCCCGAAACATGGAGATCGTGCGCCGACTTCTTGATGCGGGAGTCAACCCCATGCCGTTGAAACCGCCACAGGGGGCCGGGTCTTCGCCCTTGTCGGGAAAGACCGTGGTCTTCACCGGGACGCTGTCGCTCCCCAGGGCGGAAGCAAAGCGAATCGTGCAAGATCGTGGAGGCAAGGTGAGCGAGTCGGTAAGCCGAAAGACCGATTTCGTGGTTGCCGGCGATGCGGCCGGTTCAAAGTTGGACAAGGCCCGCGAGTCGGGGGTAACCATACTCAGCGAAGATGAGTTTCGTGAGATGACGGCGCATTGACTGCCGGGCGATCTGGTAGCGTCCCGTCCCGCGTTCTGCGCGGGATGCCGGGCGCGTTCGAGGAAGATACCGGCAGGATGCCGGTGCTACTGAAGAGTACCGGCACGAAGGCCGGCGCTACCAAAGTTCCCGCTGAAGGAGCGTCAGTAATGGCAGACACGATACGTCGGAGAGTTTTCGTCTCCGGCCGGGTGCAAGGGGTGGCCTTCCGATACTATACCCGAGATGCGGCGAGAGAAGTCGGCGCTTTGGGCTGGGTAAGGAACCTTCCCGACGGCAGAGTGGAAGCGGTAATCGAAGGGGAACCCCACGCGGTGAAAGCCCTGATCGAATGGGTTCGTCGTGGTCCCCCCGCCGGCCGCGTAGACCGGGTGAAAGTCATTGAGGAGGTTCCCACGGGTGAGTTCTCCGATTTCGCAATTGCGTTCACAGGAGGTGGAATGTGGCCGTGACCGGTCTCGGAAAGGCACTGTTCCTGATAGTTCTCATGTCGGTTCAGGCAGCGGCAACCGCGGTTTATGCACAGGAGTCGGCCATGTCGGACTGCAAGTCTTTTATCGTCGATGTTCTCGCCGGTGAACCCGTCCCCATGGAGATGATGGTCGACGACCTTGCTTCCGTCAGGATCGTGTATGTGGGCGAAGTCCACACCATAGACCGTCACCATGAGCTCCAGACCGAGATTCTCAGAGTGTTGTCTCAACGTGGTTTGAAGCTTGCTCTCGGCATGGAGATGTTCTCCGTGAGACAACAGGAGATACTTGATCGGTGGCAACGCGGAGACGGAAGCGTTGCAAGTCTCATCCACGACTTGGGCAAGGGTCACTGGACCAACCTCCTGGATTACGAATCCGTTCTGCTCACTGCCAGGAAGCTGCATGTCCCCATCCTGGGCATCAATGCGGATGACGCGTTGGTGAAGAAAGTGGCGAGACACGGAATCCGAGGTTTGTCCGACGCGGAACAAAGGGAGGCGCCTCGTGGATTCGACCGAATCAACCCGGTGAACGACAGACTACTGAGGCTGAAGTTGAGGGTTCACCGGGCCTTTGAGGGGAAAAGCCTCGATCGAATCGTGCTTGCACAGGCCCTCAGGGACGAGACAATGGCTCGGGCCATCGTGCGTTTTCTCGATTCACCGGAAGGAAAGGACCGCACAATGATGGTGATCGCGGGGAGCGGTCACCTCAACTACGGTCTGGGGATACCCGAACGGGTCCGGCGACGCGGCGAGATCACAAGCAGAATCATTCTGCCAAGCGAAAGCGGCGAACTGGTTCTCAGTGAAAGCGAGAAGCGCCAGGCGGTTCCCGTGGAGATAACCCACAAGGATCTGCTGTTCATCAACAAGCCCATTGCCGATTATCTGCACCTGATACCGCTCCGGAAGAAATCGGAGGAACCGCCCGCACCCACGAGCGCGCCCGAGATGGATCAAGCGCGGTTGACAGACCCTTAGTGCTTCATGGCGCAATTACGGTGACACATACTGTTCCCGTGAGCGAGTCTGAGAACTGAAACCAGAGCTTTCCGGGCACGGAGGCCCGGGCTACGAAGGAAGGTGCGGAGCCTCAAACCACTTTCGTGGGACTCCCGCGTTCCGCGGAACTCTGGTCGATTGTCGCTGTTTACCGGCCCCAGCACGTGTCACGAATCGTGATCGGTGTTGGTCGGGGCTGCGGCACAGAATTCGTGTCCGTATTTCCAAAACCCTGTACTAAGCGGAAGAAGCAATCTCACGCGGAGAAAGAACAATAATGGTTTCCAGCTCCCGTAGGATGTGGTGAGCAGAGCGAACCGCATCGTTCGAGGTCGTCTCGGGGAGCAACATGACTACCGAAACAGCGACCGGTGCGGTTCGCAACCCGGGCACGCACTCACCGGCATCCTGCCAAGGCGTATGCGGTGAGGCTTCATACGGACATCTTCCGGAACAGCACCGTGCCCACAACGGTCGTCCCGATCCAGAACACCAATAGGACCGTCAGGTTCAACCAGGGGGAAAACTGATACGGCGCGCCGAGCGCAAAACGCATTCCGTCCACTCCGTACGTGAGCGGATTCATGCGGGTGACCGTCTCGAGCCACCCGGGGATTCGGTCCAGCGGGTAAAGGGCACCGGAAAGAAAAAACACCGGCATGATGAGGAAGTTCATGATCAGCGGAAAGGCGTGGGGATCGCTCATTCGGGAGGCGAACGCGATGCCGAGGCTCACAAAAGACGCGGAGATCAGGAACATGAATACCAGCGCCGGCAAGATCCCGTAGAGATCGCTCTTAATCAGGCCTCCGACGAGCAACGCGATCAGGAACACCAGCGCCTTGACCATGGACGTTGTTACGGTTCCCATGGTTTGTCCGGCCATGATCGCGGTTCGGCTGACCGGTGCCACCAGGATCTCCTTGAGAAATCCGAACTGCTTGTCCCACAGCACGTTCATACCTCCGAACATGGAAGAGAACAAGAGGGACATGGCCACAATCCCCGGCCCCAGGAACTCCGCATACGAAATGTCGCTCCGATATTGGAACACTCTTCCGAAGCCGCTTCCCAGGACTATCAGGAACAGCGCGGGCATGGCCATGGACCCGAAGAGCCTGCCCTTATTCCTGTAAAAGCGCTTGATTTCCCTCAGCCACAACGTATATACGGTTCCCGGGAAATTCACGTGCGTCGTCCCCACCGGTAGATTCCAATGCGGTCCTTGGGTTCCACGGGAGCCTCTTCTCGGATCTCTCGGCCGGTCAGTTGTATGAAGACATCTTCGAGATTCGGTTTGCGCATGGAAACCGCGGAGATTGCCACGCCCATGGTTTGGGCTGTTTCGAAGAGCCGGGGAACAAATGACTCGCCTCGCTCCACGGTTATCATCAGTCTGCCGTCCTGCACCTTGACGCTGCGCAAATCACCGATTATTTTGAGTTTTTCTATAAATTCCGGACTCGCTTCGGCTATGTCGACATCTAGGACATCGCCCCCGAGCCGTGTCTTGAGGTTCTGCGGACTGTCCAGCGCCACGATTTCACCTCGGTCGATAATGGCGACCCGCGAGCAGAGGCGATCCGCTTCATCCATATAGTGCGTCGTCAGAATAATCGTCATGCCGAAGGATTCTTCGAGACTCCTGATGTAATGCCATATCTTTCTCCTGGTTTGCGGATCGAGCCCCAACGTCGGCTCGTCCAGAAACAAGACTTCCGGCCTGTGCATGAGCCCTCGTGCGATCTCCAAACGCCTCCGCATGCCCCCGGAGTACGTCTTTACCGGATCGTTTCGCCGAATCGACAGGTCCACGAGGGACAAGACCTCATCTATGCGGGACTTTCTCAGGCTGCCGCGCATCCCGTACAGGCGACCATGGAAGTCTAAATTCTCCTGTCCGGTCAGTTCAACATCCAGGCTTGGGTCCTGGAACACAATGCCGATGGCGCGGCGAACCGCATTTGCTTCTCTCTGAACATCGTGTCCGCCGACCGATGCGGTCCCCGCTGAAGGAGAAAGGATTGTGGACAGGATCGAAATCAGCGTCGTCTTGCCGGCCCCGTTGGGGCCGAGCAGTCCGAAGAGTTCCCCCTTCCCTATCTCCAGGTGTATGTCCTTGAGCGCGGTGAGATTTCCGAAATTCTTCCCAAGACCCGTTATACTAATTGTTCCTCGTGCATTGCCATCAATCATGCGCGGCTCGGTGTCCTCCCCGGTGCCCACGGACGCGTGAATACGTCTCTTCCATCATGTGCCCTGAGACCGGGATTGCTCAGATATTCGGCCCCGGCTCCGGCCCCGACGGAAGCCGAACCACGCAGCCTTACTCCCTTCGGCTTACTTCTTCAGTTTGTCCTTGAGCAAATCTCCCAGAGTACCCAATGAGCCCCTGTCTTTTTTGTCCGCGGCAAAGTCTGCGAAATGCGAGTCCTCCATCTTCTTGGACAGTCGCTTGGTACTCAGCGAAATCTTCTTGGACTCGGAATCGATGGAGAGGATCTGGACGTCGACCGACGATCCCACGGGGAATCTGCCCCGCAGGTCGCCCTTGCGCTGCTCTCCGATTTCCGATACGTGCAATAATCCTGATTTCCCGCCGGGGAGGCTGAGGAATACTCCGTAATCCTTGACCGATTCTACAACTCCCTGGACAACGGCCCCTTCATTGAGTTCAACGGCGGGAACTTGGTCTTCTCCCTGACCGGACGTCACCAGTTCCAACCCGATCCTCCGAGACTCCGAGTCCACCGAGAGAACCTTGACTTCGACCTCGTCGCCCTCGGTCAGCACCTCTTTGGGGTGATTGAGCCTCCGACCGCTCCCCAGGTTCGAGATGTGCACGAGGCCCTCCACCCCGGGCTCCAACTCGACGAACGCGCCGAAATTCATCAATTTGGTCACTTTTCCGCCCACGGTTCGTTCCTCGGGGTAACGTTTATGGGCCTCGTTCCACGGATCGTCGAGTGTGTGTTTTCGGCTCAGCGAAATTCTCCGATTGGACCAATCGACATCGAGAACCCGCACGGTAACCGGTTCTCCCGGGCTCAAGATGTCCGCCGCATCGTTGACCCGCCACCACGCGAGCTCAGACATGGGTATGAGCCCCTCAATTCCTCCAATATCCACGAAGGCGCCGAATTGAGCCAGTTTCTGTACCGTTCCGGTGACGATGTCCCCTGGTTTCAGCGTCTCTTTGAGTTGAGCCACCTGTTTGGCTCTGTCTTCCTCGAGGAGTTCACGACGGGAAAGGACTATGTTTCGACCTCGGTCGGAGTATTCGATGATCCTGAACGTGAAGCGTTTCCCAACGTAGTCTTCGGCCTTACCGGCGGCTCCAAGGTCGATTTGCGAATAGGGGCAGAAGGCCGGTTTTCCAAGTACGGTCACGCTGTAACCGCCTTTTCGTTCAGACTCGACAAACCCTTCAACGGGAACGCCGCTTGCATAAGCGCCTCGTATGGCTTCTTCAGAGGCGGCGCCGGTCATCTTTACGCTGAGAAGGATCTCTCCCGGACGGGTGCTCACTACATATGCATCGATGGCATCGCCCAAGGCCACCGTAAGATTTCCATCCTTATCCACAAGTTCTTCGCGGGAAATCGCGCCTTCGCTCTTTCCTCCGATGTCTACGAAGAGCCACTCCTCTCCGATGGAGACGATGGTTCCCCGGATCTTGGAGTCCCTCTGAATCTTTGCCCCGCCGTGAAAGCCGCCTGCCTCGAGCAGCGCGGCGAAATCCTCTTCCTGATCCTCGATTTCAGCCCCCGGCGGCCGGCCGGGATTCCGGTTTGGTTCGTGATCGTTCATGGAGATAACCTTTCCCACTTCATACTGAGATTCCTTGTTACCTCTTTTCCCGTTTTGTTTCAAGAGCGGCCTAAATGGTCACCGAACGGCATTACGGCCTATTCCCGAAAAGGTTCGTGCTCCCGCCGGTTCGACGGGACACGTGCCTTCGAATGAACACCGATTGAAGACCAGAGTGCTTCTTAAAATTTCCGATAGTTTATGTTGCTCATCCCACATCTTTTGGATATGGTCAGTGCGTAGACCATCTCCTCGGCAGGACGCTCCATGACTTTTCTCAAGCGCAACGAAATAGGGTGGAATGAACGCTTTCGTCGATGCGTGTACTTCTTCTTGAGGGACGAATTGGACTGCATTCTCATCAATGAAGCGCTCATCGACTCGTACAATCGGTTCAAGGATCGCGGAATGGAATATCCATTCCTCGAAACGCGACTCCTCAAACCAAGAGCCAAGATCATCGGCCCGGAGTACCGGGAACATAATCATTTCATGGTGATATTCAATGAAGGGGTTCTTCCGGCCGAGGCAAAGACTCACATCAGTTTCTTTGATTCCAACAAGGTGACAAAGGAGAATCTTTCCGGTCTGGGCGTGTTCGACTTGACCGAGGTCTTTCATCATCGTATGCGATATTTCAAGGACACCGAGTTTCCTACGCTTCTCAGACGGCTCATTAAATCGGACTTCGCGATCCTCATACAGCAAGACCCAACGGTTAAGGCCAGATACCGGTATGGGATATCTCACTTTCACGTACGGATCGACTGGCCGGTGGCACATGCTGCAGAGGATCTGGGGCGATACCTGAGGTACATCTCAAAAGACCTTTACGAACGAGGCGAGAAGGTCGGGGAATACCTCCAACAGAAGCTCTACGAGTACTATGGATTTCATCATACCGTTGGCGGAAGGCGAACCGCCGCGCTGGTAGCGGCCCGGTTCATGGCGAGGTACGGTCTCATCTCGACGGTGTACGTCTCCTCTTCGGAGGCGCGAACCTTGGTGCGTCTTTCAGAGCAGGGGATTGCGAAATATGTCTTGATTCAGCTCACGAACGCGGATATTGCCGAGCTTGCCGCAGCGCAGGACATGAAAGAACCGGACTTTACCGACGCATACTTAATCGATCGAACTTCCGACTACGGCGTAGGAATCTTTCTTGTCACGTACGCCCGAAACGAGCATTCGCTGCCCCCGCCTGACGGAAAATTGAGGGAACTGACTGCCGACTATCAGTGGCTCAAGGTGGATCTTCAGCTCCTGGTGCCGCCGCCAACCGGCGGAGATGTTCGACCGATTCCCATTTCGCGGGTGTATGCATAACACCGATGTTCAGAATCCAGGGGTACGGGGACGCGCAGAACGGTATCAGTCCAGTTCCTTGCCCGTCGTCGTCATCGTGATCTTCCCGTGTTTCACCCCTCGAGTGGAGATGAGAATTTCCCCGGCCTTTCTGACCTGAGCGGAACTGCCTTTCATAATCAGCACTTCCAAACAGTTGTGTGCATCGAGGTGAACATGGACCGAGGATATGATCAGGTCGTGTTTCTGGTGCTGGATTTCAGTGAGCTTCTGAGCCAGCTCACTCTGTTCATGGTTGTACACGACCGTCACCGTGCCCACAACGACATGCTCGGACTCACTCCATTGATCCTCAACGAGACGATCTCTTATGAGATCGCGGATGGCCTCCGATCGGTTTGTGTACCCCTTCTCGGAAATCAGACCATCGAACTTCTCCAACAGATCGTCGGGTATAGACACCCCGAATCTCACGAGGTCCGCCATTGCCGGTTCCTTCCCGAGAGACTCTCCTCTCTCTTCAGTTCAAATCGTGACGGGAACGAGCCCGCGTCATCAGCCGGAAGCAGAGAATCGCATGGACGGCCCCATGAAATCAAGGAAAAAGGCGTGTGTAGGGTACGCATTCAGTTTTAGTCGGCGGGGCATCGAATCAAATCTGTCATCGCCTCGCAATGACACTCCATTGAAGTGTCATCGCGAGGGCGAAGCCCACGGCAATCCCGAG
>JAVHLK010000082.1 GCA_031082285.1 Desulfomonilaceae bacterium
TAGCACCGGCATCTTGCCGGTATGACTTCAGGACCCCGTGAACCACGGGGTCATCTTTCATGGAGAACCGGCTGCACTCGCGGTGAACGATTACGAAACTCGCGAGGCTCGCCTCCTCTCGGAAACATTCCCGGGTTCCCATGAGGCGGCAACGACCATTTTCAACGTGTTCCCTCGGTTGGTTTACGAAGATCGTCCGGGTATGGGTATCCGGGGGCGTAAACGGTACGTATCCTGAGATCTTGCTTCCCGAGGGTCTCCGGGTCCCCCCTCCCCGATCAGCTTTCCCTGAGCGCATCGACGATTTTCAAATGTGCGGCTCGCCAGGCCGGCAAAAAACCTCCCAGCAGGCCCATGGAGAGAGAAAACGCCAAGGAATATGCGGCAATGGGGGCGGTCAGCGTAAATCCGAAGGCCAGCTCCGAGAACGTCTCCCAGTTCATCGTGGAAATGGTTATCAACTGGAGTGTGGAACCGGCGAGAACTCCTATGGAACCACCAAACAGTCCAAGCAACGCGGATTCAGTCAGAAACGCAAGGAGAACTCCGGTTCTGGGAAAACCCAACGCTCGGAGCGTGCCGATTTCATGAGTTCGGTTTGCCACCGCGGTGTACATTGTCACCATTGCGCCAAGTATTGCACCGACGCTGAAAAACAGTGTCATGGCCAGACCGAGAATCCGTATGAACGCGGCCATCACTTCCGATTGCCCTCGATAGAAGTCCACCTCACGCTGAACTTGCACCGACAATCTCGGATCGGATTCCAACCGTCTCTTGAGATCCTGAAACGGTTCTCTGCCGGGGACCTTCATGACGACGGCCGAAAAGCTGTTTCTCCGAAAGGCCGACATGAGCTGGTCCGAGTCGGCCCAGACTTCGGAATCGAAAGCCGAACCCCCGGAATCGAACAGGCCCACGATTTTCCATTCCGACAGAGCAAATTTCAACGTCGATCCTATCGAACCGCCCTGTATGCTCTTCGCGGCGCTTCTCCCTGCAATTACCTCGCGTGACCCGGGGCGAATGTTCCGCCCGGCGATGATGTTGAGCCGGGGCCGCAGATCCATGGATCTCGGCCCGACGCCACGTACCACGACATTGGTGGGCGTGCCTGTTGTTGCCTTAGGGAGAGTGACCAGCACCAGAGTCTCCATTGCGGCCAGGGAATCTCCCTGAGGGCCTTGAGCCGTTTCCGGCTGAACGGCAATCACTTGAGCGGATTCCCGATCGATAACGCTGGAGACTTCGGTTTCCGCGGACCCCCTCAGAACAATGACGTTCTCGGGAGACCCGGTATCAACCAAGGTCTTCTCAAGTCCTTCCGCGAGCATGAGGACCGCGGCGAACACGAAAGTCACCAGCGCCATGCCCGCCGCGGTGAGCATGGAAGTAATCTTCCTTGTCCAAAGATTCCGAATACTGTAACTGAACGGCACAGCCATCGGCGTCTCTCTTCCGATTCATGAGCAGGGATTGTCATTGCAGGGAACGCCGTCCCCCGTTCCGGGCCGGAAGACAATCCCGTTCGAAAATCGCGACATCCTCCTACGTGCGGTTACGACCGTCCACATGTGGGGCAAAGGTTGCACGGAGTTGCTCCAAAGAATGCTCATCGAGACCGACTCGGAATACTTCCTCGAAGGAGGACTTCACGGCCTCCCGAACCGAGTCCATGGATGCGGGGAAGGGTATGAAATCATTGAGGCTTACCATGCGTATTCCGGGGTTGCCGCAGGACACTATCATATCCCCGGGATCCGATGACGAGACATTCAGACTGAATCCGTGAGACGTGACGCGGCGCTGAATGCGTACTCCTATGGATGCGATCTTGCTCTCCTCGTCGATCCAGACGCCTGCGGCCCCCTTCTTTCGAAAACCCCGGACGCTGAAGCATTTCAGGGAGCGCAGGATCGTCTCTTCAAGTCCATTGACGTAGTCCCGAGCCGACAGCATCCGGGTCTTGAGATTGACCAGAGGATAGACGACCAACTGGCCCGGACCATGGTATGTGGCCTCTCCCCCGCGATTCACCGTGTACACCGTGACTCCCCGTCGCCGAAGTTCATGTTCGGGAATCAAGAGGTCTGAAGTCGTGCCTCGGACGCCGAGTGTTACGGTGGGCGGGTGCTCGACAAGGACCAGCACGTCCGGGCAATCTTCCGTAAGCATCCTTTTGATAATCTCGTTTTGAATGTTCAGTGCGTGGGAGTAGTCGGTGAGGGGAAGGTCTATGCACAACATTTGTTACAGGCCATCCGGAACGGGATCCGTACATAACGGTTGCGAGAGAGTTCAACGCATAAGATCGGATTGCACCGAAATCCAACCTCTGCAGGCGGACCCTTCCGTTGGAAGGACTATCGCCCAGGTCTCGCACCGGTGAGGACCCGGGGAAGAGAAGGTCTCCTCCCCAACTCATCCTCTCCTTCCGGCCCGCTCGGGTGGACGCCGGGTAAGAATCCTTATGTCTTGTCATGCCCTTGCGGGCATCAACACCGGAATAAACGGCCGCCTACACCTTTTCTACGATCAAGGCCGCTCCCATGCCTCCTCCGACACAGAGGGTGGCGAGCCCTTTCTTGACGTTGTCCCGCTTCTTCATTTCGTGAAGCAATGTCGTCAAAATCCTCGCTCCCGATGCTCCTATTGGATGTCCCAGTGCGATGGCTCCGCCGTTCACGTTCACTTTGTCCATGTCGAAACCCAGATCCTTTGCCACGGCACAGCTCTGAGAGGCAAACGCCTCATTGGCCTCAATCAAATCTATGTCGTCCAGCGTAAGGCCCGCCTTTTCGAGGGCCTTTCTCGTGGCGGGGATCGGGCCAACGCCCATGATCTTTGGATCCACTCCCGCGGATGCATAGGATATGACCTTCACCATGGGGGTCATGCCCAATTCCTTGGCCTTGTCCGCGGACATCACCAGAATTGCCGCGGCGCCGTCGTTTATCCCCGATGCATTGCCGGCGGTTACCGTTCCATCCTTCTTGAATGCCGTGCGTAACTTTGCCAGACCGTCGGCCGTGGTGCCGGCCCGCGGGTGCTCGTCAGTGTCGAATACCTTAGGATCCCCTTTCCTCTGCGGAATGACTACAGGGACTATTTCGTCCTTGAATCTGCCTTCCGAAATTGCATTGGCCGTACGTTGCTGGCTCCTGAGGCTGAAATCATCCTGGTCCCCGCGAGAAAGATTGTACTGCTCGGCTACGTTTTCCGCTGTGATTCCCATATGGTAATTATTGAAGATATCCCACAGACCGTCGTGAATCATCAAGTCCGTGAGGACGTTGTCGTTCATTCTCGCTCCCCACCGTGCCTTGGTCACGGCATACGGCGCCGCGCTCATGTTCTCCGTCCCGCCGGCTATGACAACTTCCGAGTCCCCTGCCTTGATCATCTGAGCGGCCAAGGTCACTGACCGCAAGCCTGACGCACACACTTTGTTGATGGTCATGGCGGGCACTTCCCGGGGCAGCCCCGAACCTATGAGCACTTGACGAGCCACGTTCTGGCCCTGGCCGCCTTGGAGAACGCATCCGAAAACCAATTCATCCACTGCGGACGGATCGATTCCGGATCTTTTGATCAGTTCCTTGACGACGAGCACACCAAGCTCCACCGCAGGGACATCCTTCAACGCTCCGCCAAACGTTCCCACCGGGGTGCGCACGGCATCAATTATGACCACTTCCTTCATGAAAAAACCTCCTCGGTCTTCAGACGTATTCAAGCTTTGGGCACAGCCATTTCCGGCCTAAGCTAGTTGTTTATCATATCTTCTTGAAATGGATTTCCCACATACGATCGGATTCTCTCTGAGCTCGGACTTGCAATCCTACCGAGGGACCAGATGTTCGGGAATATCCACGTTCCTTTCTCGAAAATAGAGTATCGCGCCCGGATGGAGAGGAATTTGGACATCCCTGAAGGCCCTGTCCAAACCGATTTCCCTGCACGCAGGATGGACTCCGGTCAGATAATCCAAGTTCTGGTAAAGCGTCTTCGTCAGCTGGTAGACCACTTGAGACGAGAGAGAGGATGTCGTCGCGAGAACGTTCCCGAATCCTACCGACTTCACGGCATTGACCTGACCCGGATAGGTGCGTGGTGGAATGACCAATCGAAGGATGTTCATCACGTTCCTGTCTCTGAGGGCCATGAAGCTCGGTTCTGCGATCTCGAGCAGGCTGAAACGTCCGGGGTTTTCCTGCAGCAGCGTGACAACGAGCGGAACGGGTATTCCTCCGGTGACCGTCAAAGCCTGAACCGTCCCATTTCTCAGTGCTTCTGCAGCCGCCATGTTGCTCATGGATCGAAGCTGGACGCTCTTTCCGCCGGACTTCAGTGTGCCGAGCACCATCTGCGTGGTGTATCGGGCTCCACTCTCAGGGAGACCCGTTGCGACGGTCACTCCTTCCAGGTCGGCAAGGGTTCCGCTTCGCATCGCTTCCGAACGGATCAAGAAATGAACGACGTCGGGCCACAGAGCCGTGACGCTCCGAAGTTCCGGCAGCGGATTATCTTCGTAGATCCCGGTTCCCGAATACGCCATCGTGCAGAACGCGCTCTCAGCCAGGATCAAGTCGGCATCGGCTATCCTGATGGCTTCAATATTCTCGCGCGAACCCTCGGAGATGGCTGCCGATACCCTTATTCCCGTCGCCCTCAACCTCGTGGTCCAAAGGGATGCCATGCCGAGTCCGACCCGATAATAGGTGCCTCCGGGCATGCCCGTTGCCACGAGGACCGAAATCCGAGCCGTTTCCCTCGTTTTGTCTTGATCGGAAGCATTCACATTCACAACCGGTGCCGCGGCAAGACCCGTCACAAGGAAAAGGAAAGTCAGAAATACCCGTGTGTAACGATCATACGGCCGGCGAATGAACGTGATCATGCATCACCATGTGTGTTCGGGCTGCCCGTCGTGTTCTTGGTACACCGTTTCTTCCGTTCGGTCGAGCGCTTTCCGCGATGGAGGCTTCTTTCCCGCTGGAGCGGGATTGCACTCCTCTCAATGATGACGTTCCTGCCGTCGGTAATTGCGGGCCCCATGGGGTATGCGGGAAAGCAATGTCATCCAGCCCGAACCCGCAGCGGAATGTACGAAAGCCATTTCCCGTGTGCGGTCAAGCAATTGGACGAAGCAACAGCGTGCGAAACAGGCAAACTGCGTCTCTTTGAACGGCCTTCGACGTCGTCGCCGGAGCATTTTTCCGGTTGAAATAAAACGGCTCAGTGGTTAAGGTCAATGTGGCGTCGTGTGAAATAATCGACCCGATCACTCTCCGAAGGAGATGTTCCGACACTACTTTGCGAAACCGAACAGAGTTGACGGCCTGTACCGCACACATGAACACTTCTGTTCGAATATGCCGTCATCATGGCGCGGCGACCGTTTCAAGTATAGACGTGACGGCTCCTGATGGCAAATGGAAAATTGTGGTCCGGTTGGAATGGAGACGAGCAAGGGCTCAACATATGGTGAGACTTTTCGTAATTTCGAGGATGCGGGATCAATCTTTACGGCTCCGTCCAACCGCGGCGGTTCGGGGGCGTACGCGCTCTTGGACTGCAAGGCTGCGGACCGCAACGGTATGGGACCTTCCCAAGGTCTTGCCCGTCGTTCTCCTCGCCTCGGTCATGGCATGCGGCCCGGCTCACGGCCAACGAACCGCGGGTGACGAGGAGAAGACTACGTTGAGTCCCGACGGTATTGCGAAGGTGCGGACAAGCATTCTCCACTACACAAACCAGGAGAGAACGAAGGCGGGACTGCGGCCGTTAACGTCCAGCGCGGCCCTGGACTATTTGGCCCAGGCGCAAAGCGTAAACATGTGTGGAGCAGTCAAACAAGTCAATTGGGGGCACACGAAGAACAAGTGCTCGCTGCCGAATTTCAATCACGAATCGGACTTGTTTCCCGTTGGATGGCGGGCATTCGACGAGAGGCTGAGAAGGGCGGGGCTCTCGTCAGGATCCGAGAATATCGCATGTCGGACCTTGGATCCGGATCTTGACGCATGGGCGAGAACAATTGTCCGTGGTTGGATGACCAGCACGCATGGACACCACAAGAGGAACATCCTCAGCCGCCGGCACCGTTTTCTTGGAGTGGGCGTTGTCGGCTGCATCGAACGTATTGGCTACGCAACTCAGGTCTTTTCAGACGGGCCGGGGAGAATTGGGGACGACGACGAGAGAGGCCGGCATCGACCAAAGGCGACGAACGGAAGACGCAGCGCGTCCCCCACGATGGCAGGCCCATACATACAATGACCCTATGCGGAAGAACCGCCCGAAAGGGGGAGACATTCCCATGGATTCCAGCCTGATCAAATTCGTTCTGTGCGGGGTTCTCCTGTGTAACGTGCTGGGGTGCTCCGCGATCAACCGGTCCGCCACGATACCCAGGAACGAGCAGACGGTTGTGGAACAAGATATTGCTGAAGATGTGCGAGGGGATCGGCCGGATAGATCATATCACGACCCGAGTATTGGCGATCGGCCGCCTGCCCCGGCGGTGGAGGAGCCGTGGCAGGGAGTCTCCCCCGGGGAGCGCCCTCCCAGGCGCTACAATTGGAGCGACCGAAAGGGCTGGTCGCCGGGAGATCCCGATAAGGCCGGCGCACGGCCGTGAGGGAGTATTGTCGGCAATGCCCGCTACTTTGCTGAGCGGCCGGTTTCTGGCAATAACGGCCACTAACTTCTGTCTTTTCCTGGTTGTGACAACGTGGAATCTCTTGCCCGTGTTCGTGGTTGAAACGGGCGGGTCCGAGGCCGATGCGGGCCTTCTCATGGCGTCCATGGGCATTACCTCGTTAGGCTCGCTCCCTTTACTTGCACCTCTCGTAGACCGGTACGGCCGCACGCTGTTCATTCGCATAGGAATCCTTGGAGTGGGGCTCACCAACTGCGGATTCCTCCTCTTCGAACAGTACTCCCCGATGATGATTGTCATCCGCCTGTTTCAAGGGCTTGCCTTCGCCGCCTGCTTTAATGCGTGCGCTACCGCGGTGGTGGACTCCGTGCCGAGAAACAGAAGAGCACAGGGGATCGGACTTTTCGGCGTCTCCGGATCGCTGGCAATGGCCGTGGGTCCGTACGCCGGCGAAGCGTTCATACTCACATGGGGATTCGGTTCCTATTTCGTGTTCTTGATCGGCTGCGGGCTCGCGGGATTTCTCATTTCGCTCACAGTGACGGAGTCGCCTGGCGTCCTCTCGGGCGAAAAAGTGCGAGGCTTTTTCTGGACCGCGATCCACCACGGTCACGTACCGATGATGGTCGTGGCCGCGATGTTTGGGGGAGGCTTCTCCGCCATGCTCAATTTCTTTCCCCTCTACGCTAAGGAGATCGCCATCAGATCCGGAATGTTCTTTGTGTCCTACGGCATCAGCCTGGTCGCGGTGCGGCTCTTCCTGGGCAGCTTGGGGGATCGCCTCGACAGGGATGGATTGATCTTTGCCTGCTTTGTCGGCTTTGGGATCACGCTGGCCGCGACAGCCGGGGTATCGCTGCCGGGTGAAACCATTCCCCTGGGAATTCTGTTCGGCGTCACCCAGGCATTTTCCTATCCGGCGATGATGGCCCGGATGGTCGATCGATCCGGCGAACACAATCGAGCCGTAGTCGTATCCTTGTTTACCGGGTCATTCGGCGTCGGCATTCACCTGTCTTCTCTTTTCTGGGGGATGATCGCGCAGGCAAAAGGGTTGCCGTTCATGTTCTTCACAGGCGGCGCTGCGATCCTCGGAAGCGCATTCGTCGGAGCGTCGGTGCACTATGTCCGCCGATTTCGCGAGAGTCGTGGAGCGGAAACGCGGCGATAGGCGCAACGATGCTACAGTGCCGCTCCTTGAATACTGCGGACGCCTTCACGTTTGTCATTGCGAGCCCGACCGAAGGGAAGGCGTGGCAATCTCACCGTTTCATGAAGCATTGAGATTGCTTTCCCGCGTTCTGCGCGGGATGCCGGGCGTTCTCGGAGCAGATACCGGCACGGCCGCCGCCGCTGCCAAAGCAAGGACGCTTACCGTGAATTCGACACCGTACTTGGGAAACGGAGCACCAAGCCGGCCTGTCCGGAGGTTGACAGCGCTGAGGCGAACGTAGTGGAGCCCGACAATGCGCTTCGCGGGGTGGTGTGTGGCCGGAAGGACGAACCCTGCAGGCTCACCTCGGAAATGACCGGGGGCCGGTGATCGGTGGAATTGCATACGAGGGCCGGAAGTAGCGAGGTTGAACGAGCGATCGGGGGGAAGGAGGCAGTAAAGAAAAAGGCCGGGGGTAACCCGGCCTTGTTAATCTATTTCTGACTGCTCTGCTAGTAGCCGCAGGGCGGGACGTAACGATTGACTGCGGTGCACGGCACGGCGGCCATCACATACGCGGGCTCACCAAGTTCGACATCACAGCATCCCGCGCCAAAGGGAGTCATCTGTCCCGTGAAGAGCGGAGTTGCCACGAGACCCAAGGCCACAAAGGGCGCGCTCAGTGCCGCGTGCAGTACGCCGGGCACCAGAGGAGGCTCGCAAGCCGGCGCCACCGGACCGCGCAGAGTAAAGCTCTCAGGTCCGGGCAAACATGCCCCTGTCGGCTCAAATGCCGTATTGGCGATACCGGGCACCGGCCATTTGCTTACTGTGTAACCCCAGGACATCCCCGCACCGAGAGCCAGCATCATCGCAAGGACTCCGAGAATTACGCCGGTTTTTTTAACCATACCCTCATCCTCCTTTCATCAAAGACCTTCCAGTTATGAACCGGAAATAAAGTGATATTCTCGCTAGTTGTAAACTGATATCACGGTTTCTATTATCTTAAAATCAGTTCGGTGTCAAGCTCTTTTTCGTGCGACCCAAATCGACCCAACCGGTTTGACTCGTGTTTTCAGTTTGTTATGCCGAGAGGCCGAGCGGTCTGATGGAGCGCCCGGTCCCTCTGCAAAAAACGAGGACCGGCGCGTGACTACCAAAGGCCTCCGAAGAAGCTCGAGGTCGTGCCGCAGCCGACATTGCCCAATGCCAGCAGTGCCCTGGGAAAGGGGCCGCCGAAGCAGGAACCACAGATGCCGCCACTGCCCATTTCCATGCAGCCGTACACGCCGTCAAACGGACCAAACAGCACGTCCATGGGGGTCATGACCGCCGTTGCCAGAGAAAGCAGAAGACCCTCTCTGTCATCCACGCCTACGCCGCAGCCGCCACCCGCGGGGGGGCTTACGGGCGGGCAGGGGCCGACGATCTTGGCTTCCCACTTCTTTACGATGGTTCTCTGAATCGGATCGGGGCAGTCTACGGGGACAAAGAGCGGACGGGCTTCGCACATGGATGCGCCGAAGCACGCGGGGGTGGGAAGGCCGAACCCTTGAGCGAACGCACTCCCCGCCATCACGATCATGAGTGAGACAACACCGAGAACAACCGCAGTTCTCTTAACCATACCCTCATCCTCCTTTCATCAATCCTTCTATCAAGGAAGCTTACATACCACTTTTGGATTGCCTCCAAAAAAATAAAACTCCGGATGTGTTTCTACGTTTATTACAGAAATGCCACCCATTGTCAACTCTTTTTTTGTCGGTTCAATCCGCTCGACATCGGACCCAAGGGGGCCTTCCGTCAGTGGTGTAACTTAGCGGGGCTGAAAACGGGATGTCAAGGAAAAAATCCAGTTCTCGCGCGCTTATCGCCGTCGCAGGACGCCGAGAGAGCCCATGACCGAGGAAAATGAATCCCAAGAAGTTTCCGAACGCAATGGCGTGCCCATTAGTCGACGGGGGGGGGCGAATCCTCGGCAACACTCCGGTATGACGGCCACGAGTGTCTTGTGAGTTTCTCTCCGGCGCTCAGTGCATGACCGCATCCCGGCCCGGTCTCGAATGATGAGGCGAGTGTGATTCAGCAGGCTGAAAGCCGTGAAGAGGGAGCCGTTCGGACCGGGTCGGCTTGCCGAATGATGCGGTCGGGTCGTAAAAGGGGATTGACTCGTTTCGGCGGCCCGGCTAAAAAGTATCAGGCGGAGAAACTTTTCGGGTACGAGAACCTTAGGAAGGGATTGACATCCCATTACAAGGATGGCCCAATACAATGTTGAAAAAAATATTCGACACCACGCTGTTCAGAAAGAAAGAGGAGCGACAGTTCATGGCAAACTATTCCGATGGACCCACGTTTACCGGGGCTTCAAAATACGTACTGGACGAAGAATTGGCAAAAATTATCAATATTTCCATGGCATTGGAGATGCCGCTCCTGCTCAAGGGCGAGCCGGGAACAGGCAAGACCATGCTTGCCCATGCGATTGCGGAGAGTCTGGGGATGCCTTTGATCGTGTTGAACGTCAAATCGAGTCTCAAACTGGTCGATGCTCTCTACCAATATGATACTCTGACACGACTGAACGATAGTCGATTTGGCGACTCGACAAGGAATGTGAGCGATATCGAAGAGTACATCAGAATGGGAAAGATCGGTCAGAGCTTTGTTGCCGAAATCAAGACCGTACTCCTCATAGACGAGATCGACAAGGCCGATACCGACTTTCAGGACGACATGCTGGACGTTCTGGATCAGATGGAATTCGACATCATTGAGATAGACAAGACTATTTCGGCGAAAAACAGACCCGTGATCGTCATTACCTCCAATGCCAAGAAAGACCTCTCCGATCCCTTTCTGGGCCGGTGTAACTTCCATCACATCGCATTCCCCGATCAAGACATGATGCGGCAGATCATACGCGTTCACTTTCCCGACCTGGATATGGAGCTCCTCGACGTGTGCGTGAACACGTTCTATAAGCTGCGGGATTTCCAAGGAATCGAGAAGAAGCCCGCCACTCGGGAATTGATCAACTGGGTGAGAGCTTTGCGGGCGGATCCGGATTTCAGGCCTCGGGACATGGTCCAGGGCAAGATTCCTTTCTTGGGCGTACTGTTCAAGAAGAGTTCCGACTATCAACAGGCGGTCCAACAGAGCCGCCGCATGCGTCGATAACGCGAAGGCGATCTCATACCATGTTTGTGGATTTTTTTTATTTGTTGAGAGAGTCGGGGGTGCCGGTTTCCCCCACATCGTTTCTTAGGCTGCATAAGGCCCTTGCAATGGGACTCGTTGAGAGCCTGAGCGATTTCTACACCGCGGCGAGGACGTTACTGGTCAAGAGTGAACGCTATTTTGACATATACGACCGCGTGTTCGCCCATTTCTTTCACGGCGCGGAGCTTCCCGATTTTCAGGGAATCGACTTGGAGGCCGCCGCCCGGGAACTTCTGGAGGAATGGCTTAAGGACCCGGATGCCCTTGCCCGCGCGCTCGGGGTGAGCCGGGAAGAATTGAAGTCCATGTCTCCGGAAGATCTGATCAAATATTTTATGGATCGACTCAAGGAACAGACCGAGGCACACCATGGCGGAAGCCGGTGGATAGGCACGCAGGGGACGTCTCCGGTGGGTCATTCAGGTTTCCACCCGGGCGGTATGCGCGTAGGAGGACGCTCCATGGGGCGGTCCGCAATCAAGGTGGCCATGGATCGCCGGTACCGAGATTACTCCGTCGAGGGCCCGCTGACTCAGGCCCAGATGGGGGAGGCGCTCAAGCGGTTGCGACGGATGATCCCGGTCGGGCCCCGCGACCAGGTCAACGTTGACGAAACGATACGAGCAACGACCAAGAATGCCGGTGAAATCGAGATCGTGTTTGACAGGGGCCTGCGCGATCGATTGAAGGTCATTCTGATGATTGACAACGGCGGGTGGTCGATGGACCCTTACATCGACGTTGTTCAAACGCTGTTCGACTATGCACGCTCGCAGTTCAAGGACGTGAAGACCTACTTCTTTCACAACACGATCTATGATTTTGTCTGGGAAGATCCTCCACGACGGTACAAGCCTCAACGCGTAGAGGATTTCTCCGCATGGGATCCGGACACGAGATTGATCGTCGTTGGAGATGCGAGCATGGCGCCGTACGAACTCATGGCCACCGACGGGTCGATCCACATCGAGGAACGCAGCGGCCTACCGAGTATCGATCGGTTGAACATGCTGTCGGAGGTGTTCCGGCACACCAGCTGGCTCAATCCCACACCGTTGCGTCTGTGGCCCATGACGCGCACCATCGGAATAATTGCCAACATATTTCCCATGTTTGAACTGACCCTCGACGGCTTGGACAAGGCCGTTACCCACCTGATGAGCCGTAACTAAGATGTCCGGCAGGCATCGTGATCGTGGGTTCCATCACGGTGAATCCACGGGAACCGAGACAGAGACGACACGTGGCTTTCAACCCCGGCAAGATCGTAACGGCAGCGAAGAAAGCTCTCATGGCGATACTCGTGATCTCTGCGGGTTACCTCCTGGTGCTGACCGGGGTTGTGCTCTGGGCGTTCGAAGTACGGTTTACTCAGTGGCCTACCTTCATCTATGGCGCTCCGTACACCGTACAGGTGGGTGACGACATCGTCAGGACTCGACTGTTCGATCGCTTAACCCGCCTGGGATATCACAGGAGCCCCACCATGGTCGCAGGTCCCGGGCGGTGGTGCCAATCAGGATCGGGACTCGACGTCCATCTCACCTATTTCCCGGGCGCCGGCTGGGGCGTTGCGAGCGGTCCCGTCACTTTCTCTCTGGATCTTGACCGGATACGGTCCATCCGCCTGGTGAGGTCCGATCAAGACGTCGACAAGGTCGTCCTGGAACCTGAACTGGTGAGCGTCATCCCCGCGCAAGGCACGGTGCAAAGGCTCTGTAGACCGGTGCCTCTGGATCGGATTCCGAAATTGCTCATCGACGCGATCGTCTTGACGGAGGACAGACGCTTCCATGCTCACCACGGTATCGACGTCGGCAGCATGCTCAGAGCCGTCAAGGCCAATTTCAAAGCGGGGCGTTACGTTCAGGGCGGGAGCACCATAACTCAGCAGCTCATCAAGATGACCTTGCTGTCGCCTGAGAAGACCCTTTTCAGGAAAATCAACGAGGTCTTCCTCGCGGTGATTGCCGACGCGTTGTACAGCAAACGGACAATACTGGAGGCATATCTCAATCGTGTGTATCTGGGCCACTGGGGGCAATTTCCCGTCAACGGGGTCGCGGAAGCCTCCAGGCGTTTCTTCGCGAAAGATTTGCGGAAACTCGGTCCCGAGGAGTGCGCGTTTCTCGCGGCCACCATCATGGCCCCCAACGTCATCACGCCTCGGCGGCATCCCGAGAGAGCTCTGGGCCGACGCAACATGGTTCTCGGACTTCTGCTCAAGGAGGGGAAGATCGACAGGGACGAGTACGAGCGGGCAAAGGCCGCGCCGCTACGCATACGAAAGCCGGGTCCGCCGCCGGTGAGAGCGGCTGCGTTCGTGGATCTCGTGAAGAGAACTATGGAAGGGGAGAGGGGTCGCGGAAAGGGCAACGGCATCGAAGTCATCACCTCTCTGGATCCCTTGATCCAAGACGACGCCAACCTGGAAATACGACGCATGGGTGAACAGAAGAGCGATACCCACCTTGTAGTGATGGATCTTCGAGCCGGGGACATGAGAGCATACGCGGCTCCCGGACCTGAGAATTGGGACGGAAAGGGCGGAAACCTCGAAAGCGTATTGCCGATGGCCACCCTGGCCGCGCTCTTTCCCGAGGACGGCGAGCGCGCCAAGTTCACCCTCACCTCTCGGCTGTTTCCCCGCGTACCGGGAGGGCACCCGATTACGTTAAGAGAAGCCTTTTTCGTGGAAAGGTCGCTCTTGACCAGACATCTGGCCGATACGGTAGGTCATGAAAAGATCGTTAAGGTTCTTGGGGAATTTGGGGTGCGCACCCAGAGGGGATCCGGCGGCTCCATAGATGTGGTACCCGTCTCTCCGCTGGAGATGGCTCGAAGCTATGCGACGTTGGCTACCTTGGGCTTGGAACTTACGTGCGGGGTGGGAATAAAGCCTTTGCCCGACGGCACCGCGGACTCGCTCTCGGATCACAAACGGGTGTCTCTGCCTCCGAGTTCTCTGTTTCTCGTGAACTATCTCCTGAAAGAGTTGCCTCCCCTTGAGGAAATGACATACGATTTGGAGGAAGTGGGCCGGAGGCCGTCCCTTTTCGTCTGCCGGGACGACCACGGGACTTGGGGTGTGGCGTATCGAACAGATACCCTGCTCCTGGTTCGAGTTCCGGGTGAAGGTCCGGATCCGGACCGACTCAGAAAGATGATGTTGCGAGTCTTGCCTCAACCTGGGGGGCCGCAGCGGAAACCCTTGCGCGTACCATCGGGGGTGGTCTTCAGGAAGATATGCGTCGATTCCGGTTTTCGTGCCACGTCGATCTGTCCTCACGTAATCCTGGAGCCGTTTCTCAAGGGCTCACAGCCTTCGGAGTGGTGCCCCTTTCCACACCGGACGAAACCGGTTCGTTCCGACGGTCAAATGAAAGTCGGTAAACCCTGAGCGTAGGCAGTGCGACATATAAACACATACGGTTAAGCGAAGGAGGAATCTATGGACGAGTTCGTTGAAGCCCACGGCAAGATCAGACTTGACACCACATTGGAGTCATTGGAAAAGCACGGTTTTGGTGCGCAGTATTTCTCGACCAAACAGGCCGCGGCGGACTTCATCATGACGGTCGCGGCGGATTGCCGATCGGTCGGAATCGCCGGTACGCACACGGTGAGAGCTCTGGGGGTGGTTCCCAAGTTGGAGCAAGCGGGCAAGACCCTTTATGACCACTGGAAGATGACCGTTGGAACTCCTGAGGAACTGGAATGCCGGAAGAATCAGATGCGCGCCGACTTATTCCTTACCTCCGCCAACGCGGTCACCATGACCGGTGAAATCGTCAACCGCGATGGGTGCGGAAACAGGACGAATTCGATGACCTTCGGGCCTAACAAGGTCCTGGTGGTCGTCGGCAGGAACAAAGTGGTGGGGGATCTGGACGCGGCCATTGGCAGAATCGAGGAGACCGCGGCACCGATTCGAGCCATGAGTTTGAACAGAAAGACCCCCTGTACGAAGACGGGCTACTGCATGGATTGCGATTCACCGGAACGGATTTGCCGTGTGACGAGCATCCTTCATCGCAAGCCGATGTTTACCGACATCACGGTTGTCATCATCGACGAGGACCTGGGGTACTAGAGATGGAGATGCGCGCCTCTGTTCCGAATCGCATCGATCTGGCCGGCGGTACGACGGACATCTACCCGCTGTACCTTTTCATGGACGGCGGGTGCACGGTCAACGTGGGGATAACCATTGAAAGTGCCGTAGAATTCAGGGGATGGGAGAAACAGGCGATACGGATAGCGTCCCGTGATCTGGGAGAAACGGTTGAGGCACCCGATCCCGATCGCCTGCCCACAGATGGCCCGTTGGGGCTCATCGGAAGGACGGTGCGCGCACTTCCGCCGGGGAAGGGGATGGAGATTCTGGCCCACAATCAGGCTCCCGCCGGGTCGGGACTGGGCGCGTCGAGCGCACTTCTGGTCGCGTTGACCGCGGGGCTGTTGAAGCTGCGGTTGGAATCGGTCGAGCCGGAGAAAGTCGTCGACTTGGCCGCGGCCATAGAGTGCGCCTGTATTCAGGTCCCTACGGGAAAACAGGACCACATCGCCGCGTACTTTGGCGGCGTCTCCTGTCTCGAGTTCGGATGCCGCGGCTTTTCCCGCGAAGAACTCTGCGGAGATACGGACGATCGGCGGCGTTTGGAAGAGATGATGATTCTTTCGTACACGGGGGAAGGGCGTTTCTCGGGTATGAACAATTGGGACGTGACGAAAGGCTTCATCGACAACGACGCGGAAATCAGAGAGAAGCTGCTGAAGATTCGTGATGTGGCAAGAGATCTTGCACGAGCCTTGAGGCTACGTGACTGGGATGAAATTCCGCGGCTGGTGGACCGGGAATGGGACATAAGGCGCAGACTCGCGCCGGGAATTTCCACGCCTCGGATCGATCGGATCGCGGGGGCCGCCTCGGCCGCAGGTGCATCGGCGAACAAGGTGTGCGGGGCCGGAGGCGGGGGCTGCATGCTCACGTTGACGTCCGGTCGTAAGCGGTCGGCGGTGGAGCGAGCCGTCTTGGAAGCAGGAGGCACGATACTCCCATTCAGCATAACGTCTGAGGGGCTCACGTGGAGCAATGCCTCTGCCAGGCCGACACAGGCCCGGAATTAGGCGTTGCGGGCGGGGCTGATTCGTGGTACCGATGAAACCGAAGTAAGGAGGTGGACTATGGGTTTCTGTTTTGTGAAAAGAGCAATCGGCGTACTGGTCGTGGCGGTATTTCTTTTCGTGTCGGGGCCGGCGTTCGCGGCGGATGAGAAATGGGTCGTGATCAAAGACTCCAAGGGAGTGTGCAAGGTCATAAAGGCAAAGGAGAAAACACCCAAGACCATAGCCGGTCCTTTTGCCTCCAAGGACGAGGCGAACAAGGCCAAAGAAGCCAAGTGTCCCAAGAAGAGCGCAGAGTAACCGCTGGTCCGCCGCCGGGACGGGTCCCGCGGTCGCATGGGTGAGAATCGTTTGGGACCTTTAGACCCGGCGGTGGCATCAACGGCCACTTATGGCGTCGGTTCTTGAATAGCGCGGACTCCTGCACATCCGTCGTCACGAGCCCGACCAACGGGAGGGCACCGCAGTCCCGGCCTTTCATCAAGCCTTGAGATTGGGTCACGGCCGCCCTCGCAATGACGATGCGGACGATGCCTTCGCGAGGTCCTCGGGAAAGCACCCTCATCGCTGCGCACTACGTGTCCCTATGGGCGCGCTCGCGTGTGCCGGCATCAAAGGTATCCCAGCTCCATAAGCCGTTTTTTTACGATTTCGGCTTCCTCGGGGGAATATCCGAGTGTCTCCTCAGAATGGTCGTCAGGCCGCGACTCTACCCTCACGCGCTTCTTGGTGTTCATGTCCGCAGAGCATGTCCCGCCGTCCAGGTGGATAACGCTGCCCCCGAGCTCCGAGGGTTTGGGGATGCCGAACTCGTGAAGGATGGTCGGCGTAACGTCCATGCACGATGCGTTTTCGATACGAGTGCCGTTGCGTTTCCCGGCCCTCACGTCGGACATGTGGGCACCGATGAAGATACCTTGGAAATCATGATTGGAATCATCCGGTCCGGTGTCGTTTCCCGAGCACAGTATGTCCCCACCTCCCACCGTGCCGACGGATCGCCTCCTGAGGCCGTCAAAATAGACGATCAGGTCGGGCGGCACGTTGTTGCAGGTACGGTACAGCTGTTGTGGTTTCAGGACTTGGTTCTTCATCGCGCGGCCGTTTTCTTCGGGAATCGAACTTAGTCGGTCTGTCAGCTCGTCCCGCAACGCCTCATAATCCCCTGGATCGACAATGCCGAGCGGCTCTCGTCCTTTGATGTTGAGGAATACCCGTGCGTAATAGCCGCCCTCGCTCCATGCCTGCGTCCGAGACCAGTCAATCATGGACCAAGAGAGCTCCTCCCCCTCGGTCGGCTGCCGAATCAGCGTGAGATATCCGTTGCGAATCAACCACTCGTTCGTGCGTACCCCACCAGCCATGCTCTGAGCCCCGTGATCGGAAATCACCAGCACCGTGGTGTCGTCACTGAGACGGGCGAGGAAGGATCCGATGCGCGAGTCCAAGAATTTGTAGAACTCGCCCATGACGCTCTCGTAGGGATTCCCCGGTTCGTACAACCGATGGTCTCGTGCGCCGTATCTCCAAAATCCGTGATGAAGCCTGTCGGTAGCCATTTCAACCATCATGAAGAAGTCCCATGAACGATGAATCACCAGGTTGCATGCCAAATGGAATCTTCGATCGACCATGGCGTAAAGATCTTCAAGCAACCGATCCTTGTCGACGGTTCGGAAATTCCTCACGTCCCCGAGATATTGTCCTCCGGCAAGAGCATGAAGTTCTCTTGCAAAATCTTCCGGAAAGGTCGCGGGAGACTCCACGTCCGGGGACAGGAAGTCGGCAACCGTAATGCCGTTGTGCGGTTGCGCGGGATAGGTCTGGGGAATTCCGAGGAGAATGGAAGATTTTCCACTGTCCTCAAGATAGTGCCAGACGCGGCGTGCGCGGACATGTGAGGAGTTGACTACGACCATTTCGTCATAGCCGTGATCGACACGGTTCCTGAAGCCGTAAATGCCGAGTTCGCCCGGATCTCTTCCCGTGGTGATCGTGGTCCAGGCGGGAACGGTTATGGGCGGATCCGTGGATCTTAAGTCACCCCAGACCCCGTGATCCATGAGGGCGCGCAGGTTGTGAAGATCTTTAGCTTCCTCGTGGAAGACCATCTGAGGGGGAACACAGTCAAGTCCCAGGACGACGACTCTTCTTGCCCGGCCTCGCACCGATCTGCCTACAACGCAAGACTCCCTGAGATCGGAGAATCGGTGTTCAAGGAACTCCAGAATCAGGTGCAGAGACTCTTGGACGGTCTTTTCGGAGGTCGGAACGGAAAGATCCGGCGAGACGGGACGTTCAAAGGGAGATGAGATTCCCGTAAATTCGGGAATCTCACCGCTTCTTGCCCTGCAGTAGAGCCCCTTGGGATCGCGTTCTTCACAGACGGAAAGGGGACAGTCGAGGAAAATCTCGACGTACCGTCCCGGTGAAAAAATGCCCCTGACCGCTCTACGAATACTCTCCAGAGGAGTAATAAACGCCGAGATTACCGTGTGTCCCGCTTCAGAAAGCAGTTTTGCCGTTTCGCCGGCTCTTCGGATGTTCTCCGCGCGATCGACGGTGGAAAAGCCCAGATCCCGGCACAGACCTTGCCTCAAGAGATCGCCGTCCAGAAGGACCACCGGCACTCCTCTGGATTCGAGGACTCGTTTGAGCATTTCGGAAAGCGTTGACTTTCCCGAACCTGATAACCCGGTGAGCCAAATTGCTTTGCCGGAATGACGGATCATGTCATCATACCTTGTTGAAAAAATGTCGTTGCACCGGACTATACCACAAAGCGGGACACCGCCGCCAAGTAAGGGACGGCCCTCACTCAACATTGCTTGCTTCGATCCGACGTTTTGCTACAATCTAAGAGGAGGAGAGTGCCATGTCCGTCACCGTGGATTGGGCCGACCGGGAAGATGCAGCGCGGGAAATCGATGCTCCATCGTTGAGAGTCCTCATGATAGGCGGGGAAGAGTCGCTCGAGAGTGCTCCCCAAATCCTGGCCTCTCTCGGACCCTTGGGATTTAAGCTCGACGTCGTTGGTCTGGTTTACGTCGGCGCCGAGCATGTGGTCGACGAGGTCGATCCGGCCGGCGCGATTCCCGTGTTACGCGATTACGAAGAGATCATCAGGTCCGAAATCCCTGATGTGATCATCGTGACTTCCGACGATCCCGAGCTTCGTCGGAAAATCATGCAGGTGATCCCGCCGCACACCCGCTTCCTGGACTCGTTTGCCCTGCGGGCGCTCCAAACTCTCAAGGCGCTTTCCGGGCAATTGGGTACGACCCAGGAAAAGATCAAAAGCCTGGAGTTGATCAAAGAAGTACTGATGGCGGGCTCTGAAGTGAGCATCATGGTCGTGGATGAAGACTTCAAGGTACTCGACATCAACAATGCGATTCTGAACAGAACGAAGATGGCCAGGAGTGGATGCATCGGCCGAGATTGCCATTGGGTCGTCCACAGATCCATGGAGCCGTGTCATCTCAAAGGCGAGGATTGTGTAGTGCTGGAGGTCCTTGCCACTGGAAGAGCTACACATTCGGTGCGGGAAGACAGACGCGCGGATGGAAGAGTACGATACTTCACGCGCAGTGCGTATCCGCTGCAAACCGATGAGCGAGGCAAGAACAGCGTTCTGATCGTCTGGAAGGACGTGACCAAAGGCATGGCGCCCGTGTTGGATCGTCAGGTGCGCAATATCCGGGAAAATTTCCTGCACTATGTGCATCAGGACAAGATGACCGCCCTTGGTAAACTCGCTGCTGCTGCGGTTCATGAAATAAACAATCCCATACAGGGAATTCTGACGTTCTCCAAGCTCATGAGAAGCGGTCTTGACGGTGACAGTCTTCCCAAAGATGACCTGCCGAAATTTCGGACATACCTCGATCTCATTGCCGGCGAATCCGCTCGCTGCGGTCAAATCCTTCGAAATCTCTTGTCGTTTGCTCGACAGGGAGATTTGCGAAAATCTCGTTTTCAACTTAATCGACTGATGGACGAAATCATCTTGTTGACCGGCAACCGAATGGAATTGCAGGGCATTAGTTTGTGCAGGGACATCGACGAAAAGCTCCCCCCGTTGTACGGCGATCGCAACCAGATCAAGCAGGCCATTCTCAACCTTGTCCTCAACTCGGTCGAAGCCATGCCCAAGGGCGGCATCATAAGCATAGCCGCGGATCCCGACCCCGATACCCATTCCGTCAGGATCACCATAAGCGATACCGGACCGGGTGTTCCGGAAGAGTTGCAGAGTAACATTTTCGAGCCGTTCGTCACGACCAAGCAGGACGGCAAAGGGGTGGGACTGGGTCTGAGCGTCGTCTACGGAATCGTTACCCAGCATGACGGCAGTATACGTTTGGAAAGCGAAGCGGACAAAGGCGCGACCTTTATTCTGAACCTACCGGCATTCAGTCAAGACCGTGACATCGGTTCGTGTTGAGCTCGCACGGACAGGGAGGCAACCGTCTTATCATGGGCCGAAAAAGCAGAATCATGGTGGTCGATGACGAACTGATCGTGAGGGAATCCTTGGCGGCGTGGCTCGAAAAGGAAGACGTGATCGTGGACCGCGCCGAGTCGGGGGAACAAGCCATGGACCTGATGGAGAGGGATCTCTACGATATCCTCTTTGTCGACATCAAAATGCCCGGAATGGGGGGGTTCGCGCTTGTCGAGAAGGTGAAGAAGACGTATCCCACGACGGTTTCGGTCATCATGACCGCGTACGGTACGGTCGAACATGCGGTACAGGCAATGAAACTCGGCGCCAATGATTTCCTGGTCAAACCTTTTGACCCGGAAGGCCTCAGCCTGCTCGTGACCAAATTGCTCGAGCACAGGAGGCTGCTCGAGGAAACCCAGTATCTTCGCGACGAAATCACCCGATGCTGGGGAGGCACCGATGAAATCATAGGCAGGTCAAAAGTGATGATCGATCTGTTCGACACCATCATGGAGATCGCGCCCAGCGAGTCGTCGGTGTTGATACTCGGTGAAACGGGGACCGGGAAGGAACTGATTGCGAGAGCCATACACGCCCACAGCAAACGCATGGGAGGCCCGTTCGTTCCCATCAACTGCGGGGCAATTCCCGAGACCCTCATAGAGAGCGAGGTGTTCGGTCATGAAAAAGGCTCGTTCACCGGCGCCCACCGTCCGAAAAAGGGCCTGATCGAAGTTGCCGAAAGGGGTACGCTGTTTCTGGATGAAGTTGGTGAAATTACGCAAAAAATGCAGGTCGACCTGCTGAGGGTGCTTCAGGACAAGACCTTTTTTCGAGTTGGCGGCGTCGATCCCATGCACGCGGAATTTCGACTCATCAGTGCCACCCACCGTGATCTCGGTCAGGAAATCGCCCAGGGGAGATTCAGACAAGACTTCTTTTACCGCATCAACGTCATCACGCTGCGTGTACCGCCCCTGAGAGAGCGAAAAGAGGATATACCTCTGTTGGCGGACTACTTCCTCAAACGCGTGGCCAGAGAGACAAATCGACAGGTCGATGCCATAAACGATTCCGCGATGAAAATCCTCACGGATCATGACTGGCCGGGAAACATACGGGAACTGGAGAATGTCGTCGAGCGCGCAGTGGTTACCTCACGCAGACGAGTGATAGGTCCGGATGCCTTCGCCTATCTGAATCCGAGTTCCGCTTATCAACAGACCGATTCTCAACCGCGGTCGCTGCAGGAAGCCGAGATTCTCCACATCCGCCGCATCCTCGACGAGGAGGACTGGAACATTACGCGTGCCGCCAAGGTACTGGACGTCGATCGGAGTACTCTTCACAAGAAGATCCGAAAGTTCGGCCTGCAACCTTAGGACGATCTCGTGCCGGTCGACATGAGCCGTGAATGCCGGCTGACGCCGCGGGGATCTGCC
>JAVHLK010000083.1 GCA_031082285.1 Desulfomonilaceae bacterium
GGCCAATCGCTCCATGCCGACGACTTCATCCCGGAGTATGTCGACCGTGCGAATGGGTATGGGATCGAAAATGGTTCGAATCTGCTCCATGCTCCTGCGTTGAGTCTCGATCCAATCGTGAAAATAGCCTTCCTGCACGGAACTTGGGAACAATCGATTCACCACGATGGTGTCGACTGCCAGGCCGTACAGGCAAAAGTACATGAAGGCCCGCTGCGTCTCCTTCACGACCATTCTCTCCGCGTTTGTGACCAGCCGGATCGATGTCGCTTCACGGTCCAGAAGCACGCCGTCCACGCCGTCGAGCTTGAGAAACAGATCCTTCAACGCGGCGAAATAGCTGTCTTCAGGAAGCGGAATATCGGTGACTTTCTTGGCAATGGGACGGGCAACCTTGAACAGGTTGCGCTCGAGCTTAAACACCTTCTTGATGTACCATTCCAAGGTTGACGGCATTCCGACGAAGCGCAGTGATTCCCCCGTGGGGGCGCAGTCAACGACAATGACGTCGTACGTCTTTTCCCGATAGTACTGATTGATGTACAGGAGGCTTATCACGTCCTCCATACCGGGGATGACCGCCAACTCCTCGGCCATGACTTCGGTTATTCCCGTAGCTCCGAACAGCGCGGCCAAGTACTTTGAGACTTCTCCCCAGTGGCGATCCAGTTCCTCCTGAATGTCGACTTCCTGCATCCAAAGGTTGTCGGTCAGCCGACGGGCCTGCCCCCGATTACGGTCGTGAAGGTCGGTCTCGAGCTGGAACGCGTCCGACAGGCTGTGAGCGATATCAATGGAAATGACGATGGTCTTCAGGCCCCGCTCCGCACAACGCAGAGCAGTGGCGGAAGCGACCGTGGTCTTGCCGACGCCTCCTTTTCCGGAGAATATGATGATCCTTGGTCGTTTATTCTGCAACGGTTTCTCCCGTAGTAAAAGTCCACCGGGTTTGCGATCGAGATTTCGCGACCGTTGTGGCTCGCCGGGTGAACGTTTACGCTAAATTCTTTTCTTCTCACATCTCAAGAAGTTCCAATCAAAACCTACTATACCACACCCGGCAAAGGCTTAAAACAAGTGGGCGACAAGCCTTCAAGGCAAGCCAAGATGCGAAAGGAACCCTGACCCGGCCGCCTCATTGGAGCCGGCCCGCCATGTGCATCGTTCCTCTCCGATACGCAGTGTAGGAGGCTATGAGATGGCAGACCCACCCAAGCAGCCCTGCCGAGAGTATCCAAACTCCACCGGCGACGATGAACCAGAATATGGCCCTCAGAAAGTCACCGTTGTATATCTGCCCGAGGCCGGGAATCAAGAAGCTGAGAACTGCCGCCATACCTGATTGATTCATTGTCCCATCCTTCCTTTTCGGGATCCGTAAGCAGGGCACGGTTCCGATAGTTCGCCCTATGCGACAATAATCGTACTTGAACGCTTCCCTGTCCAGAGATGTTTACTTTCGCGTAATCAATCGCGCCGGTGCAAGCGCCACGGGCAAGGATGATGTGAAGGAAAACCGTGCCGGATGCGTTTCGAATTGAGACCTCATGCATGCTTGAAGATTACCGGCAGTCTTGGTAGGGTGGGCCGACGGCGCAGAGGAGAATAGATTCATGACCAAACCTCGAGTTGCAACGGTTCTCTACGAAAGACCATTTAAATCGGTCCGGAAAGCCGTCGAGCTTTCGGGCGGTTTGCCTCGTCTTGCACCCGGCGCGAGAGTCTTTGTCAAACCCAACATCGTGTTCTGGACCAAGGCAGTACAATTTCCCAAATGGGGAGTGGTGACTACCTCGCGGGTGGTCCATGACATGGTGCGGCTGCTGAAGGATCATGGGGTAGAGCACATTACCATCGGCGAGGGGGCCTCGTTGCTCGATCCGAAGGACAGGGAGACCCCTCGAAACGCGTTTGAAGTCCTCGGATACAATGTCTTGAAAACGCGTTACGGGGTCAACGCAGTCGACATTCACGACAGACCTTTCAAGAAGGTCGATCTCGGTGACGGGGTGGAACTCAACTTCAACGAGGACATTCTCGAAAGTGATTTCGTAGTCGACCTCCCGGTCATGAAGACGCATGCTCAGACCGTGGTGAGTCTGGGAATCAAGAACATCAAGGGCACGATCGATGTTGCGTCACGCAAGAAATGCCATTCCGCGGATCCTGAAAAAGACCTCAATTACATGATTTCAAAGCTCGCCAACGGCCTTCCGCAATCATTCACTCTCATTGACGGGATCTATACCATCGAGCGCGGTCCCGGTTTCGACGGAAAGGCTCGGAGGAGCAACCTCCTCGTGGCATCGTCGGACATGTTTTCCGCGGACAAGGTGGGGTCCGTACTCTTGGGGTATCAGCCGTCCGAAGTGCCCCACCTGGTTCACGCCGCCTCGGAGAGAGGCCGGACCACGGATCTGTCCGACGTGGAATTGGTCGGCGAGCCCATCGACGCGGCCGCGCGTAAGCTGGAGTATTCCTTCTCGTACAACGAATCGGAAACTCTGCCTGTTCTCATGGAAAAGATGGGCATACAGGGCGTATCGTACCCAAGATACGATCTGACCATGTGCACGTACTGTTCCCTGATGACCGGCGCGATCATCATGTCCATTGCCTACGCATGGAAGGGCGAGCCTTGGGCGGACGTTGAAGTCCTCACAGGGAAGATAATGAAGCCCACACCGGGGAAGAAGACCATACTTATGGGAAAGTGCCTGTACGAAGCTCACAAAAGGCATCCCGACTTCAACAACATGATCGCGGTCAAGTCGTGCCCTCCTTCTCCCAAGGCCGTGGTGAAGGCATTGCACGAGGCGGGGATTGAGGTGAATCCGGCAATTTTCGAGAACCTCGACAAGGCTCCGGGCTTTTTCATGAAAAAATACGAGGGGAAACCGGAGTTCGAAGAATCATTCTTCAGAGTGGAATGATGAGGACATGCAACCGGACAAGGAACACAAGGGAGTCATCCACGGTCGTTTCCAACCACTTCATAACGACCATTTGACGTATCTTTTGGCAGGGAAGGTACGGTGCGACCACATCATTGTGGGGATCACCAATCCGGACCCCGTGCTGACCGAGGAGGACCCTGCCGATCCCGAACGGAGCGACTCGGCGGCCAATCCCTTGACCTACTACCAGCGGTTTGTGCTGGTTCGAGACGCACTCGTCGAAGCGGGTGTAGATCACCGGGACTTCTCCATCGTGCCGTTCCCGGTGAATCGGCCCGAACTCTACGGGTACTACGTTCCTCTCGACGCGGTGTTCTTTCTCACTATTTATGACGATTGGGGACGGCGCAAGCGCGAACTTTTCCAATCGGTGGGGCTGCACACCGAAGTAATGTGGGAGAGGCACATTGATTTGAAGGGCATTACCGGAGCCGAGATCCGCAAGAGAATGGCGTTCTCGGAGCCGTGGGAACACCTCGTTCCCAAGAGCGTTGCCTCGCTGCTCAATGAATGGAACGTGCCGCGGCTCGTGGGCGCGACGGCCGCGGTCAAGTCGGCACACGTGCCCTGATGACGCCGGCCCTGCTTTACCTTAGTTTGAGACCATTGGCTGTTCATGGATCGGGGACTCATCAAGTAAAATGAGATGCCGACCGAGGCGGGTGGGTCGAGGCTGCAGGTATGTCGGGCGACCAGGGAACTCCCCTTCGGGAAGTTCCCTGTTCATCTGCAAGAAAACTATTCGGCTTGCTTGCGCAGGAAGGTGGGAATATCGAGATCTTCATCCGTGTCGACCGCGTACTCGTCGACCAGGCTCAGGTGCCGGCTGTTCTTCTCCCGCTGACTTCTCCGTATGAACGACGGAATGCGGACGTCATGGGGTTCCGAGGGGATGACGGTCTTTGCCGCAGGTTTTTCCGGAGTGCTCTCCTGAATCGGTGCCGACACGGCCGAATGTCTCGACGGGGTCTGCTCGGCTCGTCCCGCGGTGAGTTCATGGGCCCGTCCGAAGCCCGTTGCAATGACCGTGACGTTCACGGCTTCGCCCATCTCTTCATCGATCACTGCACCGAAAATGATGTTGGCATCGTCATGAGCTTCGTTCTGTATGATGGACACCGCATCGTTGATTTCAGCCAGTGACATGCTCGAGGATCCGGTAATGTTGATCAGTACGCCCCGTGCACCGGCCATTGACATATCCTCAAGCAGGGGACTGTTGATGGCCATGCGCGTGGCCTCTTCCACCCGGCCTTCGCCCAATGCCGAACCGGTTCCCATCAGGGCGACGCCCTTCTCCTTCATTACGGTTTTTACGTCGGCAAAGTCCAAGTTAATCAGCCCGTTCACCGTGACCAGGTCCGATATTCCTCGGACGCCCTGGAGGAGCACGTCGTCGGCCTTACGAAAGGCATCGAGGAAGGATATATCTTTCTTGAGCGAGAGAAGCTTCTGGTTCGGAATGATGATCAGGGTATCGACTTCTCGACGGAGTTCCTCAATGCCCTCTTCAGACTGCCGCAGTCTCCGCTTTCCTTCGAAAAGAAACGGCTTGGTCACGACGGCAACGGTAAGGGCGCCGATCTCCTGGCGTGCGATCCTGGCAATGATGGGGGCCGCGCCGGTGCCTGTGCCACCGCCCAGTCCCGCGGTGATGAACACCATGTCCGAGCCTTCCAAGGCATCCCGGACATTATCGTAATCCTCGTTCGCAGCGATCCGACCTATCTCCGGATCCGCACCCGCTCCGAGGCCTTTGGTCTGTTGTGAACCGAGCTGCAGCTTAACCTCGGACAGGTTGTGCCGGAGAGATTGAGCATCGGTATTTGCCGCGATGAATTCCACACCACTGAGACCCGACCTGATCATGTTGTTGACGGCGTTTCCGCCTCCACCGCCCACGCCGATGACTCGAATCAATGCAGTCCGATTAGATTCCACATCAAAATCCAGCATTTGCCGGCACCTCCTGACATTAGACCTGCGAAATTATCGCGAGTCGTTTAGAAAATCCCTCCATAGATGTGGATACATTGCATATTTTCGTTCAAAACGCAACACATAAACGCCCCGCCGCCTCAAAAAGCCTCGGCAAACCACTGTCTCATCCTCCCGACAAAGCGGCCCAGGGTACCCTCGTCGGAGTAGCTCTCGATGAGACCCGCTCCCCTGTTGTGAGCACCCCAGAGGACAAGGCCCACTCCGGTCGCGTATACCGGCGAATTGACAACATCCACCAAACCACTGATGCCGATGGGGTAGCCCAGCCGCACGGGCATGTCAAAGAGCTGTTCCGCGAGATCGCAGATACCGTCTACGGCTACGGTCCCCCCTGTAAGCACCAGACCTGAGGCCGTGGATTGCAGGAGATTGTACTTCTCCAATTCCCGACGAACCAGACCCAGGATTTCCTCCAAGCGGGGTTCCGTTATGTCTGCGAGTACGGACCTGGAGAGGATCCTCGGCCGGCGTCCGCCGACGCCGGGGACTTCAATGTTTTCGTCCCTGTTTACCAGTGCACCCAGGGCGCAGCCGTAGCGTCTCTTGATCTTTTCAGCTTCGGCCATGGGCGTACGCAAACCCACTGCAATGTCATTGGTCAGTTGGTCTCCGCCCACGGGAATCACCGATGTGTGCTGAATGGCGCCCTCCGCGAACACGGCAACGTCGGTGGTGCCGCCTCCAATATCGACCAGGCCGACGCCGAGCTCTTTCTCGTCGGGGGAGAGCACCGCCTCGGCGGACGCCATCTGTTGAAGGACCAGATCATGCACCCGCATGCCGCTCCTGTTTGCGCAGCGGATAATGTTCTGGGCCGCGGAAACCGCACCGGTCACGATATGGACCTTGGCTTCGAGGCGCACCCCGGCCATGCCGATGGGTTCTCTGATTCCCTCTTGGTCGTCCACCATGAATTCCTGGGGAACGATGTGGATCACCTCACGGTCCATGGGAATCGCCACGGCTCGGGCCGCATCGATGACCCGTGCCACGTCGACGGCGGTAACCTCGCGACTCTTAATGGCAATGACGCCGTGGGAGTTTATCCCTTTGATGTGTCCTCCGGAAATGCCCGCGTAGACCGCGTCGACGTGGCAGCCGGCCATGAGTTCGGCGTCTTCGACGGCCTTCTTGATTCCGGCCACCGTATGATCGATATTGACGACCACTCCCCGCCGCAAGCCCTTTGACGGCGCCGTCCCAACTCCAATGATGTCCACCATGCCGTCCGCGTTGACCTCGCCGATAATGGCGCAAATCTTGGTCGTCCCTACGTCGAGACCGGCAATGATGGTTTCGGTTCGTGTCATATCCCTACCCCTGATGGCTTGGCTTGTCCGAGGAGCGGACCAGCGCTCGATCCTCAAAGTCCAGATTAATGATCCTGGCGGTATGCCATTGTCCTCGCCTGATCAAGAATTTCTTGAGTCCGGCATAACGTTTGAGCTTCCGTTCAAATTCACCCTTCCCAAGAACCACTATTCGACCGGATTTCGTATGCACGCTCAGTCCGTCATCGAGATCCATTCTGATCTCCGAGATCCGGGAAATGTCCGGATCCGATCCGGACCGTTCGAGGAGATCCACAAGACCGAGTCCCAAGCGCAGCATCTCTCGAATTTCCAACCCGTGGCTCTCAAGTTGCGACGGAGTTACCCCGGTGAACAGCGGAAAAGAAATGGAGTCTCCGGGTAAGAGTCTCGAGAAGTACTCCGCTTGCTCATCCACGTAGTACAGTTTCTCTGCTGCCAGTATGGCCCTGGGACTGCGTTCCTCGATCTCCATGATGAGCCGGCCCGGAAATCGCCGATAGACGGATGCCGATCGAATCCACGGGTGTCGTTTCAATCGTTCGGTCACCGCTCCAAGGTCCACCGTGAGAAGGTTGATCCCTGCCTCAATCTCCGAAGCCTCGACGATTTCGTCGCGAGAAAGCCTCTTGGTTCCGGTGACGTCGACTTCCTGCAAATTGAAGTAAGGCACATACATGAAGATCAGATACACGAGGAGTCCGCCGAGTGCCGTGTCGACAGCGATTGCCGCCACGAGCACGGACTTGAGAATCGCGCGATTTCTCTTTCGCCTTTCCACACGATCCGGAGTGCCCGCAGGAACGGGTGCGGTCGTTGCCCGGCCGCGGCGTGTGCTAAACATGGCACGCCTCCTCTCCGACGATTTGGATTTCCAGTTCCAGGTCGATCTTTTCGCGATCCCGGACGCTTTCTTTAATTTTTTCAACCAGTTCTACAACATCGGATGACGTCGCGTGTCCACGGTTGATGATGAAGTTCGCGTGAATTCGGGAAACTTCGGCTCCTCCCACGGTCGCACCCTTGAATCCCAACCGATCGATGAGTAACCCTGCAGGTCGTTCCGGGGAGGGGTTCTTGAAGATGCAGCCGGCACTGAAACCGTCACACGGTTGAGACGCACGTCTCCTCGTGCGTGCCCGCTGCAGCTCCGCCTCGATGTGTTCGGTACGGCCTCTCGGCAGTCTGAGCGTCCCCTCTACGACCGCGGTTCCCCCGGGAAGATCCATGGACCGGTATGCGTACATGATATCCGGTTTTTTCACGAGCATCTCTTCACCGGAGATCGTCAGCAATCGCACCCTTTCGAGAAAATCTCCCGTGCATCTCCCCCCCGCTCCGGCGTTGGTCACCACGGCGCCGCCGAACGAGCCGGGGATCCCCCAAAGTGGTTCGAGGCCGGTCCATCCCGAGTCGCATGCCCTTCTGATCACCGAGGGCAGGGGGGTCCCCGCGGCGACGGTTATCAACGCATACTCGGAGCCGTTTCTCAGAACGTCTTTCGAACGGACCGGAGTTTCTTCGTGCTTCGCATGGTGCGGCTTGGGGGAGAGATTGAGTTTCCTCCCCAAATCATGGGGGATCGTGCCCTCTTCACCCACATCTCCGAGGCGAAGACCCGGAGGACCTGAGACCGGGCCACGAATTCCATGATTCGTTGTGTAGACTCCCATACGGTGGTTGGTTTGGATTTCAAAGCCTCTCATGGCTGTCGTCCTGATGACGACTCCCCTGAATCCCGCGTCGTGGAACAATACATTGGTCCCTGCCCCCAGAAGGATCCGAGGAACGTTTCGGTCGTGCAGGAAGTGAAGCAGCCGAGCAAGATTCTGAGAGTCCGCAGGTTCCGCCACGACGTCGGCGGGGCCACCGATCCTGAAAGACGTGAGCCTGCTCAGGGGGACGTTCGCGTCAACCCGACCCTGAACGATTCGGCGTATCTCGTCGATCATGTCTCTTGCGAGCGGCACGATTACACGGTCTCCTTCTTGCGAAGTTCCTCGAGTATTGCAGGGCCGAGGCGCGTCACATCTCCGGCTCCCAGGGTTATGAGCATATCTCCCGGCATGAGGTCCTTGGCGATCTCCTGAGGCAGGGTATTTCTGTCCGATACGAACCGTGCCGTCTTGTGTCCCCGACTGCGAATGCCTTCACACAGCGCCTCACCGGTGATTCCTTCGATTGGTTTCTCGCTCGCCGGGTAGATGTCCATGATGTAGAGCAAATCGGCGTTGTGAAAAGCGGTCAGGAAATCGTTGTAGAGCGCCTTGGTCCTCGTGTACCGATGAGGCTGAAACAGTACGGCGATTCTCCGGTCCACTATCTGGCCCGCTGCCTGGAGAACAGCCCTGATTTCAGCCGGGTGATGCCCGTAGTCGTCGATGACCGTAACCCCCGCGGCTCGTCCACGCAGAGTGAACCGGCGCTGAACGCCCGGGAAGGTGTCCAATGCCCTCTTGGTATGTTCAAAAGGCACGTCGAACACCTCCGCGACGGCAATCGCGGCCAGCGCATCGACGGCATTATGGATGCCCGGCATTGGCAGACCTATTTCGCCGAGTAGTCGGTCCTCCCGACAGACCGAGAAACGGGTAACGCCGGCCTCGAAATAGGGCTTCACCCCCCGAATGAGAGCCTGGGACGACAGTCCGTATGTGATGAAACGTTTTTCCACGAGAGGGATGATGTTCTGAACGTGCGGGTCGTCCAAACAGAGAATCGCGTACCCATAAAAGGGAATACGATTGATGAACTCCAAGAACGCCTCCCGAATCTCTTCCATCGAGGAATAGCAATCCATGTGTTCCAGGTCGATATTGGTTATCAATGCGATGGTCGGAAAGAGCTTCAGGAAGGACCGGTCCGACTCGTCGGCCTCGGCCACGAGGAGGTCCCCGTGTCCCAGGTGAGCACCCCCGCCGAGGTGGTCGAGTTTCCCGCCGATCAATACCGTGGGATCAAGCCCGGCCTCGGTCAGCACCGCGGCAATCATCGAGGTGGTGGTCGTCTTTCCGTGCATTCCGGCGACGGCAATGGAGGTCTGCATCCTCATCAATTCCGCGAGCATCTCCGCACGGGGAATGACCGGAATGCGCCGCTCTCGGGCCGAAACGATCTCCGGGTTTTCGCTCGTGATCGCGGAGGAGACGACCACGCAATCGGCCTTCTCAAGATGATCCGCGCTGTGCCCGATCCACACGCGTGCACCCAACTCTCGGAGCCTCTTCGTGGTCCCGGAGTCGACCAGATCGGAACCGCTCACTCCGAAACCCAGCGCCAAAAGGATTTCCGCTATGCCGCTCATTCCCACGCCGCCAACGCCGACAAAGTGAACATCTTTGACTCTTTTGAACAGAGTTCCGATCACGTTCGGCTCCTTTCACGTGCCAGCAGATCGAGTGCTATTGTACGGGCTGCGTCCGGCCGTCCGAGTTTCCGAGAGTTTTCGGCCATGGTTCTCAGCATGTTAGGTTCGTTACCCAGCGTCTGTATTTCCCGTACGAGCGCTCCATTCTTGAGTTTCTCGTCAGGTACGATCCTGACGGCATTGCGCCGTTCCAGGACGCTCGCGTTACGGGCCTGATGGTCGCCGATCGCGTACGGGTAGGGCACCACGATGGCCGGTATGCCCAGTGCGGTCAATTCGGCCAAGGAGCCGGCCCCACTGCGGCAGACCACCAAATCGGCCCATCGGTACGCGGGGCCCATTTCGTGAATGAACTCGACGACCTCCGCCTCCAGCCCGGCCTCCCGGTACGCGGTCTTCATCGGTTCAGCGGCTCCCAGACCCGTTTGGTGGAGCACTCGTATTCTGTCGGCAAGACCGGCCAGAGCGGTCATGTTGTCCGCCAAGGATTCGTTGATGCTCCGCGCCCCTCTGGATCCTCCGAAAATCAGGACATTGAGCTTGCCTGGTTCCTTGGTTTGACGAGAGCCCTCAAGCAGGTCCGCTCGTACCGGGTTGCCCGTGAGGAGCGTCTTTGCCGCGGGGGGTACCGGCACGGTATCTTCCCAAGAGGTATAGATGCGGTCCACGAAACGAGACAAAATACGGTTCGTGGTTCCCATGACGGAGTTCTGTTCCTGGATGGCCGTGGGGATCCGCAGAAGCACTGCGGCAAGTACCGTGGGCCCCGACGCGAACCCGCCTACTCCCAGCACTTGAGTGGGTCTGAACTCACGGATCACCGCGAACGACTGAACCAAGGCAAGCGGGAGTTCGAGACCGGCCAGGATCGAATTGATCGGTCCTGTTCTTCTGATCCCCCTCGCTGTTATGTACCGAATGGGGAATCCGGTCCGAGGCATGATGCGGGACTCAATGCCCCGGCGGGTGCCGACAAAGAGGATGCTCCCGTGCGGATCCTCGGCCCGGACCGCTCTCGCCGTCGCGAGAGCCGGAAACAGATGACCGCCGGTACCGCCGCCCGCTATCAAGAGCCTCATTCCTTGGCCTCCCCTGTCTCGGTTTGCGTCGCACGAGTGATCGCCATGAGTATTCCCAGACCTGCAAGGTTGGTGACCAACGAGGTTCCTCCCAGTGACACGAAGGGGAGCGGGAGCCCTTTGGTCGGAAGCATTCCCATGCTCACGGCCATATTGAGTACCGCTTGAATCCCAATCAGTGACGTGATTCCGAACGCGACGTATCGAAGGAACTTATCCTCGCTCCGGATCGCCACGGTGAGTCCGCGGCAGATCAGGAGATAAAACAACAGGATCAAGAGCAGTACGCCGGCGAACCCGATTTCCTCACCGACCACCGAGAAGACAAAATCAGTATGCGGCTGCGGCAAATAGCCGAGTTTCTGCAGTCCTTGTCCAATGCCCACGCCCCACAAGCCGCCGCAGCCGAAGGCGATGAGACTCTGAATGATCTGAAACCCGGAATTCAGCGGATCGCTCCAGGGATCCAGAAAGCTCCGGATTCTCGAAAGGCGGTACTGCGCGCTGATTGCTACCTGGATGAGGAGCGGGAGACAGAGTATGGCGCTGCCGAGCAGGTGCTGGAGTCGGACTCCGGCGACAAACAGCATGAGGAATCCCACGATGGTGATGATCACGGCGGTGCCGAAATCAGGCTGCATCAACACCAGCAGGACGACCACTCCCATAACCAAAAGATGCGGGAGAAAGCCCACGGCAAAGTCCCGGATACCGTCCCCTTTCTTGGCCAGTGAGTGCGCAAAGAAGATGATGATGGCGTACTTAATTACCTCCGAGGGCTGGAGAAAGAACCCGAATGGAAGGCGAAGCCAGCGGCTGGAGCCGCCCATTTCGACGCCGATCCCGGGGACGAACACCAAGATCAGGAGCACGACGCCGCAGATCATGAAAGGATACGCGAGCCGTTGCCAAACCAGGGGGTTTACCATGGAAAACAGATACATGGCGCCCAGCCCGATGACCATGGCAAGTCCCTGTTTCTTCGCGTAATGGAAGCCGTCGCCGTATTTTCCCACCGCAATGATGTAGCTCGCAGACGTTACCATCACGATGCCGATGGTCAAAATGACCACGACCACCGCGAGAAGGAACGGATCGGGACCGAGCGTCTTTCGACGGGTCGTCGGAGCCGGTTGCAGTCGGGCGGCCAGGTCCATTATTCGCTCCTGAAGAACCATGTGCTTGGATTCACGGTGCTCTCGCCGGAGGCTGAATCGTGACCGCCGCGCGTAAATGGGGTGCGGCGACTTTCCGCCAAGGCCGACCAGCCGGCCGAGCATCTCACCGTTCGGACAGAGTCGCTCTGCACACGGGCACGTGCCCGCACACAAGGCATTCGCCTGAAACTCACATACGGTGTCGCACCTGGGAATCGACCGGGGAGATCGCGTCGGTTTCCCCGCGATTGCCGAAAGATTTCCCCGGAAGTACGGTCAAAGTCGCGGATGTCTTCGTTTCCAATCGTACCAAAGCGCATAGTCTCCTCCCTGGTGGCGTCGGTGCAGAGCCCGTCGACCGGCAACGATGTGCGGCCGGGCCGAATGATGGGTGTGCGGGCACCACGGCTTTCCTTCATGGCCGGCTTGAGCTTTGCGCTATCCCCACTCACTCCCCTTTCCCAAAGGGAAGAACCGCTTTTGCCCCCCTTTGGCAAAGGAGGGAGGGGGGGATTTTGGGTCCGGGCACCCGCGTATCTCACTGTTCGGAAGGAATTGCCCATCATCCTGCGTGTCATTCGCGTCGCCTTCATCTCGTCTCCCGTACAAATCCCTACCGCAGCTTGAGCGTACTGATCGCCAGGAGCGCAAATACAATTGAGATTATCCAAAACCGCACGATCACTTTCGGCTCCGGCCATCCTTTGAGTTCGAAGTGATGGTGAATCGGAGCCATATTGAAGATGCGCTTTCCCGTGGCCTTGAACGATGCCACCTGAAGAATGACGGAAACCGTCTCGATGACGAAAACGCCGCCCACGATTGCAAGAAGAATCTCGTGCTTGGTAACCACCGCGACCGCACCGAGGAGGCCTCCGAGAGACAGCGAACCGACATCCCCCATGAAGACCTCGGCGGGATACGCGTTGTACCACAGAAAGCCCATGCCCGCACCGAGCATCGCGCCGCAGACGACGCAGAGTTCACCGGACCCGGGCACGTACGCTACTTGAAGATAGTGGGAAAGCTTGAGATGGCCCGCTATATAGGCAAAAAGCAAGTACGTGGCCGCACAGATCATGACGGGTCCGATCGCGAGGCCGTCCAGCCCGTCGGTAAGGTTTACCGCGTTGGAAGCTCCCGCGATGACCAGCGCGGCGAAGGGAACGTACCACACACCCAGATCCGGGTTCACGTTCTTGAAGAACGGCACGGCCAGAGTGGTCTTGAAGACCGGATCAAGCCACAGGACCAGGCCGACCAGGGCGCCAATGAGAAGCTGGACCCCAAACTTCTGCTTGGGGGTCAATCCCTTGTGACTCTTGCGCACAATCTTGAGATAGTCGTCCACAAACCCGATCGCCCCGTAACCAAGGGTGACTCCGAGCACGATGTAGAAATAGATGTTGTCCAGCCGGGTCCACAACAAACAGGAGACGGTCATGGCAAACAGGATCAACACTCCTCCCATGGTGGGGGTGCCGCTCTTGTTCAGGTGCGATTTGGGACCGTCTTCTCGTACCATCTGTCCTATCTGGAATTCCCTGAGGTAATCGATGAGCAATCGTCCCAGCAAGAAACTGATCATGAGAGCCGTCAGGGTGGCCATGATGGTCCGGAATGTGATGTACCTGAATACATTGAACAAGATCAGGTCTGCGCCCAAGGGATAGAGCAGGTGGTACAACATGGACTAGTTTTCTCCTACGATTCGGTCCGCGATGAGTTCCATCTTCATCGCTCGCGATCCTTTGACCAGAATGATGCCGTACTCGCCGGCCAGCAATCGGACGACATCCCATGCCGTCTCCTTGTCCGGCACTACGGTCAGACGCTCCGGATGCCCCCCGGCAGAGGTAAACCCGTCCATGAAAAACCTCCCATACCTGCCGACGAAAACCAGACGACTAATCCCCAAGACCGCGGCTCGTCCTCCAATGTATTCGTGAAGTTCCCGGGAGCGCGGGCCGAGTTCGGCCATATCTCCCAGTACCGCCAGGGATCGTTCGCTCGCTCCGCTGCCGGCGAGAACCTCCAAGGCCGCGGTCACCGACTGTGGATTGGCATTGTAACAGTCTCGAATAAGGGTTCTGTTTCCCGGTAGTGGTACGATCTCCATCCTTGAATCCGGCGGGAGAAAGTCGGCCAAACCTTCCCGTACATCGTCCAGGGTTGCCCCCACCGCCATGGCGGCAGCGGCTGCGGCAAGCGCATTGGCCACATTGTGGCGGCCCTGAATCTTTATGCGTATTTCTCGTCGTCCATGGGGACATACGAGTTCAAAAAACGTTTCCGCACCCAAACGAACATCCTCGGCTCTATAGTCTCCGCGGTCGACTCCAAAGGTGACGAATCGTCCTCCCCACTCCGACACGAGCGGCTCCACGTACGGGTCATACGCCGGCACCACCGCGCTGCCCGTCGAGGACAGACTTCGGACCAGCTTGAATTTTTCCCGCGCAACGTTCTCGATCGATCCGAGGCCTTCCAGATGCACCGGACCGATGTTCGTGATGACCGCAACATCGGGCGACGCGGCCCTCGAAAGTTCGTCCATTTCACCGACCGTATTAATTCCGGCCTCCACCACGGCCACGGTGTGCTCCAAGCTCAGATTGAGCACGGTCATGGGAAGGCCTATCAGATTGTTGAAGTTGGCTTGCGACACCAGGGGATGATGCGACCGCCTCAAGACGGCCGCAATCATCTCCTTTACGGTGGTTTTGCCCGAAGAGCCGGTGACCGCGATCAGGGGGATGGAGAATGTATCTCGGTGGGCTGATGCTAGGTCTGACAAAGCTTGGAGTGTGTCCTGTACCTGGACCAGGACAATGTTGGCGAGATTACTGGGGATTTCCCTGTTCACATCGCGAGTCGCCAAGCTCCCTCGGGCTCCGGCTTCCAGGGCCGGAATAAGAAAATCATGGCCGTCGAAGTTCAAACCCTTCAAAGGTACGAACAGATCGCCTTTCCTGACATCTCTCGAATCGGTCGTTATAGCCGGGAACACGCATTCACCGTTGCCGCGCAGCAGTACACCGCGACATGCCTTCACGATGTCCTTTGCCGGAAATGGACCTCCTGCGGCTCTCATGTGTGTTCGCCCCCTGGCCCGCTTTCGGTCCGGTTTGTCTGAAAATCCCCCTCCTTCTCGTTCCCAGGCTCTGCCTGGGAATGCCTAGCCTCCGGGCTCTGCCCGGTCTTCGGTCCGGAGCACCGAGGGATTTTCATGTTCGGTTGTGATGGCCTGTCATGGTGGTCCGTCGGATTTCCGGACCCCGCGTCATCCCGTTCCGCAAGCTTCCGAAGTTCCTCACGGACTACCTCTCTGTCATCAAACGGATGTCGAATCCCGTTGATTTCCTGGTACGTTTCGTGGCCTTTCCCGGCCACCAACAGGATGTCTCCTTTGTCCATTCTCTTCACCGCCCAGGCAATGGCATTTCTTCTGTCGGGCACGACTCTGTACCATCCTCTTGTCGCGGGCAGAGCATGGGTGTGGTTCTCGAACGGTGCAAAACCGTACTCACGAACTCCCTCCTCCACCTGCCGGATGATCGCGGCCGGATCTTCCGTCCGTGGGTTGTCCGATGTGACCACGACAATGTCGCTTCCCGCCGCGGCTTCTTTTCCCATGACCGGACGTTTGGTCTTGTCTCTGTCTCCCCCGCAGCCCATCACGGTGATGATTCGGCCCGTGCGTAGAATGTTGAGCGCGTCCAAGACGTTCTTGAGGGCATTGGGAGTATGCGCGTAATCAACAAATACCGTGCCTCGTTCGGAGACCACCCGTTCGAGCCTGCCGGGAACCGTGTGAACCGTTTCAATCCCCGCGCGAACGGCATCAATCGGCATGTCAAGCCGTTCAGAGACCGCAACGGCCGCAAGGATGTTCGAAAGGTTGAAGGGACCCGTCAGTCTGGACGTGACTCCTATGGGTCCTCGTCCGGTCTTCACTGTGACGGATATGCCGTGTGCGGTCATCTCGACGTCGAGAGGACGGACATGAGCATCTGAGGACGACCCATAACTGGTGCACGGAATTGAGCCCATCTCCGACAACAATCTCCTCCCGTACGGATCGTCCGCATTGATCACTCCACAGCGGGACGAGTTCGATGAACGAGGCAGAAGTCTATTGAACAGGATTCTCTTGGCACGGTAGTAATCCTCAAGGTTGCCGTGGTAATCGAGGTGGTCCTGAGTCAGATTCGTGAAGACAGCGACATCGAAATCGCACCCCTCGAGTCTTCCCAGATCGAGACCGTGAGAAGAAACTTCCATGAACACGTGTGACACGTAGCCCTCGACCATGTCGGAGAACATCCGCTGCAAATCGGACGCCTCCGGCGTCGTATTGCGCGCCGTATGTTCAATAGACCCCCAGCGATGTGAGATTGTCCCCACAACTCCGGGTCGCCGGCCTGCGGCTTTGGCAACGGACTCCAACAGAAACGTGAGAGTCGTCTTCCCGTTCGTTCCGGTGATTCCCACGAGGCACAGCTTGTTCGTGGGATGTCCGTACACGACCGCGGATGCTGGTCCGAGCGCATGTCTCGTGTTCGCCACGCGAATCCAGGGAACGCCCAAGAGATCCCTCTCATCGATCCTTTCAGCCATGACCGCCGCGGCTCCGGCCTCCACCGCATCAAGAACGAACCGGTGGCCGTCCACATTGTCCCCGGAAATCGCGACGAACATCACGCCGGGTTTCACCGTGCGACTGTCGTGAGTCACTCCCGTGATGACGGTGGCCGGATCCCCATGGGCCGGCGGTCCGTCCAATTCCGCGATGATGTCGCCCAGCTTCGTCACGATGTCTCTCCACCGAAGGACACTCTCATGGGAGCGCCTTCCTTCAGAATTCCCCCGGGTCGGGGTTCTTGTCTCACCGCGTATCCGACTCCTTGAAAGGATGCGTCACATTTCATCTTGCCGCAGATTTCCAAGACCTGGAGCATGTTCAAACCCGTCATGTCCGGAACCACCCATTCGCCGGGCTTTGGTCCGCGTCGCACGTTGACGTGCTTTTCACCTCGCGCCGGCTTGCGCTTGTATCGGTCCGACGCCAGCGCCAATATGGGAAAGGTCTTGCTGGGCCTGCTGCCGCAAAGCCCCAGAATACCTTGTCCAATCTTGCGAAATACGGGCGCGGCTATCTTGCCTCCGGTCCGGTGCTCGTTGGAAGGTTCGTCAAGCATCACGCAAATCACCAGTCTGGGCTTGACATCGAGCAACGCGCCAATGAACGAGGCGACATATTTCTCCTTCGAATACCCGCCGGAAGGATCCGCCTTCTGTGCGGTGCCGGTCTTGCCCACAACGTCGGCTCCCTCGATGGCCGCGGCCTTTCCGGTTCCTTTGCGCACCGCCCGCCGCAGGATCTTGAGCAGGTGGTCCGAGGTGGACTGCTTGATTACCCTTCGAACCAGGACAGGCCTGTTTTCGCGAACGGTTTCCCCCAAGGGGGTGGCTATCCGCTTCATGAGGTGCGGCCTGTAGAGATACCCGCCGTTGATCGCCGCGGCAAACGCGGTGGTGAGCTGCAGGGGATTCACGGCCACTCCTTGACCGAACGCGATGTTGGCCTTGGTCAGCACCGACCATCTGCCGGGTAGGGGCAAGGTGCCTCTGCGCTCTCCCGGCAGGTCGGCTTCCGTAGGGGAACCGAAACCGAATCTCCTGAGTACCCGATAGAACTCGTCCCGGCCGAGCTTCTCGGCAATCTTCACGGCTCCTATGTTGCTCGAATGGACTATCACGTCCTCAAAGGACAACGTCTTGTGAGGAACCAGGTCGTGAATCTCGGAGTTCCTGTACCGATACACGCCCTTGTGGCAATAAAACTTCTCGCCCGGCGCCGCTTTTCCGAGATCCAACGCGGCGGCCGCAAGAAATACCTTGAACGTGGACCCCGGCTCGTAGGTGTCGGCCACGCTCCGGTTTCTTCTCACGTCCGCGGAAGCCCTGTAAAACGTGTTGAGGTTGTACGTGGGTCTCACGGCAAGGGCGAGGATCTCGCCGGAATCCGCGTCCATAACCACCACGACGCCGCTCTTGGCCTTTTCCTGGTGTACGGCTTCGTCCAGAGCCCTTTCCACGACGTGCTGGATATTCCCGTCCAGAGTGAGATGAAGATCGTGCCGTTTGGGATCCCGGCCGATTGCCGCAAACATGACCGGGCGACCCTTTGCGTCTTTCTGAGCGGTGACGGGAACCGGGTCCACCTTAAGATCCTTGTCGTACGACAGCTCCAGGCCCTCCAGACCTTGTGAATCGATGCCGGCAAATCCTATGGAGTGGGCGGCGGAACTCTTCAGAGGATAGAATCGCTTGTATTCCTTCGCGGACAAAATTCCTTGCAGATCGGCTTCCTTGATCTTCTCGGCCACGAGCGGCGAAACGCGTCGTTGAATCCACACAAACGCTCTATTATCGTCCAATTTGCCCAGAATGTCTTCCTCTTTCATTTCAAGGAGGCCGGCGAGCCTGCGGGCCGTGGTCTTCTTGTCGGCTATTCTCCGCGGTCGAGCATAGATCGAGTCCACTTCGAGACTGGCCGCCATCTGGTCTCCCGTTCGGTCGAGTATCATGCCTCTGCGCGCTTCGAGATGAAGCACCGTGGTTCTTTGCCTATCCGCGATGCTCTTGAGCGAGTCGGCATCGGAAACCTGAAGACGGTATGCACGTACGACCAGCAGAACCGTGGCAGCGGCAAACACCATCGCCACCAGCGCTATCCGAACAGCCACCCAGTTTATCGGTTTCGCATCACGGAACATGAACCACCTTGTGTGCAGCAGGAGGCACCAGGCCGAGCTTTCGGGCCTTGCCCTCCAACTCGCTCGGAGACTGAAGAGACGCGATCTCCAGCTGCAGCTCGCGCATACGATTCTTGATCTCCTTGTTTTTGCTTTCAAGCCTCGTTATCTCGTAGCCGATTTGAACAATCTGCATCCTCGTCCACACATAGAAAAGGCCCACGAAGAGTATCGTGACAGAGAGGACCACCACCGTCAGCGGCACCGTTCGACCAATGCCGGGCCGCACGCGAGACATGCCGATCGCCCGAGCAATCGCGGACCCTGTGCGACCGGCTATTGCGCCTGTTCGAACCATTGGCCGATTCGCCTTTCTCCAATCAGCACGTCTGACTTTTTGTGCATTCCAAGGCCTCAAGTGCTCTCATCTTGGCCGATCTCGCCCTGGGATTTGCCTTCAACTCTTCGGTCGACGGTCTGATCGGCCGCGGAGTCACCACTCTCCAGATCTTCGACGTCTTCTGTCTTTGACGAAACGACAGTTTCACCTGTCGATCTTCCAACGAGTGGTAGGAGATCACACAAAACCGGGCATGAGGCTTCAGAAGTAACGGTATATCCTCCAATGCGGTTGCCAGATTTTCCATCTCCTTGTTCACGGCTATTCGCAGCGCCTGAAATGTTCTGGTAGCCGGATGTATACGGCCCCGGCGAGTTCCGAGGATTCGGGAGACGACCTGGGCCAAGTCATGGGTTGTCTCGAGCCGTCCTCGGTCGCGCTCGCGGATGATCCCGACAGCCAGTTTCTTGCAATACCTTTCCTCTCCGTAGGTTGCAAGTATTTCTTCAAGTCGCTTTACAGAAAGTGTGTCCAAGTATTCCGTCACGCGTAACCCCGAGCTTGTGTCGAAGCGCATGTCAAGGGGGCCTCCGTGACGAAAACTGAAGCCGCGGTCCGCGTCCTCCAGTTGATCGGATGAGAGTCCAAGATCCAGGACCGCGCCGTCGATGGACGTCACGCCCGTGGACGCGAGCAGATCCCTCGCTTGGTGAAAACCGCCGTGAACCGGCCTGAATCTGTCGCCGTACGATCGAAGCCGTTCAGATGCTCGACTTAACGCGGCCGCGTCCAGATCGAAAGCCGTCACGATCCCATCGGGCTCCGAGCCCTGGAGAATAGCCCCGGAATGGCCCCCTGCACCGAGAGTGCCGTCCAAGTAGATTCCACCTGAATGCGGCCTGATAATCTCAAGCATCTCATGCACAAGGACGGGAACATGCAACTGGCTTCTCCATGAATGGTCTGTTCGTATACCCGCACGTCTGTCCTCGAACCCGGCGAAGTTCGGAATCGATCCGATGACACATGAAAAGGAACACGTACGTGCCGGCGTCCACGTGATGACGTTGACGGAGTCGGCTTATATCCGGGCCGAGAGTGCCATGAAAACTTGTCTTAAAAAATAAGCTATAACCGAATGGTTGAGTTGTCAAGAGTTTTTACTTGAGTTTTTTGGCATGACACATTAAAATCAAAGATTTTTCTGAGCATCTCATTGGATCTCAAGCCCCTGCCAAGGGAACCATGGAAAGGGCACCCCTCCGGGTGACCCATATGGGTCGGCAGTACGCGATCGGGGTGTCCGAAGAGATATGCGATGCCGGCCGGGTTACGGGCTCACACTTTTTTTTGGGGCTTGACTACCGACGCGGATCTTTATAGACTATGACCGTGCCGAAGTGGTGGAATCTGGTAGACACACCATCTTGAGGGGGTGGCGGGCGAGAGCTCGTGCCGGTTCGAGTCCGGCCTTCGGCACCACCAATGACGAATCCGGACCCGGCCCACATGCCGGGTTTTTTTGTCGGTGGCGGGGTACCTGGGCTGAACATGAAAACGGGCAGGCACGGGGACCTGCCCCGCTACAACGTGACCCCGAAAGGACGTACGATGCGTGTAGGGGTCCCGCGCAAAACGCGGGATGTCCGCCCGCAAGACGCGAACCCGGGTATATCCTGCACGACGGTTGTAGGCGTCCCGCGCAGAACGCGGGATGACCGCCCGAAAAGGGATACTCGTACGCCACGAGTGCAGGCACGGGGACCTGCCCCTATTGATCGTGATCCTCGGCGAAATTCGCGAAAAGGTACGCACCATGTCTCGCACAATAAGAATTCTCAGTTGGAACGTGAACGGAATACGTGCCGCGGCCAAGAAGGGGTTCTTGGAATTGCCGGCATCCGAGTCTCCGGACATCCTGTGTATTCAGGAGACCAAGGCCCGTCCGGAACAGGTGACCAAAGCTCTGCTGAGCCCGCCCGGATATGCCTCCTTTTGGAACGCGGCGCAAAAAAAGGGGTACAGCGGAGTGGCGGTGTACACCAAAGAGACCCCGATACACGTCGAAACCTCTTTGGGGGTGCGGAAGTTCGACGAAGAGGGAAGGTTCATCCGGCTGGATTTCAAAGAATTTTCCGTGATCAATGTCTATTTCCCCAATGGCAAGATGAACGCGGAGAGGCTTCGATTCAAGATGGAGTTTTACGAGACGTTCCTGGATTACGTCCAAGACCTGCGCGCAACCATACCGAGACTGTGCTTTCTCGGCGACGTCAATACTGCTCACCGAGAGATGGACCTTGCCCGGCCCAAGGAAAACTCGAACGTGTCCGGTTTCTTGCCGGAGGAACGGGAGTGGATCGACAAAGTTGTTGCCGCAGGCTATGTCGATACGTTCCGAGACCTGAACAAGGACCTTGTGCAATACAGCTGGTGGGACCTCAAGAGCCGAGCAAGAGAACGGAATGTCGGCTGGAGGATCGACTATGTGTTTGTCACCGCGGAGATGCGCGACGCGGTCAAGAATGCGTTTATCCTCACGGATGTAATGGGTTCGGATCACTGCCCCGTCGGAGTGGAACTGGAATTTTCGTGACCGCCATGGGCGGCCGCCCTCCACCGATTGATTGAAAGCGAGCAGGGCGGGCACTGGGATAGTGTCTCAAAAGTCCGGCATGGAGACAAATCGTGGCACGATGCGGATTCATTTTCGTTACGCAATGCACGACGGGTTGCCTGCTCGTCGCGGACGTTTGCTGCAGA
>JAVHLK010000084.1:0-19720 GCA_031082285.1 Desulfomonilaceae bacterium
CCGCAGTATTCAAGGGGCGACAGTATAATTAGGGTTGCGAACCGGTGAGCTTCCGTGATACTACTCACCAGTTGACTAGTCAGCCGAATACCATAGCGGCCGGGGGGGGGGGCGCAGCCCGGCCCAATGCGCGGCTTGGCTTGGCCCTACCGGCCGGTGAATCGTTTCAGGGACATGAGACTGGGGCGTGTGGCCAAGCCCGGCCAAGAATTTTGCTCGATTCGATTCCGATGGAATCCCAAGAAAGGAGACTGAGGTATGAGTAGGAAACAGGTTCGTATATTATCATTGATTATTCCGGCAACGGTTCTTCTGATTTTCGGAACGTGGGGAAACTGCTTTGCAGCGGACAGCCTGCTGGTGTTCGCCGGCGCGGCAAGCAAACCGCCCACGGAGGACGCTGCAAAGGCGTTTGAAGCAAAGACCGGGGTCAAGGTTGACGTCATTTTCGGAGGGTCGGGGTACGTGCTTTCGCAAATGATGCTTGGCAGAAAAGGGGACCTCTATTTTCCCGGTTCCTCGGATTACATGGAGACGGCCAAGAAGAAGGACGTGGTTTTTGCAGAAACCGAAAAGAACATCGTGTACCTCGTTCCGGCGATCAACGTCCGGAAAGGTAATCCGAAAAAGGTCGGAAGCCTCAAAGACCTCACCCGGCCCGATCTCAAGGTGGCCATCGCCAACCCGGAAGGAGTATGTGTTGGGGCCTATGCCGTGGAACTGATCGAAGCCCTCTTCACGCCGGAGGAGAAAGAGGCTTTTCGGAAGAATCTCATCAATTACACGGAGAGTTGCGAAAAGACCGCTACCGCAATCTCATTGAAGGCCGCCGATGCGGTCATCGGTTGGAGGGTTTTCCAGTATTGGGACCCGGAGCGCATCGAGACCGTCCCGCTTGAGAAATCCCAAGTTATTCGTATCGGATACATCCCTATCGCCATATCGAAGTACACCTCGAACCGTCCGCTGGCTCAGAAATTCATTGACTTCCTCTTGTCAGAGGACGGCAAGAAGATATTCCAGAAATACCAATACTTTATGAGTGCCGATGAGGCGGCAGCCTGGATCGGTGAAAAGAAACCCGTGGGCGGTGAGTTCGTGGTTCCGCAGGAGTGGATAAAGAAATAGCTTCAGCACATTGTATGAGTTAGCGAGCGAGGGGGCAAGACGTCCCATAGCGATTGGTCTTTCTCTTTTCCTTTTAAAGGTGACTCTGGCGGACCAGTTCCGGAATGGAGGAGGATTCGAGACGGTCGCAGGGGAAGCCCAAAGTCGAGTGCTTGACCGTTGGTAACCGATCAAACGCTGTGTCATTTCCCTAGTGGATGAGTCATTCCCGGTTAATGCTGAATACAGATCATTCAAACGTGAGGCAAGGACAATGAACTATTACAATCGGCTAAAATCAGAACTGAGAGAAATGGCCGGCCAACTGCTGGAGGAGACAATTGAAATTGTGTGGACAAGGCCCCTATCTCCCGAAGAAGCCATCGGCAAACCGGACCGCACGGATTTCCCTATCCTTAAGGGCAAGGAGGTCATGCTGGAAGCAGTTTTCAGAGCTGCACGGGCGCATGCGTTTACGGACATGCCTGGCAATTTCCAAGGTTCTCTCCAGGACATCATAGATCTTGATCTTCGGACTAATTTCGAACGTGCTGTGCTCATCGCGGCAATCAATGCGGTCATGCGGGATTTCGGCCGGGTTTCGAATACTGTGCATTGCAAGGACAGTGAACCAAGGCTTTGCGCGCAACAGCTGCCGGCTTTTGTCACGAAACATCTCGGAAAGCCGCAGATCGCTTTCGTAGGGTATCAGCCTGCCATGATCGAAGAATTATCTCAGTCTTTTGATCTCCGTGTCATTGACCTGGACGAAGACAATATCGGAGCGAATCGCTTTGGTCTGGTAATAGAAGGCCCCGAAAAGACCGAAGACGTTCTGTCATGGGGCGACGTCATTCTGGCAACCGGCTCAACGTGTGTGAACGGCACGATCATCTCTTTTGTCGGGAAGAAGCCGGTGGTTTTTTACGGGGTCACCGTCGCGGGTCCAGCCATGCTGTTCGGGTACGATCGATTCTGCCCGTGTTCAGGTTAAGAGTAACCGCAGAAAGATGTTGGCATTTCAAATATGCGCAGGCTTAAAGCCAGTGATGACAATCGATGGGCAGGAGACGGAGCAAAATGAAAAAGAGCGGTATCACCCGGAGAAATTTCATCGTTGGGTCGGCAACGGGAGCAGCTTCCCTGCTTGTCGGCTCATACCACAGATTCGATGCATGGGCGGCCAAAGAGGAATTCCCTCTCAACATCGCCGTCGAGTTCACGGACCATGCCGCGAGCGCCTACGTGGCGAAGCAGAAAGGGTGGTTTGAAGAAGAGGGTCTGAAGCCCGTCTTCTACAACTACGTAACTGGTATGTCTCTGGCGGCGGGTTTGAGTAAGGGCAACATTCAGGCGGCATACATGTGCCTTTTGCCTGCCATTAATGCGTACGCGAACGCCGGTGTACCCATCAGGATTGTGGCGGGACTTCATAGGCACGGGTATGGACTGGTGGTAAATCCGGAGAAGGTGAAGAGTGTGAAGGACCTCGAGAAGCCTGGGATTCGTATCGGCTGTGTTCAGGTGGGCGGTCCGGTGGATGCGGTTCTTATCAAGACCATAGAAAAATATGGTCTTGATCGAAGGAAGATACTCGGTAAGGTTCAGAGGATGAACCCCCCCATGCAGACTTTGGCCATCAAAACGCGCAAGCTGGACGCATCCTTCAGTCCCGAACACTGGCCGGCAATGGGCGAAGATGCCGGGTTCAGTTTGCTCCTTCGCAGCCGGGACGTATGGCCGGGGATGCAGGGCAGCGTCCTCATCGTGAGAGAGGATCTGATTAAGAACCATCCTGAGGTCGTCAAAAAGCTCGTCGAGATTACCGGGAAGTCAACGAAGTGGATTAGAGAAAACCCTGAGGAAGCGGCATCGATCATGGCCGGGCAGTTGCAAGTCACGGGAGACCGGATATTTCCCACTGAAGCAGCAGAGGCTGCGGCCAAACTGGCAATCACTCCCAAGACTATTCGCAGGTCGATGGAGAGACTGGAATACGCACTCCGCGTTGACACACCGGCGGTCCAGGAGGCGATAGACTTTGCAGCGCGCGAGGGCAACATCCGAAAGGTCTTCGACGCCGATGACGTTCTGGATCTGAGGTTTGTCGATGAGAAGAAGAACTGAAAGGCTTCAGTCTGCCTTGGGAATTCTGCCTATTGTCGTCTTTGTCGCTCTCTGGGAAGCGGTCGGTCGCCTTGGCCTTTTTGCCGGACAGTTGCTCTTCCCTCCGTTCTCCGCGGTGATGGCGGAGTTCTACCACCTAACGGCCAACGGGGTGCTGGGTGAGAACTTCTTGAGCAGCCTCACGAGGGTGCTCATCGGTCTCTTCAGTGGTTCTGTTGCAGGCATTGCGGTGGGTGTTGTCATGGGATGGAAGGATGTGGCGAACAAGGCCCTCGGCCCCATCATCAGCCTTCTCTTTCCCATACCCGCCCTCGGGTGGCTGCCGCTTTTGATGCTGTGGATTGGTATTAATGAGATGTTGCCTATCACCATCATATTCATTTGCTCCTTCTTCCCCGTTGTCTATAACACCGCCACGGGGATCAGAAACGTAGACAGAAGATTCATACAAGCCGCTGAAACACTCGGGGCTTCCAATATAAGGATTCTTTTCAGAGTCATCATACCTCTAGCGCTTCCCAATATCTTTACGGGTCTGCGGTTAGAGGCAGGGATGTCGTGGCGGGTCCTTATCGCCGCGGAGATGGTCGCCATACCGACGGGCATAGGCGCACTCCTCATGAAAGCGGAAAGCCTGGTCCGCGTAGACATCATCCTCGTGTGCCTCATCGTGCTCTCCATCATGTGCCTTCTCTTCGAAAAGGGCTTCGCCCTGGCGGAAAGACGCATGGTGGGCAAATGGAGCAACCATGCCTGAGATCAGGCTCCTAAAGGTGAGCAAACATATCTGCCGCGATGTGGATCTTACGATAAGGGATGGAGAGGTCTTTGTCGTCGTTGGAACAACAGGGGCGGGGAAGACGACCCTGCTGAACGTGATCGCCGGAGTCACCGATTACAAGGGCAAGGTGCTTATCGACGGCGTCGATGTGAACGGGGTGCCGCCGCAAAAGAGGGGTGTAGGTTATCTCTTCCAGGGTCTTGCCCTCTTTCCTCACCTCACGACGGCATCGAATATCGCTTTTGGTCTCCACGCAAGGGGGCACAACAAGAGAGCGGTAAACGACCGGGTTCTTACCCTCATGGAAATGATGCGCATTACCCATCTTTCGGGGCGGTATCCCCACATGCTTTCGGGGGGCGAGAAGAAACGGGTGGCCCTTGCCCGGTCCCTTGCGCCGTCTCCGAATATCCTCCTTCTCGACGAACCCACATCGAGTCTGGATCATCAGACATCGAAGTATCTGCGGAGTGAACTGCTCTTTCTGCTGAAGAAGCTTGCGGTCACAACCGTATATGTGACCCATGACCTCAGGGAAGCGGAAGAAATCGCGGACAGGATTGCTGTCATGTCGAAAGGCAAGGTGGAACAGGTATCTACCCCCAGGAATCTTTTCTTTGATCCACGGAATAGATCGGTTGCCGAGTTCATCGGGATGCCGAATATCATCGAATGCACCGGCTCAAGGGTGCTTGCTTCGGGTCTTGTGGAAGTCGAATCAGGCGATTTGAGGATTCTATTGCCCTACGATGGGAATAACTTGGCCAAAATAGCCATTCATCCCGAAGACATATACCTCTCCGACGTTAGAGACCCCGGACCTGCCTTGAATCGTTTTACGGGAAGGGTGGATGAAATCATTCACCAGGGGGCGACCGTGCGCGTGAAGGTCTCCGTCGACAAGATGATGCTCCTTACAGAAATGACCCAAGATGCCTTCGAAGAGATAGCCATCGAGCAGGGGAAAGAGGTGAACGTGGTCATTAAAATGAGAAGGTTACGTTACGTGGAAGCATGAACGCCATACATGGCTCCAGGCGGACTGGGGGAAGGAGTCGGTAAAACGACGGAATGTAATCAATAACCTGTTAGGAAGTAAGACATGAGTAGTGCTCATACAAGAAGGACTCTTTTTTCAAGACGACGCAGGGTTTTCACAGGAGCGGCCAGGAGGTCAGGCAGTTCAAGGATCAACTTCTTTTGCCTAGTCCTCATAGTCGCTTTGTTTATCGGGTCTCCTGTATGGTCCGGTGAACCTACCTACCGACAAGGCATCGACATATTCATAGAAACCGGTGTGGACCAGCCTGACCGGGTTCCTACGTGGTATGCCTCCATGGTGGCGAAGCCTTACTCTCCCGTGTTCGAAATACTCGCAACGAGGGGAACCCAGGGCCGATACTATCCTTACACCTTCGCGGTCACCATGAAGGACCTAGTGAAGTTCCATGGTCATGATTGCGAAGGCTTGAGTCATGCCGCAGCCTGTGCACAAGTGGCGTTCAACATCCTCTTTCCTGACGGCATCATCGATAGGAGCGTCCTGTGGGGCATTTCCGGAACATCTCCCTGCTGGTCGGATGTGGTTGCCTTTCTCACGGGAGCCCGTATACAGTATGGAAATCTAGGGTGTTTCAAAGACAAGAAATATGGCCATGCCATCATCCTCTATCGCCCGGACACGGGTGTTGCAGTCCTTGCCACATGGAAAGAAGGTATTGACAGTATCCCCGGAGAGCCGGTGGTCCTTCCCGGTAAGATCATATGGACCCCGCAGGTAAGCAAGCAAGAAGTCATGAAGTTGAAGGATGTCGTCAAGAAGGCCGATGGAAAGCAGACGCCCTACCATGTGGATCTCATGCGCTACTACCAGTGGAAGCACGTCAACGATATCTTCAGCCGCCCCTTGGAAGAGAGCTATCGGGCAAAGGTGATTGAGAACTTCAAATGGGACGAATGGGTTGATCGGACAAAGACAATCCAAAGCCCCCACGTTCGCACGGACACAAGGCTGAAGAACGATGCTTACAGGAAGAGACCGGTATCTATGGAGTAGACGATAGAGTATGTCATTCCTGTAGAAGACTGCTTACCGGAAGGAACCCGAGTCAATGTGCAGCTCTTGCATTCACATGCCCCGCTGACAGTTTCTTCTCCGTTCTGGTAGAGCGTATCGATGAGGACCCAAAAGAGAGGGCAGCCCCATTCTTCCACATAGCGGCAATTCGAGATTTTGAAGGAATCAACGCCAACGCATGGCATGACGCTACGTTAGAAATAGGTCCGGTTCAAGAAATGACTTTTAAAGGGATTTCCATCGCCTGCTCATTCACTACGTTCGGCCTCTACGCCGTTCTTATTCTGTCCCTGTTCTACTTCTTTCGGACAGAGACGTTATGGGACGCGTTATTCTCCGAAAGAACACTCTTTTCCATACGCCTGAGTGTCGTTGCCGCGACGATCAGCACGTTCCTGTCCGTACTGATTGCCGTTCCGTCCGCGTTTGCCTTGTCCCGCTATGACTTCGCGGGGAAGAAAGCGGTGGACACGATTCTTGAACTGCCCATGATCGTCTCGCCTGCGGCCTTGGGGGCAATGTTGTTGATTTTCTTCAATAATCCACTTGGCTTATGGATACAGGATCACGGGGTTCAGTTCGTGTTCACCTTCTATGGCATTGTTCTGGCTCAATTCGTGACCGTCTGCGGGGTATCGACCAGGCTCATCAAGGCTGCAATGGATGAGATACCCGTCCGTTACGAGGCGGTGGCGCGGACCCTCGGGGCCTCTCCAGGGAAGGCCTTCTTGACTATTACGCTGCCGTTGAGCAGAAGAGGAATTGTCGCAGCGTCCATCCTGTCATGGGCCAAGGCATTGGGGGAGTTCGGGGCAACCATTACCATAGCCGGATCGATGGCCATGAAGACCGAGACGCTGCCCATCGCAATATTCATGAGGCTCGCAAGCGCTGAAATAGAGGGAACCGTGGTGCTTATTCTCATACTGGTGTCCATCGGGCTGAGCATTCTCTATATCGTCCGTATCCTCTCCAGAGGTGATTCCTATGCTTGAGGTCGTGGATCTATCCGCGCGGGCGGGCGGTTTTGTCCTCGGCAAGGTCTCCCTGACGGTTCAACCCTCATCGTGCCACGTCATACTGGGGCCGACCGGCAGCGGGAAGACGCTCCTGCTGGAATCGGTGATTGGATTGAGAAAGCCTCAAGAGGGAAAGGTGATTTTGGAGGGGAACGAGATCACGGGCCTTCCCATAGAGCGACGGGGACTCTCCTATGTGCCGCAAGACCTGGCGTTGTTCCCCCACATGACCGTGCGGGAGAATATCCTTTATCCGGTCAGAATGCGGGGCGGCACACAAGATATTGAAAACGGCATCGTGCGTGAACTGGTCGACTCTCTTGGAATCAGGCACCTATTGGATCGCTCGGTACGAAACCTCAGCGGCGGTGAACGCCAGAGGACGGCGCTTGCAAGGGCAATGGCATCCGGCTGCACGTACTTGGTCTTGGACGAACCCCTTTCCGCTCTCCACGAAAGCCTGAAGAAAGAACTCTGGTATCTCTTGAAAGACTTACAGCGGCGGTACGACCTTGCCGTACTGATGGTCACTCACGATCTGGAAGAGGCTTTTTTCCTGGGCGATACCGTGAGCGTGGTCCTGGAGGGAAGGGTCCGTCGCCAGGGCACGAAAGAGGATGTGTACGAGCATCCGGCAAGCGTTGAGGTTGCACGGTTCCTGGGTATAAGGAACCTCTTTCATGTCGAGAAGGAAGGGGGCACCGGCGACTCTCCACTGGTGTACTGTCAAGATCTTCGCACAACGCTGAAACTGTCTCCTCACGCGGGGAAGTGGAATCCGACGAGCACATCCTCGTTCGCGGTAGGGATAAGGTCTGAGAATGTGGCGATTCTGATGCCGGGAGAGTTGACGTCGGAAACACACAACGTCATCGAAGGAACCATCGAGGATACCTATGCAAGTGGGGCTCTCGTGACTCTCATGGCCACGGGTCGCGGCTCATCGACCTCCGTGGAAGCGGCTCTTCCCCGTAGTATGGCGAGGAGATTCGCCCTCGCCAAGGGGCATCGAGTGCTTCTTCACCTGCCGGAAGAGAGCCTGTTTGTCATTGACCCGGACTCACGGGAAGATCTTTCGTGAGCAGGAAGCGCAGAAGAAACGACACGGGTGGACCTCAGGCCAAAACGCTCAGTCCTTTTCTCGCCTTCCGATCCTGATCTCCCTTCGTACGATCACCGTCCTCCTCGGGTTTGAAGGAAGTCTCGGGCGATATGAGCGCCTCGATGAGAACGTACGCGGCCTGGAGTGCTTCAGTCGGGCAAAGCTCAAAACATTCCTTGCAGTTCCAACACTCCTTGGAGGCTATCTCCGGGATGAAACTGATTTCCTTCCTGATTCCTCTGTCGACGAATCCCACGGCGTTCTTCTTCTTTACCTCGGCACAGTATCGCACGCAGAGGCCGCAATGAATGCAGAAGGAAGGCTCTTTCTCAAAACGGTCCTTGTCCGCACCGTACTCCGTGGCCAGGTCCTGCAGTATGAACGAGTCAGGCGCATGAGCCATCTGGAGTTCCAGAATCATTTTGCGAATTCTGTCGATCTTTTCGGATCTGGTCCGTACCACGATATCCTTCTCCACGGGGTAGACGCAGGAAACCACGATGCGCGGATGCCCGCGGGTCTCCACCTCTACGATGCAAAGTCGGCAGGCTCCGTAGGGTTCCAGCTTCTCGTGGTGACACAGGGTGGGGATCGATATTCCCGCACTTCGGGCCGCCTCCAGGAGGGTCATGTCCTGCTTTGCCCTGACCTCTTTTCCGTCAATTGTCAACAGGATATCGCTCATTGTTGCTTTTTCTTTCTGGCTATGGTTCGGGCTTCTTCGGGGATGGGAGGCGGAACGGGCTCGCCTGAGATTTTCTTCACCGCTTGATAGCGGGAAGGACAGACTTCAAGGCAGGTTCCGCACTTGGTGCATTTCTCCTGGTCAATGATATGAATCAGGTTCTTTCCGCCGATGATCGCCTCTGAAGGGCATTTCCTGGCACACACCGTACACGCCTTGCACTTCTCGGGGTCGATATAGTACGAGATGAGCTCTTTGCACGACAGGGCCGGGCAGCGGTTTTCCTTGATGTGCGCCTCATACTCGTCACGGAAGTATTTCAACGTGCTCAAGAACGGGTTGGGGGAACTCTTTCCCAACGCACAGAGTGCCGCTTCTATGGCGGTCTCGGACAGCTCCTCCAGAAGCTCGATGTCTCCCTCTTTCCCCTTTCCCTGGGTGATATTGGTGAGAATTTTGAGCATCTGTCTCATGCCTTCACGACAGGGGACACACTTGCCGCACGATTCGTCGGTGAGGAACTCCAGGAAATACCGTGCCACATCCACCATGCACGTCTCTTCGTCCATGATGATCATGCCGCCGGACCCCATCATCGACCCGGCCTTGGTGAGTTCATCAAAGCCGACCTGCAGATCCAACAGTTCCTCGGGGAGACATCCCCCGGACGGCCCTCCGGTCTGCACCGCCTTGAACTTCTTGCCCCCGGGGATTCCGCCGCCGATCTTGTAGATTATGTCTCTCAGGGGCGTTCCCATGGGTACTTCCACGAGGCCCGTGTTGGTTATCTTACCGACCAGGGAGAAGATCTTCGTGCCCTTGCTGCCGTCGGTTCCGAACTGAGTAAACCAGTCGGCTCCATTGTTGATGATCAGCGGGACATTGGCCCATGTCTCCACATTGTTCAACACGCTGGGTTTTCCCCAGAGGCCCACGACGTTGGAACGGATGTACTTGGGCCTGGGTTCTCCCGCCCTGCCTTCCAATGCGGTCATCAACGCGGTTGATTCGCCGCAGACAAAGGCTCCCGCTCCTCGGTGCACCTTCACGACGAAATCAAAGCCCGAGCCGAGGATATTTTCCCCAAGGAAGCCGCACTCCTCGGCCTGCCGGATGGCGATGTTCACATTCTCAACCGCCAACGGATATTCCTGTCGCACATAGATATAGCCCTCGTGCGCACCGATGGCATAGGCGCCGATGGTCAGTCCCTCGAGGACCGAGTGCGGATTGCCTTCGAGAAGGCTCCTGTCCATATAGGCTCCGGGGTCTCCCTCGTCCGCATTGACGATCACGTATTTTACTTCGTCGGGAGCGTTGCGGGACCCTTCCCACTTAATCCCTGCGGGAAAGCCTCCGCCGCCTCTTCCTCTCAGGTTTGCCTTCTTGACTTCCTGTACTACCCCGTCCGGGGTCATATCGGAAAGAGCCTTGGCCAGCGCGGAATAACCGCCGATCGCGAGATAGTCATCGATATTCTTAGGGTCCACTTTGACGTTGGAACCGAAGACAATGCGGCCCTGGTTCTTGTAAAAGGGAATGTCGGATTCGTGTACGATCTTTTCATTGGTGGCGGGGTCGGTGTAGAGCAAACGCTCGATGACCTTCTTCCCCTTGATGGTCTCCGTGACTATTTCCGGGACATCCTCAGGCTGTATCTGGAAATAGCATATTTCCTCGGGGTGAATCACGATGATGGGACCTCGCTCACAAAAACCGTGGCAACCGGTCCTCCTGAATTCCACCTCGTCGCTCAACCCTTGTTTTTGGATTTCCTCTTGAATCCCGGCCGCCACTTCCCTACTTCCGGAAGCATGACAAGCAGATCCGGAACAGAGCGTAATGCAGGTCTTGTTGGGGTCTCTGGCCGAGATGAGGTTTTTTCTGAATGCTTCCAATTCAGCGGGTGAATTTATCCGCGACATAGTTCTTCCTTAATCGTAGTTTTTTAACACGTCCGCGGTCTGTGCAGGAGCCATCTTACCGTGAGTCTTTCCATCGATCTCCATGACAGGTCCCAACGCACAGCAGCCGAGGCAGTTGACGGTCTCCAGGCTGAATTTCAGATCCAGGTCCGTTTCACCCGGTTTGATTCCCGTCAAGTCTTCTACCGTGTCGAGGACACGCGATCCTCCCCGAACATGGCAGGCCGTTCCCACGCATATGTGAATTTGATGGCGCCCCTTGGGAACCAGACTGAATGCTTTGTAGAAGGTCGCGATATGCTGTATCCGCGTCATGGGAACCTGCAATCGTTCGGCGACCCTCTCCAACGCCTCCCTGGGAAGCCAGCTATTTTCCGTCTGAATGTCCAGCAATATCTGAATCAGCGAACTGGGTTCGCCGTGATGTTTATCAACAATCTGATCGATTCTGTCCGTGTCCATAGTCGCCGACCTCAACTTGTTCTTTGTTCCGATCCACCGTCCGTCTGTTCACGTCAAGCGAGAGCAAAGCGCTTCAGGCTTTCATCGTATCGGACCAGTCTTTGCCGCGATGAGGCATTCAGGTGTTTCGATACCTTAGACGGGGTAAGGCCCAATCTTTGTGCAATGTCTGCAGTTGAAAGCGGTCCTTGCCGCAGAAGCGACACGATCTGGGCTATTGCCAGCTTGTCCGCAACCGTTTCCTCGAACAACCGCTTCAGTTCGTCACTTTCGAAAAATTTACGGTATTCTTCCTCAGGCATCGCGGGCAGTCTCAGCCGCTCCCGTTCCACCAGTCTGATGTAGGGAATGAGCCTCGTCACCGCGTCCAGCTTGAACTTCACGTCGGAATCGCCCAGCCCTTCCCCTCGGCCGAGGGGGCCCAGCTCCTTCACCTTCTTGACGAAACCGTTGACGCCTTCGACAAAAAGGTTCGATTCACTGCCGGACATGAACTCGATGTTCAACCTCTGCGGGTTCAATCCTACGTGTTCCAGCAGTTTCTTGGCCAGGTTGACCATGGTCAGGGCATGGTAATTTCCATGCGTCGTGTAGTTGCATTCATTGAGGTGGCAGGCGCCGATGAACACCCCATCCGCTCCCTTTGAAAAAGCCCGGAACACATGTGCCAGATCGACTCGGCCCGAACACATCACGCGGATGAGCCTGATTTCAGTTGTATATTGACTTCTGGAAACTCCAGCTAAGTCGGCTGCGCCGTATGCTCACCAATGGCATACAAAACCTAAGATCTTAGGTTTGAATTTACGTTCCGCACTCATATGTTCTCACCTCGTACTTGGTAATCCCGGCTTTTTTCATCCGAACATTCCTACACGTCTCCCACCGCAACATCCATGGGCAGCGCGACGTCTTCTTCCGGAAACGCCTCGTCAATCTCGCTCATGATCTCGTCGTCGGTGAAGTGCTTCAGCACGATCGCGGAGGTCGCACACACCGTGTTGCACAGTCCGTCCCCTTTACACAGGACGGGATTGACCCTGGCCTTTCTGCCCAGCGGCGTTTCATAGAAGTCTATTGCGCCGTAGCTGCACGCAGTGATGCATGCCCCGCAGGAGACGCACCTGTTTTCATCCACCTCGGCCACGGAACCGGACGCGACGACCACATCACGGGACAGTAGGGTCAAGACTCGGCCCGCAGCTCCATAGGACTGGTTGATCGTCTCTTGTATGGTCTTGGGATAGTGAGCCAGCCCACAGAGATACACGCCGTCCGTGCCGAACTCAACGGGCCTCAACTTGACATGAGCTTCCTTGAAGAAGCCGTCCGGACTCAATGTGACCTTGAACAACCCCGCGATTTCCTTGGTCGCGGCCGAGGGAATGACCGCGGCGGCCAACGAAACGATATCGGCGTCCAACTCAAGCTTCTTGCCCAGGACGAAATCGGTGACGGTCACCTTCAGCACGGGCCGCCCGTCTTCGGACTCGCCCGGTTCCACCTCGGGCTTGTCCTGAGGCTCGTAGCGGATAAACCGAACGTCCTGATTTGAAGCCTCCCGGTAATAATCCTCGTTGAACCCGTAGGTTCTCATATCCCGAAAGAGGACGTAAATATCCATGCCGGGATTGACCTCTTTGAGTTTCAATGCGTTCTTGACCGCTTCACTGCAGCATATCCTGCTGCAGTAATCCCTGTCTTCATTTCTGCATCCGACGCACTGGATCATCACGAGGCTGTGTGCGTTGACGATCGCTTCGTCTCCTTGGGCGATCCGCTCCTCCAACTCGAGGTGGGTGGTTACCCTTTCGTCTTCTCCGTACAGGTACTCGGTCGGCGTATACAGATCGGCCCCTATGGCAAGCACCGCCGCGCCGTGTTTGATCTCCGTGGATCCTCGGTCGGACTTCACCTTGGTCACGAAATTCCCCACATACCCTGTGGCATCCGTGATAGTCGCATCATGATAGACATGTATTAGCTGGTGTTGATACACCTTTGCCGTAAGATCGCGCAGGTACTCCTGAACGTCCATCCCATCCAGTGTGGAATGAATCCTTCGTGCGATGCCGCCAAGCTCGGCATTCTTTTCCACCACGTGCACTTCGTGCCCCTGATTGGCGATGGACAAGGCACAATTCATGCCGGCTATGCCCCCGCCGACCACCAAGGCGGCCTTGTCGACAGGCAAGTCAAATTCCTGCAACGGCTCCAATCGCCGGGCTCGGGCGATCGACATCCGGGCGATATCCTTTGCCTTGCGTGTGGCTTCTTCCTTCTCCTTGGAATGAACCCAGGAGTTGTGCTCCCGGATGTTTGCCATTTCAAAGTAATACTGATTGATTCCCGCCTCTCTCAGGGTGTCTCGGAACAATGGTTCAAGCGTCCTCGGGGAGCAGGCCGCGATAACCACCCGATTGAGCCCCTTCTCCTTGGTCATGTCGGTTATTTCTTTGGCGGAATTGGTGGCACAGGAAAACAGCTGTTCCTGAGCATGAACCACATTCGGGAGCGTCTTGCAGTACTCCACCGTCTCGGGAACGTTGACGATCCTCCCGATATTGGCGCCGCAATGACACACAAACACTCCGATCCTGGGTTCTTCCTGGGATACGTCCCTTTCCGGCGGATAAACTCGCTCCTTGGCAAGGTTACCTCGCCTGTAGTCAAGGAACTGGCCAACCTGGGAGCCCGCGCCGCTCGCGCTGAACACCGATTCCGGGATATCGATCGGACCCTGAAAGGCTCCGCTTATAAAGATCCCGGGCCTGGTGGTCTCCATGGGGTTGGAGGAAACGATCTTACAGAATCCGTGCGAATTGAGCTCGATCCCAAACTTGCCCGCAAGTTCCTCATGAGCAACGGGATGGTTCAAGCCGACCGACAATACCACCATGTCGAATTCTTCTTCTTTTACCCCATCGTCCGTGGTGGCATACCTGATCGTTACGTTCTTGGTTACGGGGTCCTCCCGCACGATGGTTGCATAGCTTCTGATGAAACGAACCCCGGGGAGTTCATCCGCTCTCCGGAAGTAACGCTCAAAATCCTTACCGAACGATCGTATATCATTATGGAATATCGTACACTCCGCGTCGGCGTTATGATCCTTGGTCAGGATCACCTGTTTCTGGGTGTACGTGCAGCACACGCCCGAGCAATAACTATTCTCGCCCTCCGTCACGCGCCGGGAGCCGACGCATTGAATCCAAGCCGTCTTATGAGGATGCTTCTTGTCCGAAGTACGCAATATCTCGCCTTCGTACGGCCCGGTGGAGGATAACAACCGCTCATAGTCCATGCTGGTGAGCACGTTCTCGAACTTGCCGTAGCAATATTCGTCCTTCACCTTGGGATCGAACGGCTCCATTCCCGTGGACAAGATGACGGCTCCCACCTTGATTTCCATCTTCTCGGGCTTCTGCTGAAAATCGATCGCCTTTGCTTGACATACCGATTCGCAGATGCGGCATTTCTTCTCTTTGAGATAGATGCAGCTCTCGTCAATGTACGAGACGAGCGGGATCGCTTGCGAGAAGTATACGTGGACCGCCTTGTTCTTCGATATTTCCTGATTGAATTGATCAGGGTATTCGATCGGGCAGTACTCGACACAGGTCGTACATCCCGTGCACTTGTCCTCTCGGATATAGCGGGGTTTTCTCGTCAGGGTTACCGTGAAGTCTCCCGCTTCGCCTTCCACACTCTTGACCTCGGTATAGGTCAAAACCTCTATATTTTGATGCCGGCCGACCTCGACCAGTTTGGGTGAGAGAATTCACATGGAACAGTCATTGGTCGGAAAGGTCTTGTCGAGCTGGGCCATGTGCCCGCCAATGCTCGGCGCTTTCTCCACCAGGTAGACCTTGAACCCGGCCGTGGCAAGATCGAGAGAGGCCTGAATACCGCTGACCCCTCCGCCGACCACCATGACGTCTCCAAAATTTCTGTCGGCGAAACTCTTGCAAATCTGTTCAATCTGTTCTTTTTCCATTGAGCTGTTTCCTTATCAGGTCTTTCGGTTCCCTCTATCGTTTCCGTCCGGGTCCGATCCGGACGAACGAACCCCGTTTGTGTCGAGATTTTGTTTCCATAGAGCCGCTAAATGACTTCCTGGATAATTTCCGTGATGTCCTTGATCTCGATCTTTTCCGCGAGATCCAGGGTTACCCTGCTGTCCTCCAGCATGGTAATGCAATAGGGGCAGGACGTGGCCAGTACCTCGGCCTCCACCTCAAGAGCCTGTTCCAACCTGAGATCGCTGAATCGCTCACCCTTCTGGGTTTCCATCCACACTCTGCCGCCTCCGCCTCCGCAACAAAGGCTGTCGATCCGTGAGTCGACCATCTCGTCAAGTTCCAGGCCCGGTATGTTCTTCAATACGGCCCGAGGTTCGTCGAACACGCCGTTGTGTCGACCCAGGTAGCACGGGTCGTGGTACGTTATTCTCTTCTGGTAATCCTTCTTAATCTCGAGCCTCCCCTCGTTCATCAACTCGAACAGGTACTGCGAGATGTGGACCACCTCAAAGTTCACCATGAAATCGGGGTACTCGTTCTTGAAGGTATGGTAGCAATGAGGGGACGAAACGAGGATCTTCTTCACCCCGTTCTCGACAAACGTCTTGATGTTTTCCTTGGCCAGACGCTTGAACAGTTCCTCTTCGCCCGTCTTGCGGATGCTTTCTCCACAGCAGCTCTCCTGTTCGCCCAAGATCCCGAAATCCACCCCGGCCTTGTTGAGGATGGCGGCCGTAGCCTTGGCGACCTTTTTTAATCTCGGGTCATAGCAGAGGTAGCAGCCGGGGAAATACAAGATTTCCATCCCCTCGGCAAACGTGTTGACTGAGAGGCCTTCCGCCCATTTTGCCCTGTTCTTGCGTTCTTCACTCAGGGGGTTGCCTTCTCCGACGAGGCTTCCTCTGGCCGTGCGGACAGGCGTGACGGAGGGCGGAAAAACCTGGTATTCCATGGCAAGCCTGCGTAAGGCCAGCCCGGAATCTATCTGCCTCACGTCCCTTGGGCACCGCTGGGGACACCTTCCGCAGGTGGTGCAACGCCATATGTCTTCACTTTCGATCTCGGTCAGGCCGAACGTCGCTTCTCGGACGATCTTGCGCATACTGAAGTCTCGTACCCTGTTCCACGGACACACCGTATCGCATAACCCGCATTGAAAACATCTCTTAAAGGCGTCTCCACCGCTGGCCTTGATTTCGTCAACAATCTCTTTGAAAGGCGTTACAGTCTCCATTATGTTCTTAGCCTCATTTTCGGCGTGTTGCTCAAAGGTCCTCGGTTCAGCCGATTGATGTGTTATTCCTTCTTTGACAGCGACATTCGGGCGACAGTGTCCATCATCTTGTCTAACCCAAACTTGTCCGCCAGCGCTTCCAGGCCGATCTCCAATTCTTCCAGCTCGGTCTCCTCCTCAACTTCCTCTTCCCTCTCCTCGTATGTCAGGGCGTCGACAAGACACCACTGGACACACAAGGGCTTCTCGAGATCGGGATCGCTTTCGCACATGTCGCATTTCAGGGGAAGGCCGGAATCGGGTTCCTTGAACACGTCCCTGGACGGGCAGGAAGCCCTGCAGAAGGCACATTCCTCGTATTCCTTGCCCTCGATGACATACTTGTCTCTGCCGGCACATTCCGCGGGCGTGTACTCACCCGCGTACACGGGGAGATAGATGTCCCTCAACGGCTCACGAATCAGCCGAATACGAGACCTCGCCGGATTATTGCTGCTGTACCTCGGCGTAGCATGGAACGCGGAGCAGATGACCTCACAGGCCCGGCAACCATTGCACTTGTCGGCGTCAACCTTTATTGTCTTCACGATTTTCTTCTTTTTCTCACCCATGACGGTTACCACCCCTTCGCTTTATATCTTCTCGTCTTCCGCCGGAGTCTCGCTGGACGAATCATCTTCGGTCTCCGAATAGATCCCTCTCTTCTCGAAGTCTTCGACCACGTAATCCAGACCTAATTCACTCAAGGACTCCCGGGTGGGGATGCCTTGGTCGTTCCACCCCTTGAACTTGTAATACGTGTCCAGCAGTTCTTTTTCGAGCTCGGGAAATCGTTTCTTCCAATGGTTCTCCGGCGGCTTGTCGTCCTTCCGCCTCATGCCTCGTCTTATGTTGTAGGCTCTCACCAAGGTCCGGTATCGCCTGGCGGCTTGCGTGAGTGTGTCCGTATCCATGTCGATGCCTGCGCCTGCCGAGATGAATTTCGGATAATTATGTAGATGATACGGCGGCTTCAGGGGAAATGACGACAGACCCGCGCACATCCCCAGTGCGTCGTCAATGTAATGCATCCTCTCCTGCCAGTCGACGATATCACAACACATTTCAACGGTCGGGTAGAAGGGCATCGACTTTTCCCCGCGCGGCTCCCAGTCCACCAGATACTGCTTAAACTTTTCGTCCGGCACTTGGAACCAGTCCTTTGCGAACTCTTCCCGCTCCTCCCTCGTACGCCACGGTGCCTGAGGGAACTGCCCTTCAATCTGAGTAATGTTCAGCTTTTCGCCGGTCGCGTACATGAGGAAATAGATCGGGTTGAGCATCGAGAGCTTGAGAGGAAGTTGCTCATGTTTCTTAATATTATTGTGAGCATAGGCCTCCGCTCCCTTGCCGATGCGTTTGGACGCCCAGTAGGTCCCGTCGGCCAAAACGTCTCCAATCCCTTCCCGCCGAACGATTCTGTCCAGCAACCAGTAAAATCTTCCCTCGTTGTCCGCCGGCATGCCCGGGAAGTCCTCATCGGTCAAGATGCCGTTCTCGTAGAGTTCAAGGGCGAACGCCATCACTTGAGGCGCGGAGAATCCGTCCACCCCGTACTCCGTGGCACTCTGGGCGATACCCAAACCGAATTCCAGGTCCGAGAAGGCGGCCATGGTGTACGTGAGCTTCGAGAAGCATTTCATCATGTAGGTTGGAAGTCCCGGAGGAGAAATGGTCGCGCCGCAGGTCATCGGGCAATTGTAGCAACTGATCAACCGCGTCCGCATGCTGTCCAAAGTCTCCGCCCACTGGCGTGCGATTTCGTCATTCCAGAAATCCTTCCTGCGGACTCTTGAGTTTCCCCACATGAAGTTTTCCGTGTGCCACTTTTCATCATGGACCTTCATCTCTTGGGGCGACCCCAGGCCGGCCAGAATGGGCATGACTCCCGGAATCGGGTTCTCGTTCCGGAATTTGATGTATTGCAGGACTTCGTTGCACAGCGCCAAGAACTCGGCCGGTCGGGCAACATTGACGTCCTTAGTCCCACGAACCACGATCGCCTTTACCCCCTTGTCTCCCATGACGGCCCCAAGCCCGAGGCGGCTGGCGCTGGATCTGCCCTGTTCGATGGACGCAAAATAGACCCGGTTCTCACCGGCCAGGCCGATGGCGGCCACCTGGGCCCTCGGTTCATTCAACTCCTGTCGAATAAGCTCGGCCGTTTCAACCGCGCCCTTGCCCTTCAAGTGCGTAGCGTCACGGATTTCCACCTTGTCGTTGTGTATCCACAAGTAGACCAGGTTGGGAGACTTGCCGCGAAGGATCACTTTGTCATAACCCGCGTACTTCAATTCAGGCGCCCAAAAGCCCCCCATCATGGAAAAAGCCATCAAGTGGGTCTGAGGTGAAACCGTGGACACAATCGTACGATTGCAGCCGGTAGCAGGCGTTCCGCACAAGAGGCCGGCGCTGAATATCAAGAGATTGTCGGGCGAGAAGGGTTCGACCTCGGGAGGGACCCTGTCCCACAATATCTTGGCGTTGGTGCCCAGGCCCCCCAGATAGAGTTCGGTGTCTCTCGGGTCGGTTTCCACCCTCTCAACGTTTCCTCGGGTTAGATCGATTTCCAGATTAAACCCTGTCTCTGCGTACCTCATCTTATTTACCTCTTATACTCGGCTTGCACTATGGTCGTCCGCTCTTCTGCAACCAACGAAGTGTTCATTCTCGCCGCCTGGGGTCTCAACCCGGCGGTTTTCGGTTCGATTCCGGTCGACGCGCTCCGCGGCAGGTCACGTTGCGTGATGAAGGGCATCGCCTTTTTTCTCTTGTAAGTCAAACCTGACCGGCCTCGGTATGGGTTGTTCACGCCGGTCCGCCTTTGGTGAAAGGTCTCGGATCTCCGTGCCGGGGAACCGGTCGGACCCGCGTCCGGACTCTGAAGGTTATGTTGACCGAGACTTGGTAACATCGTTAGTACGAGTATAACTTATATGAAAACCATGTCAAGACTTTTTGCATTTCGTTGAAAAAAATGGGCGCCGAGATCACTCGTCTCCCTGCTCGTCCGTCTTTTCAACAGGTTAGCTGAGGCCACTCCGGGAGTCCTTTTCAGTATTCGAGCCCGCAGCCGCGATGAGGTCTGTCATTCACACATCCCGCGAGCATCCGGAAGAAAATTCTTGACTCTTTCGCAT
>JAVHLK010000084.1:19820-21569 GCA_031082285.1 Desulfomonilaceae bacterium
CTGTCATTCACACATCCCGCGAGCATCCGGAAGAAAATTCTTGACTCTTTCGCATATGGGTGGTATTCGGTTTTAAACAAAGATATAGTGATGATTGCATTGCCGTCCCCGGAGTCTATCCCATGGAATACCCAGGATTGCCCGAAACCACTGTGAAAAGGGCATCCCCAACAAAACGACGAAAGCTCTCGGCAGATACGAAGCGCCGACTTATCATTGAATCCGCGGAACGTATCTTTGCCACCCGAGGTTTTCACGATACGACGATCGCGGATATTTCCGATGATTCCGGGGTGCATGAGGCGTCTATCTTCCAATATTTCAAGACCAAGGAAAACCTTATCGTCACCGTGCCGGAACGTCATCTCAAAGAGACTCTGGCAGGGATCACCGAGCATCTGCAAGGAATGAAGGGGGCCGAGCCGAAGATTCGGAAGCTCATGTGGCATCAGCTCAGGGACCTCTCCGTCAATAAGAACTATACCTCGATCCTGCTCCGTGAACTCCGGACGCTGCCCGCTTTCTACCAGTCCCCGGCTTATGAAATGATTCGAAAATACAGCGCGTTCGCGGTCGAGGCCATACGGGAGGGCATACGGGACCAAGAAGTTGACCCGGACATAGAAGTCATTCTCGTGTTGGAAATGATATTCGGCGCGATCGACAGCATTGTCCTGCGATGGCTCTTTTTCGGCGATCCCTACGATCCCAACGAGGCCGCGGATGCTCTGTGCTCCCTCATACGTGCGGCTATATGGAGACGCGAACAGCCGGCGGGAAACGGTTACGGCGATGAACCGAGCCGTGGAGAGCTGAGACGGCGTACGATCATGAAGGTCGCGGCGGAAGTGTTCGGGAAGAAGGGCTACGGCGGCGCCACAATCTCCGAAATCGCGGGGAGAGCGGGCATCGCGGAGGCTTCCATATATCAATACTTCAAGAGTAAGGAACAACTGCTCCTTTCGGTTCCGGGTACCTGGTTCATCGACCTGGCAGATGAATTGGAGCGCGTGTTCTCAGGCGCGCTCAATCCCCATGAACGACTTCAGTGTCTCCTGAGAAGGTGGGCGCTGGATTTTCAGATTCGTGAATGGGAAACTCGTGTGTTGATACTCGAATTGTACAGGAATCCCAAGTATTATGAATCTCAAGAATTCCGGAACACGAGGCGTTTCTGGGAACTGATAAAATCCACCGTGGAAGAAGGGCGGCGGAGCGGCCATTTCCGAAAGGATTTTGAGATCGGCTATTACCTGCATCTTGTGCAAGGGGCGTTCGAGCATGAGGCGCTGGCCCGAATGATGCTCTCCAGGAAACAACCCACCATCGCCGGCACGGAACAAATGATCAACCTCCTTCTGAGAGCCATAAAGGCCTGAGCGTGCCGAATCGCCGGCCGTAATAGTTGTCACGATTATTCCTGGACAGACAGTAAGTGCTGCGTTGCTTAAATTCGGTCTCACATTCTTGTGAACGCGTGGAAGTCAACCTCTGCAGGAGCCCGTGCGACTGAAAAAACGTAGGGCGGGCTCCACCCGCCGTCTCCCCGGCGAAGGCCGGGATCCAAAAATGCAAGACTGGACCCCGGCCTTTGTCTGAAAGTCCTCTTCGTTCTCGTTCCCAGGCTCCGCCCTGAGCATTACCCATATCCTGGGTCGCTGAACACCGTGAGAATTCGCCGACTATAGGCAGACCGGTTCGGGGGCTCGGTAGGGGCGGACCCCTGGAAACTGTCTCAAAACTCCGGCA
>JAVHLK010000085.1 GCA_031082285.1 Desulfomonilaceae bacterium
GGTTGACGCTTTGCCATGCAATTCCCACCTACGGTGCCCGGCCAAAAGATATGGGACATGGTCAGGGCAGAGCCTGGGAACGAGAGAAAGTTGAGGAATTGAGAGTACTAGGCCGGCACTTCGCCCACCGCGACATCCGGTGCGTCGATCTTCTCTACGCGGATCGCACAGACCTTGTACTCGGGAATCTTGCAGATCGGGTCGAGTGCCGGATTGGTGAGCACATTGGCGTTGGACTCCGCGAAATGGAAGCTCATGAAGACGGTTCCGGGATCGACCAGGTCGGTGAGCACCACCTTGGAGATTACGTCTCCGCGACGAGACACCAATCGTGCCGAGTCGAAGTTTTTCAGACCGATGCGTGCAGCGTCTTCGGGATGGATCTCCACATGGCCCTCAGGCATTTCCTTGTGAAGCGTGGGGGAGTTCCGCGTCATGGTACCCGTGTGATAATGAGGGAAAAACCGCCCCGTGGTGAGCTGCATGGGGAATTCGTCGTCCACGAGCTCTTCAGGCGGGCGATACTCGATGGCGTGAAACAGGCCCAGTCCTCGGGTGAATCGGCCCTTGTGCAAGACCGGAGTCCCGGGATGGTCGGCGGACGGGCAAGGCCACGGGATGCCTCCATTTTCGAGGCGAGCGTAATTCAAGCCTCCGTAGCTCGGCGTCAGCGCGGCCATTTCGTCAAAGATCTCGCTCGGTGATTCGTACTTCATGGGAAGCCCGCACCGAGTCGAAAGATCCGCGATGATTTGCCAATCCGGTCGTGAATCTCCCATCGGTTCGACCGCCTTGCGTACTCTCAAGACGTTCCGATCCGTGTTGGAAAACGTTCCGTCCTTTTCCGCAAACGCGGCCCCGGGGAGGACAACGTGGGCCAACTTGGCCGTGTCGGTGAGGAAAATGTCGATGACCGCCAGGAACTCGGCGGCTTCGAGGGCATGCTTTACGTGGGAGACGTCCGGGTCGCTGCCCACCGGGTTTTCCCCAAGGATCACCATTCCCTTGACCGAACCGTCTTCGAGGCCGTGCATCATCTCCATGACCGTGTACCCGACTTTATCGGATAGTTCGGCCTGCCATGCCTCCTCGAATTTTTTCTTGTTGTTTTCATCGGTGACCACCTGGTACGCGGGGTACACGTTGGGGAGACCGCCCATGTCACAGGCGCCCTGGACGTTGTTCTGGCCTCTCAACGGATTGACCCCCGCGGAGTCCTTTCCCAGGTTGCCCGTCAACATCGCGAGATTGGCCAAGGACTTCACGTTGTCGACCCCGTGGGTATGCTGAGTGATGCCCATGGTGTAGAGGATGGCCGCCTTGTCCGCGGACGCGTACATTTCCGCGAGCTTCACGATATCGTCGGCAGGGACGCCGCATATCTCCGAAGCCTTCTCCGGCGGGTAGTCCTTGAGAATTTCTTCGAGTTTGTCGAACCCTTCCGTTCGTTCCTCGATGAATGTCTTGTCGTGCAGCCCTTTGGCCAGGATCGCATGCATGACGCCGTTAATGAGCGCGACATCCGATCCCAGGTTCTGACTCACGTACAAGTCCGCGATCTTCGAGATGTGGATGCGTCTCGGGTCCGCGACGATGATCTTGGCCCCCTTGGCTTTGGCACGGTACACTCGGTACGCGATCAGGGGATGTGCCACCGTGGTATTGGAGCCGATGATGAAAATACAGTCCGCGTCTTCTATCCCGGCAATGGTGTTTGTCATGGCCCCGCTCCCGAACGCGGCGGCAAGACCTGCCACCGTGGAGGAGTGTCAAAGACGGGCGCAATGGTCGATGTTGTTTGTTCCGAACCCCGCTCGACAGAGTTTTTGAAGGAGATAGTTCTCCTCGTTGGTGCACTTTGCCGATGCGAGAAACGCAACGGAATTTCCTCCGTGGGAATCCTTGATCTCTTTGAGGCGGGATGCGGTGAAGTCCAGAGCCTCGTCCCACGTGGCTTCCTGAAGTTCGCCGTTCTTGCGCACGAGAGGCGTGGTAAGCCGGTTGGGACTTTGGACGAATTCGTGGGCATTCCACCCTTTGATGCAAAGTCTTCCTTGATTCATGGGGTTGGTCTTGGCGGGAAGAGTCTCGATCAACTTACCGTCCAACGTCTCAAGCAACATTTCACAGCCGCATCCGCAGTATGGGCAGATAGTTCGGGTGAATCGAAGGTCCATTGCCGTCTCCTCGGTTCGGAAGGGGCCTGCCCCGTTCCGTGTGGAAAAGATTCTCGGTCGGTCTCCGCAAAAACGGGCCGAACAACCATATTGGTGCGATGGGAATCGAAAGAGGCTCGCTCCGGTCAAGCCGTGACTCTTCACCCTACGAGACGAGGCGATTTCCGCAGTGCGACGTGAACCGGAAGTCTCTCAATACGAGGCGCGGGTATCTGCTCTTCATTTTGCGTACGTCCCGCACGCAACCCGTATCCGCCTAAATTTACCAGTACCACGTGGGTGAATCAAGTCTGAACACGGGTGTCGGCCAAAGAAAACCGGGAATGCCGTGAGGATGCGCGATTGATTTCATAGGCGAGCATTCGCAGGAGTCACCAATCACAAGCATTCCAAAAAAAATCACGGCCGCTCCCATTCCGTTGGACGAGCCGGCGTAGTATCGCTCCTTGAATCCCCGTTGGTCAAGTACGGGCTTTCATAAGTTTGGATACGTATTCCCATAAACGTTCGGCAGCGTCCGGGCTGGGGTCCATGAAGAATTTGGTATGGCGTACCCGGAATTCCCATGAGGCCGACCTATTCATTTCAAGGACTTGACGCGGTCGAAGGGAAACGGTATCACGATAATTGTGCGGAAGGTTTCACAGGTCTCTCATGAGAGAAGACGGAGCGCCGGCCGCCAAACGAGGTGAGCGATGAAATTCATGGTAACCATACAGCGGGACGAGGAGGGCACGTGGGTCGTGGAATGCCCATCCATTCCCGGGTGCGTGAGCCAGGGTGCGACAAAGGAACAGGCCTTGAAGAACATTGAAGAGGCCATAGCCTTATGTCTTGAAGTGAGGGCGGAACGAGGATTGCCATTGACCATAGAGACAAGGCAGTTGGAGGTAGTGGCTTAGTGGGCGCTGTTCCTATCCTGAGCGGAAAGGATGTCGTCCGCGCATTCCGGTCGTTGGGCTGGTCGGTCGCTAGACAACGGGGGAGCCACGTCATCATGGTGAAGGAAGGGGAAATCGCCACCCTTTCAGTTCCGAATCACAAAGAACTGGCTCCGGGTACGCTTCGCAGCTTGGTTCGTGCAGCCAACCTTACCATGGAACAGTTTATTGGGGCTACTGAATGACCGTGGACTGCCGCGAACAGAATATGTTTCTCCATAATCTTTCTTTTGGTGTCGTCATCTGTGACTCCCCTTACACGCAGACGGGCCTGACATCGCCGGCTGGATTCGCGGAGCCTGTCAAATGACCCCAGTGGATAGCCGACATTCCTCCCAGGCTCTTTGTCGAATCGCCGCGTTCCGCTTCGTCTCATGGTCGCCGATGACTCGGTCGGTGTCAAGTAGACGAGAATCTCGTGGTGCAGCTGTTTCGTGCAGTCCGAAAGGTTCCAGTGCCAATAGTCATTGAGGTGTTCCACACAGGTTCGATTCGCTGGTCGCAGTTTCGCAGTCCGGGATCGGTTGAAATCTCTCCGAAATCCCAACGGTTCGCACACCGCAGTCCAAGAGCACCATGGCGCCCGGCGCCGGCGTGACGGTCGGCGACACATTGCCGCGCTCGAGTGTGCCCATCAGTGGGAAGGTAGACACCTTGGGTGGGAACAAGCATACCAGGTGGACGAGGTCCGGTTTCGCGCTCATCTCGCGGATCTCGCATCCAAGCCGGCCGGCTCACCGGGTGACGCCAAAATACAATATGTCAAGCGCGACCCCATTCCCCGCATAATCCAGCTGCGCATCGACCGGATATGGGATATGCTCAGGGCTCCGGCGATACAGGTTATTGGCAATGCTCAGGGCTCCGCCCCGGGGATGCCCGCGTCCGGTTCTTGCCCGGAGATGGCACGCAATCCGCGACCGAACACACAATAGAACTCTGAATTCAACCGAGTATGTGTTCAAGGCACTTCCTTGTCGGTTGTCCTAACCCAATTGAAGATATAATACTCAATACTCTGCTCACCCAGGATGACCTTCAGGCCGAGGTCTTCGCACGTGTGGATGAATCGAAGCAGTCTCAGAGGGGTGTCAGGGACCGGTTGTTCTTCTTGACGACTGAACTCGGAACCCGGCGTTGCCATAAATGGATAGACATTTACCACGTCCAAGTAACGGGCGTGATCCAGTATGAACTGAATGGTTTTCTCGAAATCCGCTTCTTCTTCCGCCGGGGCACCGACAATGAGAGAAGGAGCAGGCAAAATCCCGTGTGAATGCAGTTCCTTTATGAAATCGGACATCTGCCGCGAGGTGATTCCCTTGTTGAGTTCCCTGAGTACTCTGTCGCTCCCGGACTCCAATCCGAAATAGATCAATCTGCAGCCGGCTTTCCTCAGTGCCTCAATCTGCTTCCCGGATAAATCGGCCCTCGACTGCCCGCACCAAGGTCTACTGAGAGCCTCGACATATGCGCAGAACTGTATTAGGTTAAGGCCGTTGAGGGAATGATCCCTGCACACGAGCGCTGCAGGGTCATATCGATCAATCAGGGTTTCCAGCTCCTCGATCGCAGCCTTCACGGACCTCTCGACGTAGCCCGAATTCGATCCCGCACAAAAAGAGCAGAACCTGCATCGTCCCCACGGGCACCCATGCTTCAACAAGAATGGGAGAAGGTCGAACAAATACTTTTCACGATGCTCGTACATAGGGGTCGGCAGCAGATCATACTGGATAGGCCTTGCGTTGGAATCCATCGCAGCGAGATGATTCAGGTGCACAGCCCGTACCCCGTTCTTCTTCAATTCCTCTTGATTTGTCCACGAACCCAGGGAATTGCCGAAGAAGAATATTCCGGTCTCCGGCGACACCCGATGGATGATGTGAGACAGCCTCAAGATCGCTTTCGTCGGAACAGTGGGAAACCATGACGGAGGAGTTATATAGACCCGTTGGTATTTTCCCCAAGGCACTCCTTCATAATGCTCATCAATATGGGTATCGACTTCGTCGTAAAACGGGTACAGGTGCAAGGCGTCCGAGACGACCCGACTCTCGTCCATGAAGTCCAATATTGGCTCGAGCTTGGCCCTGTACCTAGAATGCAGGTCCGCGTTCAAGTCAATAACGTCCACATCATATCTTTCGGCCAAGGCCGCGACACCATAGCCCAGTAGGCAGCTGGGATGGAGGGGCAAATGGGAAAGGCAGGGCGTGACAAGGGCGGCTTTTTCACTCGTCTGTCCTCGGGAGGAGCACTTGCGCTTCCCAAGATGGCTGGATTTCCGGTCTCGCATGGATGATCCCTGAATCGTCTGAGTCACGAGCGCCACGTTGCCAGGTCATAGATGGCTTGGATCTCGCAAATCCGGCCGGCCACTATGGAGATGGGACACCAAGATTCTCGGCCCAGTCTGCCGAGCATCTCGCCCGCCGCGTTGAATCGTGCCGAGCGACAAGCAGAAGAGGGTAATTCGAGGTCCAAGGCTAAGTGCAAACACGACTTGTGCACAAAATTCGGCCTTGGACCTCTATTCCACCACCGACAATTCCGAGCCTGTGGCAGGGTGGAATTTAGCGGGCGCGGCCTGTACTTCCATTGTTGAATAGCCCGTATCGCTGTTTACGTCACCACCCGGCTAGTACTTCACAGTCACACCATCGATTTCAACTTTTCCCGGTTCAGGTGGCTTAACAGCCAACACCTTCTCGCAGTCGGCTATACTCACTCCACCATAGCCCGCGGCTTGAAAGAACGTACGGAGGTCTTCCGCCTTTACGTCGTCTTTGTTGATCACCTCAAGGAATTTCTGCGCCAACTGTTGGTCTTTAGTAACTTCCCTAATGAAATCCAAGAAATCTTTCTGGTCCCCATTTGACATGATTCATTCCTCCCTTCTTTCCTGTTAAGTCATAGCCGGTCCTTGCTGTTGCCCATGTTTCTGTCATCCCGGAGCCGAATCTTTCGTTGCTACGAGAGAAAGAGCTAAGAATATCGGCATTTGGCGTGCCCCATTCAACTCGCCCTCCAACGATAAGATTTGAGTGTGACCATTCCACGTCACCCATAGGAAGATGCCTTGGCAAGCACCCTCCTGCAATAGGGGAGCTGCGGGCACATGTCTCTGTACCATTCCGAAGGCCTCATCATTCCCTGGGTACTGCAAAGGCTTGAGTGGACGCAATCCCGACAGGACGATCCGTCCTGAGATACGGCACGGAGGTATCCAGCCGATCCGAGGATTGTCGGCAGAATCCCCGGTTCGTACAGCCCAAGATCTTCCGTTGTGGAATGAGCGAGTGTGATACGCCTGTCCGCGGTGATCGTCAGGCTTCCCGGTTGGTACAAGGGCAGAGACAAGGGCAACCACGGCATCCCGAGGACTCTGGAAGTGACCACGGCCAGGGGATTGTTCAGTATGTCCGTCTTCAGGCCATACAAGTTGAGAAGCGAAACCATCTTTACGAGTCTGAGAAATTGATCTGGGGCGAGCACCTCTTTCGAGAGGTCGAACACGTCCCCAGGCACCCGGATGATCTGTATGAAGTTCAGCTGCCGTATGCCGGGGAACGCGGTGAAAAGTTCGTGCGCGAAACGCGGCAGGTCCGGAAGGAGACTCTGACCGACCGCCGTAAATATATGTACGGGAAGACCTGCTCCCAGTGCATTGCCGATGCCCTGGACGGCCCGGTCGTACGATCCTGTTCCTCTCACCCGGTCATGAAGGTGCTTCGGGCCCTGAAGGCTGATTGACACGGCAAGGTCACCGTCTGCCGCGAGCTGTCGGGCGATGTTGTCGGTCAATAATGTCCCATTGGTGTTCAAGAAGACTGTCCGATATCCCCGGGCAAGGGCATAATCCAGGATATCCGTTACGCCGTCCCACAAGAGGGGCTCCCCTCCCGTAACGTGAAGCCGGCGGTAACCCGTTTCGTACCCTTCTTCAATCAAGGTCATCACCAGATCGCGGGGAAGACTTGACGTGCGCCCGCCTCGTGCACGGACAAAGCAATGCGAGCAATCGCTGTTGCAGTGGGTCGTCACCTCGACGCTGAGGCAATTGTTTTCAGGTAAGGAGGACTCCCGATCCTTCATCGTGATGTTCCTACGTGTTTCCGCTGGTCCCGAGCGGCTCCGCGAGGCATCGAAACTCTCGTGCGAGGCCCGTCATCTTATGTGCGTCGACGATGGACGCGGCCGCGTCCAATTCAGTGCAAATCCTCCGTATGATCGTATCGACGACCCCGTGCTCCAGGATATGGGTCAGGACGGCGTTTGCGGAATCCCGGTTTCCATTTCGGTTTCTCGCGGCGCTCTGGTTCCAGTGGGTCTTGAGCCGCTCAGGGAGGCACACATAGACGGAAGATCTTGCAGCCTTTTCCATGTCCTCGCATATGTCCCTGACATCGTCGAGAAGACGCCAGGCAATACCAAAGGAACCATAGGCAAGCTCAATGTCCCTCGTGAAGTCCGAAGTCCCGGACAGCCTCGTGGAAAGGAGGATCGGGGCGATCATCCAGGTGGCCATTTGCTTTCTGAAAAGATCGCAATAGTCATCGAGAGAATTCGGTTCTTCCGAATCCTGCACGCCCGAATAGTAGGCATCAATGAAACGTCGAACAGTTTCCTCGCCTCGGGGAACGCCTTCGGCAAGCCGGCCGAACGCGCGGTTCATGATCGTCCATGCCTGGCTTCTCAGGAGCAGGGTGAGAGGAGTAAGGGAAACCTGGCCGTCGACCAGATGATCGTCCAAAGAGTGAAGAAACATTGCCATGGCGTGGCCGGTTATTGCATGCGTCACGTCTGCTTCGTTCAATCGTTCCGGAGGGAGGTCGTGCTCATGGCTGAGCCGGTAAAGGATCGACCAGGCAGGCGGATAATAATTGGCAAAAAAGTCCGGCTGCTCGCCGAGACGTACGCCTGAATACTCCATCAGGAAAAGCATGGAAACGGTTTGAACGGACTTGGGCGCGGATCTGCACAGAGAGACGATTTCTTCTCCGAACCGCCGGTAAAACGATGTTTCTTCTTCCGAAAGCTCCGGCCGACCGAAGTCCAACGTACTGCAATGGATCGGCAAGTCCCTGATCGTCCCGTTCATTTGAGACTACTCGATTCTAATCGTCAGTGATTCAAAGGAATTCACACTTCAAAAGGCTCAAGGCCTTTGCGACTCACAAAAGACTTGAGATCCTCCAGGTCATGGTCGAGGCCCAAGTCGCACAATAGGGTAGTCGCCTTTGCCAAATAGTCCTTGGCCTTCCGCGTATCCGATTCCGAGGGCTGCCCTGAGATTGTGCACAAGCGCTTACACATTTCTGAATAGGTTCTGGCCAGTTGGGCGCGTGCACCAAGGCTTTCCGCTTCCTGAACGGCCTTGTCCCACCACGTGAACGCGCCTTCCTGATCGTCGATCAGCCACTTGCATACCCCCATGAGTCTATAAGAATCCGTTCTATACAACGCCACTTTCCGGCAAGTCTTTATCAACAACTTGCCCGACTTGAGCGCATTGCTGCGAAGTTCGGCGGACATCCTCTTTGGGCCGCCATCATAAGAGGCTTCCAAGCGCTGCAGGTAGTACTTAAACTGGCTTCGATAGAAGATGGCCGCCTGCATTGGAGCCGCTCTCACTTCAGCCCTGATCTGATTTGCTCTATCCAGAGCCTTCCTCGCTTCCTCCGGGTCTTTCATCAACAGCTTAATGTGGGCGTCGAGGGCATGCATCGTTAATGCATTCTGAGCCCAACCTTTTTTCTCAACCAATTCAATCCCCCGTGCCACTTCAGCTAGAGCTTCCCTCAAGAGACGGCACTCAATCTTAAAGTGAATGCTTACCAAATACGTCAGCATTCGATAAATGTCGTTCTCATAGGCTTCGGCAATATTACGGAGCTTTGTCATAATGGATCTTGCCGCATCAAAGTCACCGCGGTAGATTTTGGGAAGCTCGTGCCAATAACAGTGTTGGGCGGCCCAAAAAGTTTCTCCAATTCTCAAGTTCCGGTTCACCAAGTCCTCGTTGTACTCGGTGACTTCACTCCACTGGCCTTTGAGGAAAAGGTGCTGAGTATCCATGAGATCGTATATGGCCAATTGCTTGGCATCATCTGGGGCCAGCCTGGGCTTTGCATAATCCAGAATTCTTCTAGCGATGGGGAGGGACAAGCCGATGAAAGAGAACAGAGTGCTGGCGCCCGCAAAGATCGCAACGCCGGACTTGAGCTTTGTGAGGTCGAAATCGACCACCGTCGCATGGAAGAAGAAGAATTCGATGAACATCCTCTTGGGATTGATGACCACCAACGCCTCGGCCTTCTTATAGAACAGGTCTACGGCCTCGGCATCCTTCTGAGTAGGGACTTTCTTGAACCAGAAGGAGGGAAAGTGCAGAGCAAGGAGGAATTTCGTGAAGCTTGTGAGGAACTTGAACCCCGTTGAAAAGGCAGTCTTGGGCAGCTCGCCCCAATAGTAGTTCAGGGCCTTGTCGAAATACTCTACGGCCTCCGTATATTGGCCTCTGTTGAAGAGCGCCAACGCGATATTCTTCTCGAGCACGGCAATCTTTTCCGGGTCGACATTGGCACCCTGGAGCTTTTGATACACGGCAAGCGCTTCCTGGTAATACGCGAGCGCCTCATTGGATGCAGCGGATTTCAGGGCCTCCTCACCGGCTTTGGTCAGCCACTCTTCCGACTTTTCCAGATGCTCCGCGCGGCCGTAATGATAGGCGATGGTTCCGTAGAATTCGTGGAGTTTCTCACTGAAGATCCGCGTTATGGAGTCCGCGACCTTCAGGTGGTACTGTTTGCGCTGCTGCAGCAGGATGGATTCGTACGCAGCCTCCTGGGCCAGGGCATGCTTGAACAGGTACTCGAGCTCGTCCATCCTCATCCGGGACCGGATGATCTGCGCGTCGTTGAGGTACGCGAGCCGAAGATCCACGGCATCGATGGAATCCGCGACGTCTTTGACCACCCGGTAGAAGAAGCTCCTGCCGATTACCGCTGCGATTTTGACCAACTCCCGCGTCTGCTCTTCCAGTCGGTCTATTCTGGCAGTGATGACGTCCTGGATGGTGGGAGGAATCATTACCGTGTCGATCTTCTCCGTGACCGTGAAGTTGCCGTTGGTGCGCACCACTGCACGCTCGTCTATGAGAGATCGCACCACCTCTTCGATGAAGAACGGATTGCCGCCGGATCGATCGATGATTCTTGCCTTGAGCGAGGCCGGGAGCCCTTGCGTCTCGAGCATGTTGTCGATGAGGTTCTCGCCCGCGTCGCGGTCCAACGGTTGCACGGGTATCTCCACAAAGAAGCCCGGCAGGCGTTCGCCGAGCCCGTCAATCTTCTCGTCGCCGGTGTCGAAATATCCCGGTCGGAAGACATTGATGAAGACCATGGCATGCTTTTCGACCAGGCGATAGAGGGACTTCATAAGCTCCATGGAACTCCCGTCGGCCCAGTGAAAGTCCTCCATGACGATGACGGCCGGCTTCCGTTCGGTGCCCTTGATCAGAAGTTCCCGGACGTTCTTGAGGATAAGCTTTTCCAACGCTTCGCCTTGAATGCCTTCGACTCGTTCCGCATGCATCCCGGTCAGCTTCATGCCCATGAGGGTCGCCACAAACGGCACGATCTCGTCCTTTTCGTCCGGATGGACCGCTGCAACGGCGTTCTCGAGCTTGTCGAGGGCCTCCCGGTCCGAGTCTCCTTCGGCTATCCCCGCCCACTGCTTGAGTAGATCGATGATGGGATGAAAACTCAGATTCTTGCCGATGGAGACGGATCGGCCTTCGACCAGGTTGACCCGCGTCATGACGTCCCGTTTCTTCAACTCCGCGACGAGCCGCGACTTGCCGATACCTGCCTCGCCGACGACATTCACCACCGAACCCCGACCGTTGACGGCCCCCACGATCAGGGATTCAAGCGTGCTCAACTCCTCTTGCCTGCCCACCATCTCGGACGAGATTTGACGGTCGAAACGGCGGACCCCCGGGGGCGTCTTGGGGCTCAGTACCTTGAAGATGTGAATGGGGTCGGCCTTGCCTTTGACTTTCCTCAGGCCGAGGTCTTCAAAGGCAAAGACGTCTCTTGCGCGAACATGCGTGTCCCGGCCCACCAGGATCTCCCCCGGCCTGGCGAGATCGCTCAGCCTGGACGCCACGTTCACCGCGTCCCCCGCGACTCCGTGGGCGCCCTTGTCCGGGACCGCATCGGCAGTCACCACAAGGCCGGTATTGATGCCGCTGTGCATGGCCAGCGTCGTTCCAAGCTTGGCCTGGTATCGCGGGCTGATGGACGTCACGAGGTCGTGAATTTCTTTGGCGGCCCTGACGGCACGAATCGGGTCGTCCTCGTGAGCACGAGGGACCCCGAAGAATGCGAGAAGCGCGTCACCGATAATCCGTTCGATGAAGCCCTCATACTTGTCGATGATATATTTGACCTCGCCGAAGATATGGGAGGTGATCGCTTTCACCTCCTCCGGGTCGAGCTTTTCGGTCATGGTCGTGTACCCGGCGAGGTCGCAGAACAGCGCGGTGACGTGCTTGCGTTCCGGTTGAGGAAGAGGGGGCACTCCGGTCGGTTCGGGTCGTGTGACCGTGAGATGAGCGGGAACGGGCACACCCGTGCCGCATTCAGAGCAGAAATTCGCGTCGTCGGGAATTTCGGACTCACACTTGGAGCATTTCATACATACCTCCGCGAGGCTGTTCACAGAGGGCAAAAAAGAAGGCACTCACGTCGTGATGAAAGGCAGCATAGGGGAATCAATCGCGATCGTGGTCTCGGCACGACCGCCGCTACTGTACTTTAGTCGGTGTGGAGCCGCTTTGTCAATCGCTTTCTCGACGCGGAAGGGGTTGCCGCACCGGTCAATTGAAGCTATATTCAATCAAATGAAGCAGCTCCGTACGGTACGATCCCGAGAGTACGTCGCGCTCTGCACCTCGTGGGCCTAAGTACAGGGTTTCGGAAATACGGACACGAATTCTGTGCCGCATCCCCGACCAACACCGATCACGATTCGTGACACGTGCCGGGGCCGGTAAACAGCGACAATCGACCAGGGTCCCGCGGAACGCGGGATGCCCGGCGTCTCCCCGGCGCTTGAAAATGCGACCGTACTTATGAAATGGCGTACTAAGGTCCGTGAGCAGAGCAGCAATCAGGTGAAGGACATCGCATGCGATCCGATGTAAAATCCGAATTGATCCGAATAGTCGGCGCCCAGAGAGCCACGGACAGGCCCGAAGATCGGGTGGCGTACTCGTACGACGCATACACCAGGGAGCACCTGCCGGATATCGTCCTGTTTCCTCTCACGACTCGGGAGGTCTCCGCCGTCATGAAGACCGCGTTTCGAGAGAGCGTGCCGGTGACCGCGCGGGGGTCGGCAACGAACCTTGCCGGTGAGGCCGTACCCCTGAGGGGCGGAATCGTGCTCGCACTGTCGCGCATGGACCGGATCTTGTCCATTGATGCGGAGAACTTCCGTGCCGTGGTGCAGCCCGGGGTGATCAACCACGATTTCCAAACCGCGGTAGGGAGGCTGGGGCTTCTCTATCCCCCGGACCCCAGTTCATGGATGGTCTGCAGCATGGGCGGCAATGTGTGCACCAATGCCGGCGGGCCGAAGACCGTGAAATACGGTGTGACGAGAGACTATCTCATCGGTTTGACGGTGGTGCTCGCGAACGGAGAAGTCCTCGACGTACGGGAGACACACTTCAGGAACGGATCGGGGTACAATCTGACGCACCTTTTTTGCGGCTCGGAGGGTACGCTGGGAATCATCACTGAAATCACCGTCCGGCTCGTGGCAAAGCCAAAAGCCACCCGGACGCTTCGTGCGGATTTTCCCAACCTCGAAGACAGCGGCAAGGCCGTGGCGGACATCATTGGTTCCGGGATCGTGCCGTCGGCACTGGAGTTGCTCGACGATGTGGTGATCTCCGCGGTCGAGGCCGATGCCCACCTGGGACTGCCGCCGGACGTGGAGGGTATCCTGCTGGTGGAGGTCGACGGCGAGCCGGAAAGTCTCGACCCCCAGGTGAACCGAATTGAGAACGTGCTCACGGCCAACCATGCCGTCAGAGTCATAGCCGCCAAAGACGACGCGGAGGCTCAGTCGCTCTGGACCGCGCGGCGAGCGGCATTCTCCGTGATGTCGCGGCTCAGGCCCACGGTTGTCATGGAAGACGCGACGGTGCCGGTTTCCAACCTGCCGGCGATGATTCGCAAGGTCAGAGAGAGTGCAAACCGTCACGGCGTGCGGATCGGCGTGGTCGCGCACGCGGGTGACGGCAACCTCCACCCTCTGGTGGTGTTCGACAAACGTGACGAGGAAGAGGTCGAGCGGGTTCAGCGAGCCACGGAAGAGATCTATCGTGAAGCCCTCGCGCTCGGCGGTACGCTCTCCGGGGAACACGGGATCGGCATATCCAAGGCCGGATTGCTGACGCTTCAATTGGACCCGGTGGCCATGGCGGTCACCCGCGCCATAAAACAGGGGCTGGACCCCAAGGGAATTCTTAACCCGGGAAAATTCATTTGACCCGAGGCCGCCGGCGAATTCTGAGAACCCATAATTTCGTGGAACCTTTTCGTGGGATTTGCATCTAATTGAATGACCAGGAGTTCACCTGGACACAATGGATGGAAACGCCGGTTTGGGGCAGAAGCGATTGATGAACACAGCGTACATCCCTCGCTCGGACGAAAATTCTTCTTGTGAATTGAGAAAGAAGGAGACCGGCTCAATTCCACAGGCGAAGGAGGGGTAGATGAATTACCCTGTTACGACAACGGGTTTCGACAGTTTCCTCAGTCAGGTCAGGCGGATCAAGCCGTTGACCCCGGAACGGGAATACGAACTGGCGGTCCGGTACCGGGACACAGGCGACCGGGAAGCCGCTCACGAACTGGTTGTCTCGCATTTGCCCTTCGTGGTGAAGGTCGCCTTTCAGTATCGTAACTACATGCTGCCTGTACAAGACCTGGTACAGGAAGGAACAATCGGGTTGATGAAGGCGATCAAGCGATTCGACCCCTATATGGGCTACCGGCTCGTGTCGTTCGCGGTGTGGTGGATCAAGGCCTACATCAAGAACTTCATTCTCAAGTCGTGGAGCCTGGTGAAGCTCGGAACGACGCAAGCACAGAGAAAGCTCTTTTACCGCATGGGCGACATCGGAGAGCATGTTGACGAGGAATCCCACCGCCGGCGAGTACGGGACCTGGCGGAGGAACTCAATGTCAAGGAAGACGAAGTGATCGAGATGGAAGCCCGCATGAAGGCCCGTGAGTGGTCACTGGACGGAGCCTTGGCCGACGACAAGGGATTCAGCGGTATGGACCTGCTCGAAGACGACGCTCCCGATCAGGAGACCCAACTGATTGAAAAACAGACCGAAAAGGCGCTGTCGGGGTTTACCGAGAAAGCGCTGAAAAAACTCGATCCCCGTGAACGCTTCATCATCTCCAAGAGATTTCTCGAAGAAGAGTCCCCATGGACGCTTCAGAAACTTGGAGATCATTTCGGAACCTCGAGGGAGCGAGTGAGGCAGCTGGAACGGAGAGCACTCGGCAAACTGAGGAAGGAACTGGAACCTCAAGCCGCGGCGGGATTGCTCACCGCATAAGACGAAACGACGTTCGCGGGGACCGTCAGGTCCCGGCGAACGTTTCATGTACGGCCCTCCACGAGGCACTCCTCGGTACCCGGATGAACGCGTTTCCGAGCCGGGCGTGCGCTGAGCGATCCTATTTACCCGCCCTGTTGACGAAGATGCTCCGTGCATTGACGATCATGACGTTCTTGTCCACCTTTGCCACCACGCCCTGGATGATCACTTCGGACAAGGGCCTCAAACCGTTCATCCCTTGGATATCGGCCTTCAGCGGTCGTCCCGTGTGGTCAACCACCTGAACGGTGGCAAGATTGGCCAGAAGCTGTTCCCGGGGGATGTGGCACAGATCCGCGCACCCGTCTTGACACAGCGCTAGGGCCATATCGCTCATCAGAAACATGGCGTACTTGTCCGCGATGGGCTTGGCAACGCCGCCCACGCGACCCCGGATGACCACGGGCTTGCCTTCTTGAGCGGTCTTTCGCGCTTCACCCACTCCCATGGCATTGGCCGGTGCGGCATCTACGAAGAGTCCCGGGGGCAGTTTCGTCGGACCGCCCACGACCGGTGCCGGCAAGAGGGCAAGGGAAACGACCGTTGCCAAGACAATAACCATACGGCTCCTGATCCTGTCGAAAGTGCAATTCATTACAAACTTCCTTTCTTTCATGATTATCCTATGCAGCTTTGAGCGCCTCGTTTATGGGCAGGCGCAGGCTTCTCCACGCGGGCGGCAGGGCTCCGAGAACCCCCATGAGGAGTCCGGCGGCCGCGCCGATGAGCAGCACCCGGTAGTCCACGACCAGTTGAAATACGCCCATGCTGAACCTCACCGCTCTGCCGTCCAGAAGCATCATCCCCAGAACCGAGCCCAGGAGGGTGCCTGCCGCGGACGTGAGGAGAGATTCCTGAACGAGGCTGAGCATGATTGCGGTACGTGAAAAGCCGAGAGACCTGAGCATACCCAGTTCCCGTGCACGTGCGGCAAAGGCCGCATACATGGTATTGAGCCCTCCGAAAAGCCCGGTGAGGCCGATCAACAGGGCGGTGGTCCACACCATTGCATGGACCGGCCTGTAGAACGCCATGATCGACGAGTAGTAATCGCCTTCACCGACGGCCGTGAGGCCCAGGTCGAACCGCTGCATGGTGAATGCATCTACGTCGGCGACTTCCGCATCGTCCAGCGTGACCACAATGCACGAGACGGTGTCGCGTTTGGCCGCGGTTTGGAGATCCGTCAGGGGCACCCAGATTTCGCAATCCAGGACCGACCCGGGTGCGGCGAACCGCCCCACGACGGTCCACGACCGATTGTCGAACCACAAAGACTTCCCGACGCCCAGCCGTGAATCGGGTACACGCATCATGTCCGCGGCCAGTCCGCCGACCATGATCTCATCCCGCCCCTGTTCGGGCATGCGTCCTTCGACGATGTGCACCCGCGGGTGCACGAGAAACGCTTGGGGCGAAAACCCTCGAACCACGGCCTGCCATTCGTCCGGGCTGTTCCGTTGGTCCTTCACCAGAATGGCCGCATGGATCTCCGGCGACACGTACGGCGTCCCGAGCCGAGTCTTTATTCCGGGAAGGCTCGCGGCCACCACTCCCGAGGTGCTTGTGGGGACCTGGCTGCGTTCGAGGCTTTCTTCGCTTCCCGCGGCCAAGAGAATCACGTTGGACTGCTCCGTCTTGGCGACGAGAGATTTGGCCATGCCTTCCACGAAGGATGCCGCGGTCAAGACCAGCAGGACCACCAGGGCGCTCGCGAGCACGGTCAAAACCAGCCTCATCCGAGATCGGCCAAGATTTCGCACACTATAGTCAAACGGCAATACACGCATGTCGATTCCTCGTCGGTCGGTCTGGTCCGAGCCCTTTCAGGTACTACGTTGCACAAATTAGGGTCTGTCCAGACATAAATGTTCCGTCTTTCCTGCCCGGCCTTGAAAGACCGGTCTACTCTCATACCGTCCCTCCGGGACGTTCATATTCGCGTGCCCCGACAGGGGCTATTGAGAGTAGCCCGGTACTTCAGAAATTGTCTCAAAACTCAAATATACGCCCAAGTCGTGGCACGCCGCGGTGTAGGGGCGGGTTTCAAACCCGCCCGATTCTGGGTGCTCGATTGTGGGCGGGTATAAAACCCGCCCCTACAGAGGTCTGCAGCAAACGTCCGCGACGAGCAGGCAACCCGTCGCGCATTGCGTAACGAAAACGAATCCGCATCGTGCTACGATTTGTCTCCATGCCGGAGCCTTGAGACAGTTTCTTCAGTGCCGGGTGAAGAGCCAAGCGATCGGTTTCACCATCGTTCGCCGGCCGTCATAATTGTAACGATTATTCCTAGACAGACACTAAGCCTCTCACACCGCGCGGAAGCACGCGGCGATGTCGCGGCGGGATGCCTGCCGCGCAGGAACAAGGCCGGCCAGGATGCCCGTCATCGCGGCAAGGCCCAGGCCCAGAGCAATGGTCCCCAACCCGGCATAGATGTTGATGCTGAGCCCTTCCACCGACAGGCTGAACCGGCCCCAGGACGTGACCGCGACCCCGGCCGCGATCCCGATCATTCCGCCTGCAACACTCAAGATCGTGCTTTCCGCGATGATGAGGGTCGCGATCAATCGATTCGTATATCCGAGGGTCTGCATGATTGCGTGATCGCGGACGCGGTCCTGGACCGACAGTACGATCGCGTTGAACACGAGCGCGAACACTCCAAAGAGACATCCCCATCCCAACCATCCGGCAAAGTTGACGATCTCGAGGACGTCCGAAGCCGCGCGGGCCACAAAACTCTTTTCCGACCATGTTGCGGTCGGTTCCCGGTCCGTGCGAAATTCGCCGTCGATGGCCGCGGCCGTGGCCTGCAAGAGACTCGGGTCGGTTACCGTCACGTCGAATTGAGTCACAATGCCGACCTGGTTTTCACCGGCTCTCTGTAGGAAATCCAGGTGGACGTACGCGGAGTTCTGATCTTGGGGCTCGGGGGATGTGAGTATGCCCGCGACCAGGATCGTGATCCCGGAAATATCGATTCGATCGCCCACCTTGAGTCCGCGGCGATACGCGACACGCTCTCCCAAGAGTGCCGCGTCGCTTCTGCGCTTCCAATCCTCGATCGAACCGTCCACGATGTTGACGTGGCTGAATGCTCCCCGGTCGAAGGACTCCGGCGGAACTCCTCGAAATGTGACCACGTCCAGACTGGTCCGACAGTTGCTCACCACCACTTTAACGGGAACGACGTTCTTGACTCCGGGCACCCGGGCAATGCGCGATGCATAGTCCTGGGGCAGGTTGCTCGTAAAGGGACAGTACCGATCCAGACGGTACACCACCAGCTTTGTGTCGTCGCCGGTCTTGCCCGTCGCGTCGCGGACACCTTGCTGCATCGCCTGGACCGCGTAGAAAAGCAGCATGGCCGTCGCGACCCCTCCCAGCGTGAGCAGGCTGCGCCGGCGATTGCGAATCACGGTCTTGAGTACGAGAGGCACGAATTTCATTCCGGACACGCGGCACCTCCCGGACGCAGTTCGTGCAGCGCCACCGATCCCGCTTCGGCCACGGGAGCCTTCTCCAGGAGTTTTCCCTTGTCCAGGTGCAGAGTTCGGCCTGCGTATTGTGTGGTCTTCGGGTCATGGGTGACCATGAGCAGGGTGCCGCCGAGTTCCACGTTGATCCGGCGAAGCAGGGACAGGATCTCCGCGGCCGAGTTACGATCCAGATCGCCGGTTGGTTCGTCGGCCACGATGATCTTGGGGTTCGTGACAATCGCGCGGGCTATGGCAACCCGTTGTTCCTGACCGCCGCTCAACTGGCGGGGAAAATGGTCGTGGCGGTCCGCGATGCCGGACAGTTCCAACGCCGCGGCAACCTTCTTGTGTCGTTCGCCGCGTGTAAGGTTGTGCAAGAGAAGCGGGAGTTCCACATTCTCGTACGCGGTGAGTACGGGAACCAGATTGTAGAGCTGGAAGATGTACCCGATGTTCTCACCTCTCCAGCGAGCAAGCTTGGCGCGGGACAGTCTGCCGATATCCACGCCTCCGATGACGAGAGATCCCGACGTAGGCGTGTCTATGCCTGCGACAAGGTTCAACAATGTGGTCTTGCCGCTCCCCGAAGGACCCATCAACGCGGTGAACGATCCTTCTTCGATGTCCAGATCGAGATCGTCCAATGGGGTAATGGTCGTCGATCCTTTTGTATAAGTCCGTGTCAGGTTGCGACACTCAATAAATGCCATGATGAATCTCCCTCATAATTCAAAGCCGGCTTAGGGTCGTCGTTTCTTCCTCGTTCCAAGGTTCTGCCCGGGAATGCCTGCCGGGAGGCTCTGCCTCCCCACAAAGGCCGCGAACCGGAGCGGCCCAACACTCGACGTATCGGGGCCGCGCGGTGCTAGTCGGTGACCACCTTCACCTTCTTCCCATTGCTGAGTTCCGCGACGGAACTGGTGACCACGAGATCCCCTGGCTGCAGGCCGTCGAGCACGTCCACCCAGCCGTCGGTCTTGCCGGTTCCGAGCTTGACCGGTACCGGCAGAACGATGCCCCGGTCACGGTCCACAATGCGAACCGTCCACGCGGTGGCGTTGCTTCCGGTCCCTCTAATCGCGTTCTCGGGCGCAAAGACGCGGTGCGTGTGCGTGTCCGCGTCGGGCGAGGGCCGGGCCAACAATTTCACCCGGGCCAGCATCTCCGGCCTCAGTCTTGGGTCCGGATCGGCCACGGCAACCTTCACCTCGAGCGTGTTCTTCTGTATGTTGGCCTCGTGCAACACGCGAGTCACGGTTCCCGAGAAATGCCGATCCGGCAGGACCTCCACGGTGACCTCGGCCTGTTGTCCCACACTGACCTTGGCGGCATCGGAAAGCGGAACATCCACCCGCACCTGCAGGCGAGCCGGGTCGTACAGACTGAGCACCCGTGCCGAACCGGGGTTGTCCGACAAGACGACCACTTTGGAACCGGGCTCGGTAAGTCTCCCCATGACGATGCCGTCCATCGGCGAGCGAATCTCCGTTCTCTCAAGCCTCAGATCGGCTTCCGCAAGCGCGGTACGCGCCTGGCTGAGCGCGGCCTCGGCCTGCAAGGTCGCGGCACGAGCACGGTCCAGTTTGCGACGCTCCTCCGTTCGAAGAGTCATGTGCTCTTCCGCGGCACTGAGATCGGCCTGGTGCCTCGCCATGAGTTCCGTCTCGGCTGCACCGCGCATGCGTAACGCGGCGATCTTGGACGTCTGCGCGTTGTACTGCGAACGGAGCCGAATAAACTCCTGCTCGGAAACTGAGCCGGAGGAACGAAGGGCCACCCCGCGGTCGTACTGACTTTTGGAGTGTTCCAGGTTGGATTCTTCCACCGCGATTTCCGATGCGATCTGCTTGAGGGTAGCCTTGCTTTCGGCCACCCGGGCCTTGGCCACGGCAACGGCCCGCGTTCGTTCCACGGGGTTTTTCCATTCGGTCTCGGCCGCGGCGAGTTCCGCGCGCTCGGCCGCGAGGACCGCTTCGAGTTCCTTCACCTTGTCTTGGGCTCGCCGGGCCGCGAGGCGAGCGTCTTCATCAACGAGCCTCGCCGCCACCTGGCCCTGCTTCACCTGTTCGCCTTCGAGCACCAGTACTTGGTTCACAATGCCGTCGGTGAGCGCGGTCACGTACGATTTGTACGGATCCGCCTCCACCCATCCGGCCGCCTGAACCGTCACGGCACCGCTCACCGTGCTCTGAGCCGATTTCAGCACGACGGGAGACGCGTGCACCGTGAGCGGGGGAACCAACTCCTCGTACGCGCTGACTCCCAGCAGCAGCGCAAAGCCACCCAAGACCAAGCCCGGAGCGAGAACCCGCGTCTTCCAGTTGAACCGGGGACGCGGCACGGCACCATCGGCCTCGCTCATGGGCCGCTCTTCCGCCGCGCTCTTCAGGACGTGTAGTCTGCTCTCTTCCAAGCCTTCACCTCTGAGCTCTCATGTCGGTGCAACGTCGCGCACCTGCACATCAAGAATGTGTCACGGAAATGCAAAGTTTGACCGATCCGCCGCGTCGCGGCGAACACCGTTTCCACTCACGCGTCATCCCACGCGGAACTCGGGACGGGACACTACGGAGCGTTTGTCTGAAAGTCCTCTTCGTTCTCGTTCCCAGGCTCCGCCTGGGAATGCCTGTCCCCCGG
>JAVHLK010000086.1:0-7919 GCA_031082285.1 Desulfomonilaceae bacterium
CCGTCTGTATGAGCATCTCCAGATAAATCTTGAGCGCCCTCTCCATGTGATGGGTCGTGCGGCCACCGAGCTGTCTCCGCATATCCTTGAACAGTTTTACCAGACCCGGAGGACACGGTCCGCCCAGTTGTTGCAGCTTCTTCTCCTCCCGGGCCTTGCCTGAGCAGGGCGGAGGGTTAAGCATGGTGATCCCGGTACACCCGTCACTCATCCAGTGCCGCTCAGGATATGTGGGGTGATCCCCTCGCAATCCGCCGGCGGCTGACGGATCACGAATCTGGATAGGTCTCTTAAGAAATTGGAGCCGGGGATGGGAGTCGAACCCACGACCTGATGATTACGAATCATCTGCTCTGGCCTCTGAGCTACCCCGGCATGGTTGGGGCTCAATCGAGAGGCCCCAAGAATAGACCAATCTTTGCCGTCCTGTCAATAATTGAAGGGCCGTACCTCTGAATCGTGCCGGCGGTTGCTCACCACGTACTGAGTGTACCTGATGTTGAGGTCCGGCCCGAGAGTAGTGCGTAACAGGCCGCGGGGACCTTCACCGACCTGCCCCAAAAGGCGACTCGGCTGCCTGCGGCCGGTTGCCCCGAACTGTGACCGGCACAATCGCACATCCCGCAAGGGCGAGTGACGCTCGGCTTGGAATCCCGCGTTTCGCGGGACGCGTCACTCTCGCCTCTTGGTTCGCTTCTGCAGTTCAGCCTGGATGTAACCGCGCAGATCGTCGCCTTTCTCTATCTCGATTGTCCACAACATGTCGCCGCCGGAAATCGTGGCCTTCCATTCACACTCCTTGAGAACCACGGGCTCGTCTATGGACATGACCTCGTCAATGAGTTGCGCGGTTCCTCGAGCTATGATCGAACTCCCCTGACGAGTCTTCTTCGTGATACGGATGGGCATAGGGCACCTCCGGATATCCGTCCCGTGAAGACTGCTTCGGCTTCCTCCACAGGGCCCCTGCTCGTGGTCCAACAGAGGACGCCCCCCTTTTCTATACCATCTCGGCCCCCACTTCCAGTCTCAAGACGCGAATCATCATGCGGGGAAGACTCCGCCTGTTCCTGATGAGGCCCGGAACGGAACACGGGTCCATTCAACGGGGGTATGAGATCGTGCCGATCGGGGTCCTTGCCTGCAAACCGGGAGCCCGGGGTAAACTAAGAATTGACAGGAACATCCGTGGGGAAATATACTCGAAATCGTTGATAAAGTCTCTCAGCAGCACGTGCGGGGCACGAGTCGAAAGAACCATCATGTCTGTTCCATACCTCGATCTGGCCAGGGAAGGGAAGAACGATTGGTGGCGCTACGCGCTGGGCATCTGGATCACGGTCACGCTCTGGTTGGGCGTGACCACCGCCCTGTTCATGGCTCTCGGCGCGTGGACGGCCATAGACGGCGACCCGTCGACGTACGTGGACCCAAGGGCCGGCAAGTTCGTGGGCATAGACCCGTTCGTCCACTACATCATCCTCAACCTGGGACACCTGGCCATGCTCCTGGGCTTATTCGTGTCCGTGCGTTTCATCCACAAGAGACGGATTCGGACGCTCGTCACATCCGCAAGGACGATCAATTGGAGAATGGTGGGGCTCGGGTTTGGGCTGTACGGTTCCCTGTTGATCGTGCTGACCCTCTTTGATTATGCGAGAAGCCCCGAGACGTACTACATGACGCGGAATCCCGCACGCGTCCTGATGTTGGCACCCATCGTGCTGATCCTGACCCCCATTCAGACAACTACCGAGGAATTGGTCTTCCGAGGATACGTGATGCAGGGAGCGGGGCTCCTATTCAGGCGATTCGGGCTTCCGGCGTTGATTTCCGCGACGGTCTTCACTCTCCCTCATTTGGCCAATCCCGAACTGGTTCACGGGTTCTGGTTGGTCGTCCTCTACTATTTCGGCATCGGCTTGCTGTTCGCCCTCGTCACTCTGAGGAGCAACAGTCTGGAAGCCGTGATCGGCGCACACGCGTCGGTCAATGTGTTCTCGGCCCTGATCGTCAACTATTCCGACTCCGCGCTCAGCACCGAATCGTTCTTTTTTTGCTCCAATGTGGATGCCGTCGACAATATCGTGCTCTTCATCGTCATGGCCGTACTCTTCTACGTGCTCTTGTTCAATGTGAACCTGGCCGGGAAGGTGGGTCGGTCAACGCGCGATGCGGCTTAGTACGGGTTTTCGCACGTAGAGCCGTGTATTCATGAACGCTCGCAGGCCCATTCGACAAGTAATCCTCACATCGGATGCCCCGTTCCCGCATGGTCATATTCCCAGATAGGCTTCCTTGACGTGGTCGTTGTCGAGGAATTCCCTGCCGGTGCCCGAAAGAGCGACTCTGCCGTTTTCCAGAACGTATGCGCGATCGCACATGTTCAGCGTGTGTTTCACGTTTTGTTCAACCAGCAATACGGTCATCCCTTGTTTGTTTATCAATTCCACAATCCGAAAAATGTCGGCAACGAGGATCGGCGACAAACCGAGCGACGGCTCGTCAAACATCAGTAACTTGGGCAGCGACATGAGCCCTCGGCCGATCGCGGCCATCTGTTGTTCACCGCCGGACAGCGTTCCTGCCGGCTGGCGACGTCGCTCCTTGAGTCGCGGGAAGATCTCGAACACCCAATCCATCGTGCGGCTTCGCCGAGATTTGGCTTCACCCCGGAGAGACCCCACCATCAGATTCTCCTCAACCGTCATGTCCGGGAAAAGACGCCTGCCTTCGGGGACGTGCGCGACCCCGTATTCAATGATCTTGTGAGAAGGGACGGCGTCCAAGCGGGTCCCCTGGAACGTCACGGTGCCCTTGGCGGGTTTCAGCAGGGAGGACACGGTCTTGATCGTGGTAGTCTTTCCGGCCCCGTTGGCTCCCAGGAGTACCACGATCTCGCCTGCACCGACACGCAAGGAGACGTCCCAGAGTACCTGAAGATCGCCGTAACACACGTCTATTCCATCAACCTGCAGCACAGTAATCCTCGCCCAAATACGCGGCAATCACTCCCGCGTGAGAAGCAACTTCCTCAGGGGTTCCTTCCGCCAACACCATGCCGTGATTGATCGCGACAACCCGGTCGGACACCGTCATGATGACTTTCATGATGTGTTCCACAATGATGATCGTGACGCCTGAATCCCGTATCTTCTTGATCAAAGCGATGGCCTCCTCGAGCTCCACGGGATTGAGACCTGCAGCGGTTTCGTCCAGGAGCAGGAGTTTCGGCTTCGTAGCCATGGCCCGCGTGATTTCCAGCCGTTTTCGCGAGGCAATAGGCAGGCTCCCGGCCACCTTGTCCTTCAGAGACGTCATGCCGCAGAAACTGACGGTTTTCTCCGCCAGTTCAACGGCTTCGCTCTTGGTGTGCGACCGGAGGAAAGCGGACGCGAGCACGTTATCCAGTACGGTCATACGTTTGAGGGGCTTCACGATCTGAAAGGTCCGCCCGATACCCTCCCGGCAGATCTTGTGGGTCTTGAGACCCGAGATCTTGTTCCCGTTGAAATAGATTTCTCCTTTGTCCAACGGGAAATATCCATTGATGAGATTGAAAATGGTCGTCTTCCCCGAACCATTGGGACCGATGAGCCCACAGATCTCTCCCTCGTTCACATCGAAGCTGACGCCGTTCACCGCGGCAAGTCCGCCGAATAACTTAACCAGGCCCAAGGTTTCAAAATACGCCATGCGCTCCTCAAACCGCCGTGCGTCGGTCGGCCTAATGGGACCGTCTGCTTTTCCGCCAACCGCCGACCACGCCGTTGGGCAGGAAGAGAATCACGAAAATGACCAGGAGTCCGAAGGTCAGCACATGGGCCTCTTTGATGTACTTGGTGACCAGTACCATGACCGGAGAACCCGTGGCAGCGGTCAGTTTCTCCAGGAGTCCGAACCCGCCGGTGCGAAAGACCTCGGACACGGCCACCATGATGAAGGCGCCCACGGCAGGGCCGTACACGGTGCCGACACCGCCCACGATGCCCACGAGGATGGCCATGATGGAGATATCATGCAGAGAGAAGACAATCGTCGGGTCGATGAACCCCATGTAGTTCATGTACAGAGAGCCGGCCAGACCCGTAAGGTATGCCGCCAGGCACAACGACACCATTTTATAGTAATGGGTATCGATGCCGATGCTTTCCGCCGCGTCCTGGTCCTCGCGGATCGAAACAAAGTAGTATCCCCAACGTGAACTCATCACCACTTGGACCGATATCAACGACACTACCGCGATGGCCAGTGCAATGTAGTAATAGGGGATTTTTGACACGAACGTTTGCATGATGAGAATTCCCACCATGCCTTCGGTGAGTGACTCCCAGATCGTCGCGGTATGACGCATGACCTCGTTGAGCGCGAGCGTGGCCAGCGCGAAGTACGCTCCGCGGAGCCTGAAACAGATCCATCCAAAGGGAAACGCAATAATCACCGCGAAGATTCCGCCCAGTCCGAGGCCCCACCAGGCGGACATCCCGAGCTTGTGAGCCAACAGTCCGGCCGTATACGCTCCCGTGCCGAAGAACGCGGCATCGCCGAATGAGACTTGTCCGGTGAAGCCTGCGATAAGGTTCCATCCCGAGCCTATGGCAACCCACATGAGCACGAGGATCATGAGATGCTGGTAATAGGGATCTCGGACCGCCAAAGGGAAGGCGATCAGGACAAGGAGAAAAGCGAGCGGACCGAGATGATTCTTCATGAGAGATCAAACCTTGGTAAGGCGTTTGAAGCCCCCCGGGAGAAACAGCAGAACGAGGATGAATATGATGAGCCCGACCATATCCTCGTAATCCATGCCGATGTACGTCGCACCGAATGCCTCGGCGAGGCCCAGAGTTACTCCGCCGAATATCGCACCCACCGTGGATCCCAAACCGCCGAGAATGGTGATGACAAAGGCCTTCCGGGTAAAAGGACCTCCTATGTCCGGGAACAGATAGTAGATGGGAAGCAGCAACGTTCCCGCGGCTGCAACCAGTGCGGCTCCTATGCCCATGGTGATGATCTTGATGCGCTCCGAGTCGATTCCCATGAGTTGTGCGGCCTCATTGTCTTGGGAAACGGCCCTGATGGAACGGCCGAGGTCGGTCTTGACGAGAAACCCGAACAACCCGGCCGACAGGAGAGCGGCGAATGCGAACGCGACGCAGAGTGCCGCGGAGAATGATATCTCACCCACGTACCAAGCCTTCGTGGAATAGGAAGTCTGGACGGAAAGATAGTTTGAGGTGAAGATGAACCTCGCGATCTCCGTGAGCACCATGGCAATCCCCACCGTCATGAGGACCTGGTTCTCCGGGAGAATGCTTTCCACCTTCATGAGAGGATTCAAGAGAAATCGCTGGATGAACATCCCGAGCAGAAAAAGGGAGGGCATACTCACGAACAGAGCCATGTACGGATCGATACCCAGGTAGTGAAACAACACGTACGTGAGATACATGGCCACCATCATCATTTGGCCGTGGGCCAGGTTGATGATTCCCATGACGCCCATAATGAGCGTCATCCCGATACCGATGAGCGCGTAGAGCCCTCCTTTGAGAACTCCGGCAACCAGGGTTTGAACAAAGACTTCCATTTCCTTGAACAGAGGCCTCTAGTCCTGAACGGGGATTCGTACGCTTCCGTCAATGTTCGGCTTGGGAGGGGACCGTCCCGAAAGGACCGGATATGGAACCGGTCCTTTCAGGGTTGGTTGGAGGCACTCATGCCCGGGGTCGAGCTTCCGGGCTCAAAAAGACTCTTTCTCCGGCACACGTGAGGCCCGCTCATCTATCGTTGCGACCAGGCCGGAACCGGATATACATAGGGTTTGGTCGCCACGTTCCGAGGCCACACGGTTTCCAGTTGCCCCTTCTGCCATTGAACGAGGTACGTAGGCAATGAATTTTGTTGCGTTTTCTTGTCGTAAGACGTGAATTTCACCGGGCCGAAAACGGTCATCTTGTCCGTTTTCAACAGCGCCTCGCGAATGGAAGCCGGAGTCAGATCCTTGGCCCTTTTGAGCACGTCCTCGACCACGTACACTGAAGCATAGGCTTCGGCGCCATGGTATTCGGTCGGCGATCCATATCTCTTCATGTAGTCGTCGTAGTACTTCTGCGCCCCCGGATACGGGACCGACGGAGTCCACAGAGTGGCCGAGAAGACCAGTTCCGCGGCCTCGCCTGCATTCTTCACAAACTCCGGCAGGGTAAAACCCGCGCCGCCTCCCACGAACAGCTTGGGGTTGAAATTGAGTTCTTTGGACTGACGCATCAGCAACGCGGCGTCCATCACGTAAGAAATCATGTACACCAGGTCCGGTTTTGCCGCCTTGACTTTGATGAGCAGAGGCTTGAAATCTACGGCCCCGTGCTCGTACCCTTCTTTGACGATCACCTTGATGCCGGTCTCTTCACATTGCTTCGCGAACTCCTGCGAGCCGGCTTGCCCGAACAACGTATTCTCATGCAAAACGGCCACGGTTTGAGGCTTTACCACTTCTTGCAGGAACGCGTTCAGGGCCTTGGGATACTCACTGACCGGCGGGTTGAGCCTGAACACGTATTCCCAGCCTTGTTCGGTAATCTTGTCGGCCGAGCCGGTCGTGACCAGGAACGGGGTCTTTCTCTGTTGGGCAACTGCGCATATGGCATAGGTGACCGATGACGAGTACCCTCCGGTGAGCATCACCACCTTGTCTCGAGAAATCAGTTTTTCCACGGCCGACCGCCCCACGTCGGCCTTTCCCATATCGTCCTCTATGATCAGCTTAATGGGCCGCCCATTGACGCCGCCTGCTTTGTTGATCTCTTCCACGCCCATCAGGAAGGAATTCTTCTCGATCTCACCAAACTTCGCCTGTTCGCCGGTCAGTGGAAGCACGACGCCCACCTTGATGGGTTCCTCGGCTGCCTGAACCGGATTCAGGCCGACCAGGGCCGCGGCCGGCACCAGCACCAGTACCAATACCACACCGAAACGCATTCTTTTCATTGCCAACCTCTATGTGGGAAGTCGAGGGATTCGGTACGAGACTACCAACCTGTGTTGAGGTTCACAAGTCTTTTTTCGTACCCTCGTTCGGGGAACGGATCTTGATTTGTGAGCTCTCAAATCCGTAGGATCTTTTCTCTCAACTGTGCGACGCCGAGGTCGGGAGAATGGAGAAAGGAAAACACCAATGAAGATCGTCTCAACATGCGCACTGCTCATGTGTCTATCGGGGTTCGTATGCTCGGACGCCGCATGGGCTCGGGTCGCGTACCTGGACCAACGCATTTCCGACTGTGCGCTCGTGTTCAAGGAAATGATGGAAGCTCCCGATGCCGGCGTCCCGACGGACCTGCTCAGACGCAGTCGCGGCGTCATCATCTTTCCGTCCGTTCTGAAAGCCGGTCTGGGTGTGGGCGGACAATACGGGACGGGAGTAATTCTGAGACGGAGTCCCACTTCGGGCCGGTGGGGTCCCCCGGCATTTCTCACCCTCATAGGAGGGAGTTTCGGCTGGCAGGTGGGAGTCCAGGCAACGGACTTGATGATCCTTGTGATGAGCGACGTCAGTCTCCGTAGTCTGTTCAAGGACAAGTTCACCATCGGAGTCGACGCGTCGGTAGCGGCCGGACCCATAGGAAGAGATGCGTCCGCTTCAACGGACATCGGATTGTCCGCAGGGATGTTGTCGTATTCCAGAGCCAAGGGGATCTTTGCCGGAGTTTCCGTGAAAGGCAGCGTGCTCGAACCGGATTGGGATGCCAACGCGGCGTACTACGGATCCGAATTGTCGATCATCGACATCTTCTTCAAAGGTAAGGGACGGGTGTCGCCGACATCCCGCAATCTCATGAACCTCTTGAACCGGTACAGCCGGTGAACCAACCTCCGGAAGCACCCCCTCATCCGGTACGGCAACAGCGGCTTGT
>JAVHLK010000086.1:8014-20879 GCA_031082285.1 Desulfomonilaceae bacterium
TTGTCAAGCGTTTAGACGGCATTGGGATCGTGCCCCTTGACGTATTCGAGCAGCGTACGCGTGCGCTCGGAGTGGACTCGTATCTTGGAGTAGTCAATCGGCACGTTATTGAGATATTGGAGTATCAATGCATCCTGAGGCATACCCAGGGGAAGGATGCCTGCAAAAAAGAATCCCAGTTCCTCGAACCGCTTCGTGAACGTCGCGGTGAGGGGATCGCAGAGGTTCAAGTAAAGGTGAATCACGTCGACTCGTTTGAGGCACAGCTCGCGGACAACCGCGTTCAGTTGTGAAACCGGGTCCTTGCCGTAAGACTCTATGTCGATTCGAGCTGTCCCCGTGAGCTTGGGCAGCTTCGTGCGAATTACCGACTCCCGTTCCCGTGGTTCGACCGATGCGTCCCTGAACGATCTCATGTCGCGGTATTCGGTGAACTGGTCATAGATATCCCGGATCATGTCCGCGTGATGCCGCGGTGCAAAGAGTTCCACAGGACGCGGTGGGGCCAGATACTTGAAGTGGACCAGAAGTGTCTCACGTTGAGAAAGTTTCCCGGATATTCCACGAAAGCGTTCCGGCTGAGGCATATTTCCGACCAGTACTGCGCAATTCCTCAACTGGAAGCGCTCTCCCACCTGCTGTGTATACGTATGCGTCGTTACCGGACGTCCAAAGATCCCCAATAAGCCTTGAGATTTGGCCTTTTCTACCAGGTACGTCTCCAAACGGGTCAGGATGCCGAGCGATCGAAACTCGGGTTTCACGACGCCGATTCCCGTTTCAGCCAGTGGGCCGTGTTCGTATGAAATCAGCGCACCGTGGCCCACAATCTCATTATCTCGAGTGACGGCCACTGCGGAAAAGATGTCTCCGCTTTCGTTCAGTTGGATCAGTCGGTCGGGGTAGTACACGTCCTCATACACGTAATCGTAGCCATATGCCCTGTACACGCATCGAGAAACCTCTATCGCGTCGGCAGGCTCCAAGGGTCGGATCGTGATTTCAGTAGACCGCGGTGCCCGGGGAACGTCGACACGGTCATCGGCATAGGCGCCGAGTTCGCAGGCTTCAAAATACTCGGATATATTCCTGCTCTTGAGGTACTTGATCAGAACGGTTTCTTTTCCGTTGGGACCCAGGTTGTTGAAGTGGAGTTCATCCACCGACTCTTTCATGCTGAGTATCCCGCAGCCCGGCGCGGGATCGAGGCCCGGAGCGGTCGGCAATTCGCACTCGGGAACCGTCGCGGGATCGAACGGCACACCCTTGTCCTTCACCGATACCCGCAATCCAACAGGAACCCGTTCGCAAGCGATCTCGAAGCCGGCACTTTCGGCGGGTTCAAACGCGTGTGTAATGACGTTGGACGCGGCCTCTCTTACCGCGCGCTCAATTGAGGCCCGATCTGCGGAATCGAAACCGAGCTTGGCCGCAACCTCTCCCACGTACGCCGTCGCGACGTCCAAGTATTTGACGTCATTGGGTAGGGTGAGGGTTGAATATTCACATCTCGTGTCCATCGCGTACCCCCGTAGGACAGCGAGCGCTCTGTTGCGCAAGTTCCGTTAGGTGTGTGCGGCATGGGCGCGCCGTCATACCACGTCACGTTCGTCTCGATCGTCTCTGCTTCAATTCGGTGAAATCCCGCATCGGATGTATCTCGCCGGCCTTGGTCGTCTCAGGTATGTGCCGTCCTCCGGTCAGAAGATACGTTATCAGGGATGCAAAGGAAACCGCGGCAAAAACGAACTTCAGCCACGCGGGAAATGGAGCGGGAGAAAAGAACGCTTCGATGACCCCTGCAGGGACGAGCAGAAGAGCGCATCCCAGCGCCAGTCGCCCTGCCGATTTGCCTCTGATCGAGAGAAACTCCGCTCGCTTGTACGGTCCCGGATCCGCGACGGCATGCCCGAGCACAAGGCCGGCCGCTCCGGCGATACATATGGCCGATAATTCGAGACTCCCATGGGGAAGCACAAATGACCAGAATTCCTTGGAAAGGCCGTGTTCAAAACAGAGAGCCGCGACCGTTCCGAGGAGCAGTCCGTTGACTGCCAGCAAGTACACGGTGCCCACTCCGAAGGTAATCCCCGCGGCAACGATCAGAAACGTCACTGAGATGTTATGAGTCATCAGGTAACTGGAAGCCATGGGAGCCACAGTATGCAGGTTGTCAAACCATACGCGGCCGTCTTCCACTCGCGAAATAATGGATTCGGGCACCAGGAGCTCAATAAAGCCGGGTTGGGACAATCCCAACCCGAAACCCGCGATGCAGAACATCGCGAATACGGCAGTGGAAATAAATACATACGTGCCGGCTTCGCGGACCGTCTCGGGAAAGCCCTTCACCAGAAAGCGACTTACCAGGGACCATCTGAACGGTTCCTTTCGGTAGATCGCTCCGTGAATACGTATCACCAGCGAGTTGAGATACTCGATCTCATCGTTTCCTACTCCCGAGGCCAGATCCGAGGACTTCAGGACGGCGAGGTCGGAAACCGCGGCCGTATAGAGCTTACCGAGTTCCCACAATTCTTTCGGGTTCATCTTCGCAGGGGAACCCGGCCCGATTTTTTTCGCTATCTCCTCGAGCCTCTCCCATTCTTCTTTGCGTTCGTTTATGAACTCGTCTATATTCACGCGTACACCCGGGATTTCATGCCGATCTCGGAGTCCTTCGGAGCGATCCGCTCAAGTATCGTCCGCATCATCTCCGTCGCTGCAGACCTTTCAGGATTGGGCCCGGAGTCGGCCGGATGACCGATCATAGCATGGTGGAGAAAGGCGGTGAAACAAAACGTACAGACCGTCACTGTTGAAACTCCGGAACACTTTGAATTGGAGTTCAGATTGGCGGGCATTGGTACCAGGTTCCTTGCGTTTCTCTTGGATCGGATCATTCAGTTTGGCGTAGTCCTGACTCTGATTCTCATGGTCTCACTCTTCGCATTACTGATATGGCGCGTGGACCCGTCGGTGGAGATTCTGAAACGACTGGAAGGCTCGATCGGGCAATGGATGTTGGGTGCCGCGATTCTGTTGTACGGAATAATCGTATTAGGCTATTTTATTCTTTTCGAGTACTTCTGGAGCGGATCGACCCCGGGCAAGCGATGGCAGGACATACGCGTGATCAGGACGGATGGACGACCAATCTCGTTTCTGGATTCCGCGGTCCGCAATATCCTCAGATTCGTCGACATCCTGTTTGAGGTGTATCCCATCGGGCTGATGATCATGTTCGTAGACGGCAAGAACAGGCGACTGGGGGATTTGGCCGCGGGAACGCTTGTCGTAATGGACAAAGAAATCAAACGCCCGACCGGTGGGACGGGAGGAAACCGCATTGACGAGTCCGACTCGAGCCTGAGACCGATCGTATCGGCCATGACGCCGGCGGATTACCGCCTCGTTTCCAGGTTCCTGGCGCGTCGCGCGAGCCTGGAAAGGGCTCATCGGTCGAAACTTGCGGCGGAAATCCGTGACCGCGTCATCAAACGCTCGAACGGACCAATTCCTGCCCACGTGAATGTCGAGACATGGTTGGAAAGAGTAGAACAGGCTTATCGCCGGAGAACACGAGTGCTCTGATTCCCGCGTACGGGTGAGCCCGGCCGTATTGCGGAACCCGTGATTGAACCGGAAATCGTGAGCCGCGTACGGGCTTGTGAAGCAAGACGGCAAAGGAGATCCAATGGCCTCGGAACCGCCCGAAACAGTTCATACCGTGGTCATCACGGAGGTACGGGACGAGACTACTCGCAAGAGGGTCGCTCATGCCCTGGAAAAGGTCAGCCGAAACGTCTCGCGTGAGAAGATCGAGTCCCGGCTGAACAGACTGCCCTGGACGCTCACCCGAAGTGCCACGCCAAAACGGGCCGCACGACTCTATCGGCTCCTTGCGCGACTCGGCGCAACCGTCGAGGTCGTTCCCCCTCTGGCGCCTGCGATGATCTCCGACGTGGAAGAGACGCAGATATTGCCGGGAGCCCATATGCTCTCCGAGACGCAAGTTGCTTCCGCGACTCAATTCACTTCGTTTCCTGGGGGGGAATCGCCTGTCGTCGGCGGGCAAACCGTTCCGGCCGAGACGTCTTCGTCTCGGAAGGCGGAGACTCCCGAACCCACGCGCGATTTCGATGCAAGCCTCGGGTTCGAGATTGAACCCATGACTCTCGGGGGGATCTTGGATCGAGCGTTCCAGATGTGTCGCGCGCATTTCTGGAAACTCTTTGCCGTGGTGGCCATCCCCTGGTTGATTACTCTCGCGATGTTTGCCGTCATTGGAGTCGCCGCGGTTTTGGTGGGCCTCAATATCCGCACGCTGGATTCCGTCTCTACCTGGGTATTGATCATCTTGGGAGTCACCGTGGTACCGTCGGTCGCGGTCATTGCCATCGCACTGTTCTATCTTTCTCAGGGCGCCGTGATACACGCGGTTTCCTCCATTTACCTTGGTCGGGAAATCCTGGTTCGCGACGCGTATCGGTTTGTGCTGGCAAGACTGGGAAAATATTTCCTCACATCCATGCTCTTCTTATTGGCGGTCTTTGGGCTCCTCGTCGGTCCCGTCATCATCGGGGTCGGCTTCTATTTCTTATTCGCCTTGTTGACATCCTCGGGGTGGTGGTCCGCGGTGACGTGGCTGCCGTTGATCTTCCTGTCCGCTTACTGCGTTATCAAGCTTCTCGTCTTCGACAAGGTCGTCATCATTGAGGACATAGCGTACGGGAAGGCATTGAGCCGCAGTTGGAACCTCCTGACCGGAAAGGCCGAAGGCGTAAGGCCCGCCCGCTATTGGGTGAGGTTCTACCTCTTGATTCTCATTCTCATCCTGATCAATATCGCCATATCAATCCTTTTCGAGACTCCCGCAACGGTACTCGGTTTGGCCGCGCCCCAGCTCCAACTGTACGGGAGCATCATCGGGCAGGTTCTCAAGACAGTCGGAAACGTGATCGCCGGGTTGTTCGGTTCCGTGTGCATGGTGGTCTTCTACTACGACATCCGCAATCGAAAAGAGGGATTTGACCTCAAGATGCTCTCTCGCATCGATCGGGGACCATCGGATGCCGATTGATCTTCGGGTCGGTTCGTACCTCGATCCGTGCATAAGTTGCGACGAAGGTGCACAAGAAGGTCAATTCTCCACGGCCGCCGAATGGATACGTGCGCGTGAGATTACAGTTGAAACCCATGCGGTTTTTGTTCATAATGACGGTTTGTGCACGTCAACTACACTCCCCCAGGAGGAGATATGGCAGGAAAGAAGAAAGAACAGAAGGCCAAGAAAGAGAAGCCCTTGGATCGCTGGACGATCAAAGAGCTTCGTGAAGAGGCCCTCAAGATTCCCAACATCCAGGGTATTCACGGGATGAACAAAGAGGAGATCATGGACCTCCTGAGAGCCGAAAAGGGTATTCCGGTTCCGGAGAAAAAGAAATCTTCAAGTGTTCGGGATATCAAGGCAAAAGTGGACGAACTTCGGAAAACCAGGGACGACGCACGCGGTCAGGGAGCTTCCAAGGACCGATTGAACTTGTTGCGCAGGAAGATCTCCAGGCTGAAGAAGAAAACTCGACGATAGACTTCCTTTCGGCGGCGTCCGAATCCTTCAGCCTCAATTGAACGATCACGCCATGTCGTCGGTTGTCGCCGTTTCAGTGTTACACGCCGCGCCGGCAAGAGTTCCGCGATCCAGCGAGTATAGAAACATGGATCTCTGCATTGCGCACGCGGAGGAGCCCTCCGGGAGGGGATCCGCAACGTATGAGAACCTGCACATGCCGAGAAGCGCAGGTTCGCGAACATTGCCGCCGGCCGTTGTGACCGAGCGATTGATACGGACTCTCATCTCTGCACAGGTATAGCGAAGAGAGAAATGGTACGGAGCGAGGCTCAGCTGCCCGGTTCTTGTTGCGTCTCTTCACACCAGATCGTGAATGTTTTCGCGTACGTGCCCCTCAATTGGGTATGAGCGGCTCATGGGGTGCCCGGCTGCAGCAGCGAACATCGAGTTGCCACAGGCACGACGATCGCATGCAGTCGAGACTGAATGATCAGGGATTTCCGATTATTGCAAGAATGCCCGCGTATTGATATAAGGGGATCGGCGGCTTTGCCGAGGCAAACCGCACTTCGATGCTCAACAAAATGGGAACAACGAAACAGTCACACAATCCGTCGACTCGATCACGGGTCGTGAAGCAGATTGCCCGGAAGTCAATCACGGTTCTGCTTCTCCTGGTAGTCCTACTGGTCGGTTTCGCGGTATACGTGCGCCTGGGGCTTGACGGTGAGCGTGCGGCGCGTCTCATCATCCCGTGGATCGAATCCGCGATGGGAAGACAGGTGAGCTATTCCTCGGCAACCCTCGTGTGGACCTCCCTGACGAACGCGAAACTCGCTTTCACCGCCGTCAACGTCGGCGATGGAGGCGACACCGTTCCTGTGCTGTCTATTCCCGATGCTTCGTTTGAAATCGACGTGAAATCGGCATTGGTCGGATCGTTCACGGTGAACCGGGCAGTGTTCGCCAAACCGACGGCGACCGTAAGGAAGGGCCTTGAATTGCCCCAGATGGGCTCACCGGGCGGCTCGCCGATTGGGCGCTTCATTCTTGGGCGCTTGTCGGTCAAGGGACTTGATGTGACGGACGCGCGTATCGTGAGCATCCTCGGCGACGCTGAAACGACACATCGCGGATCCGTAATGTCGCGGCTCACTATTCATGCGAAAGACTTGACCAAGGACGGTGCGGGGAGTTTCGACGCACACGGCGAACTATCCACGGGCGATCGGAAGGGGTTGTTCGAGTTCTCCGGAACGCTGCCGACCGCTCCGCTCGGTCAGCGGGGCCGGCGAGGACAATGCCGTCTGAAGCTGATAGGGTGCCCGCTGACGTCCGTGCGGGCCGTCGGCCTGTGGTTCGGGCATGACCTTCCCGTGGCGGATGGTTCCGTGAGCTTGACCCTGAACCTCACGGGGGAAGCCGAGAGGCTCAAAGCAAGCGGAGCAATAGAGCTCAGCCGCGTGCTCCTGTCATGGGACTCGGTATTCGGGCGGGACGTGCCGGTTGAATTTGCCGTGGCTGAATTCGATTTTGAGCGCATCGGTCGGTCGGTCCACATTGACTTGACAAAGGCCGGATTGCCGGGACTAAGCATATCGGGGGAAGCGAGATTGGGAGAGATCTTCAGTGAAGACCCGTCTCTCACCATTGGCCTGAGAGAAGCCGACATAGACTTGAAAAAGATTTTCCCGCTCGTACCGCTGAATCTTCTCGCACGAGAAGATCGAAATCGACTGACCGGAGCAGGCCTCGAGGGCCGGGTGCGAGTCACCGGCGGGGCATGGACCGGGACCATTTCCGACTTGAAGAAACGGTCGGCTCTCCTTGGAATCGTTGCATTGGAGGCCTTTCTTGATGGGGTTTCGGGCTTCGTGCCGGGACTTGGTTTGCCCGTGGAAAGAGCCGGCGGCATGGTTCACGTGAATTCCAATAAGGTGCTTTTCAAGGGTATCAGCTTGACCGTCGGAAGTTCGCCCATTGTGCTCAACGGCTCCATCACGAACCTGAAGGCCGTCCCCACGGCCGACCTCTTCATTTCAATGAAGGCGCAGGCTCAGGATCTGTATCCTCTCCTGACTAGCACCCCGTTCGCCGGCACAGTGAAACCCTGGTTGGATTCGGTCGTGGAACCGAAAGGAGGTGTTTCGGTCACGCTGGACGTGAAAGGCGACCTCCGCCGACCCGGCATGAAGGGACGGGTTACCCTCGAGGGTTTTCAGTGCGATCTTGTAGGCTTCCCTCTTTCCCTGAACGATTTTAACGGTTCCGTGAGGTTCCGCGGGACACAAGTCGCCATCACTGAGTTGGAGGGAATCATCGGAGATAGCCCTGCGTTCGTAAAAGGAAGCGTGACCGGGGGCAGCGTGGACTTGAGTTGTCACGTGAAGATCGCACCGTCGGATGCGGGGAAGCTGTGCCGACTTCCCACCGGTTGGGCCGTCAGCCGCGACATTCCGACGGTTGTCGATGTCAAGGGAAAGATACCCAATCTCGATTTTTCTCTCAAAGTGGATCTCAAGAGCACCGGTTTGAATTTCGGTTCGTTTCTTACGAAGCGGAGCGGAACCCCTCTCAGAATTGAAGCTTCAGGAAATGCGAATCATGCCGGCATACTGGTAGAGGAGGCTTCCCTTATTTTCCCCGGAAATCGAATCGCCGCCGATGCAAAGATCCGCCGTGAGGGAGAGTCTCTCATCTCGGTCAATCTCCCTCCCAAGGGGATCCCCACCCGGACCTTGACACCCTTTGTTCATCCCTCCTTCGAACTGCAGCCCGGAGGGCGAGTGGAGGGAGACGCGACCATTCGGATAGGAAAGACCGGGAAACCGGATTTGGATGCAAGGTTGCAATTTACTCATGTGTCATTTCGAATCCCCGGATTCCACAAGCGGACCGTGGGGATGGTGGCCTCGATAAGACAGCAGGGAGACTCCTTTCACCTTTCGGTCGATCAGGCCAGGAACGGAAGTTCAGTATTTTCAGGTAGTTTGACGGTGACCGGCTCGCAGCATCCAAAGGTCGATACAACGCTCGTCTTTTCTTTCCTCGACACTACGGACTTTACCGCACCTCCGGGCTTTGTCAGTGATGTTACGTGGGGTGAATGGATTCGCGCGAATCCGGCAATCAGGTTCTTGGCCCGTAGCTCCGGAAAAGGATTCGTCAAGGTCGAAAAAGGCAAGACCCCCTCGAGGCCGTTCGGCAATTTTCGCGCCAACATCGAAGGCAAGGACGGTCTGCTCAAAGTCCCCAATTGGCAGGTAAACATCGCCGACGGGATCATCAGGGGATCCGCGGTGTGTGCCATACGGGCGAACACTCAAGTCCCGCTTGTCCTGGATTTGCAGGCGGACCAGCTGCGAATGGAGCGGGTGATGTTGTCCGATCCCGAATGGTTGCGGGTCGAAGGGGACGTGGTGGTGAACGGGAAGTTGCAGTGGAATCTCAGTTCGAGTCGCGCCAATAACGGCGTGTACAAGACCGGCAACATAGAAGTACGGGTCAATGACGGCACGGTGAACAGGTTCGACATCCTGTCCAAGGTCTTTTCTCTGATCAACTTGGGGTCCATCCTGAGAGGTCGCCTGCCGGACCTGGTCCAACAGGGGCTTCCCTTTCAAAGTCTCACGTGGGACATGGACGTTCTCGACACAAAGTGGAAGTTCAAAGATATGAAGCTCGTGTCCGATGCAGCCAGGATAAGCGCTTCAGGTATGTATTTCAGCGATCAGGACAGGATCGATTTTCAGGTGGACGTCTCACCGCTGGTGGGGTTCGACCAGATCTTCTCCGGTCTGTTCGGCAATCTGGTAACCAGGAACGGAAAGATCCTCACGACCACGTTTAGAGTCCGCGGTCTTTCCGCCACGCCGGACGTGCGTCTGATGCCCTTCGAGAACTTCAAACCCTCCCGGTGAGGCTGTTTCGTACCTCTCGTACTCCTTTGAAACACTGACGATGAGCAGGACAAGGTCCGAATTCCCGCAGTGCCTTGCGATGTGCCTCCGTTCCGTAACCTTTGTGCCGATCAAACCCGTACATGGGATATTGCTCGTGAAGCTCTCTCATGATGCGGTCTCTGGTTACCTTGGCGACAATACTTGCGGCTGCAATGGACGAACTCTTGCGATCCCCCTTGATGATGCCCTCTTGAGGTATTTCCAGATCGAGCGAGAGCGGGCCGTCGATGAGTAGATAATCCGGCAGGGGGTCCAATTCTCGGATCGCTCTTACCATGGCGACTCGTGTCGCTTGAAGAATGTTGATTCCGTCAATGAGTTCCGGCGACGCGATGCCCACGGCAACCGCGGTCGCCTTGGCTTGAATCGCCGAGAAGACCCGATCGCGGGCAATCTCTGAGAGTAGTTTCGAGTCGTTCAGGCCCGGAATGTGGTCTTCGGGGGGCAGAACCACCACAGCGGCGACTACCGGGCCGGCCAATGGACCTCGGCCGGCCTCGTCAATCCCCGCGATTCGCCTTGCACCAAGAGCCTCAGCTTTTTCCTCGAATTGTCTCGTCGGACGGGTCGTATGTGTCAAGGTCCGCCCCATGACGCACGGCTCTCGCCGGACCCGGTTATCTGTCCTCAGGGCGATAGACGCGTTCCTTGATTCGAGCCGCCTTGCCTCTGAGCTTTCGCAGATAGTATATCTTGGCCCGACGTACTCGACCCCGCACAACGAGTTCGATCTTGTCGATCATAGGGGAGTGCAGCGGGAAAACACGTTCCACACCGATTCCGTAGGAGACCTTTCGCACGGTGAAGCTGGTGCGGCTCCCTTTCCTGTTAATCGCGATGACTACCCCTTCGAAAACCTGTATCCGCTCTCGGGTTCCTTCCACAATCCGAACGTGCACCTTCACGGTGTCTCCCGCTCTGAACTGAGGAAGGTCCACACGCATCTGCTCTTTTTCAATCTGTTCCAACGTGTTCATGGTCATTCTCCATAGACCCCAAATATATTTCCGATCTGATCTCGTCGATGAGCTGTTCCTCTTCCGCATCCAATTCGCGCTCATGCAGGAGGTCCGGACGTCGCGCCAGAGTTCGTGCAAGGGACTGTTTCTTTCTCCATCGCCGGATCAGCTCGTGGTTTCCCTCGAGAAGCACGTCCGGCACCGCCATTCCCTCGAATACACGCGGCCTCGTATACTGAGGGTATTCCAACAGGCCGCGGTAAAAGGATTCGCCCTCAATGTGACTGTCCGTTCCCAAGACCCCCGGAACCAGTCTGATGACCGCATCGATGACGACCATCGCGGCGATTTCCCCGCCGGACAGAATGTAATCGCCCACGGAGATCTCGTCGTGTACGAAGGACCTCACTCGCTCGTCAATACCCTCGTACCTGCCGCAAACGATCACGATCTCCCGGTCATGAGCCATATGCTCCGCAGCGGACTGATCGAACAGGCGTCCTTGCGGGGTCATCAACAGCACACGAGGGTTGTTCATGCCTTCACAGGTATGCCGCAAGCCCTTGACCACCGGGTCGGGCTTCATAATCATGCCCGATCCGCCGCCGTACGGGTAGTCGTCCGTACTCCGATGTCGATCGTCGGTGAAGTCCCTCAGATCGACCGCTTCAACGCGTAGAACCCCTTTCTCGACAGCCCTGGCAGGATTTCCAAAAGACAGAAACGAATCGAACAACCCGGGAAATATCGTAAGGATTCTTACGTCAAGCATGAGGAATCATTCCGTCGAGAGGATCGACCACTATGATGCCTGTGTCGGTGTCCACCTCCAAGACGACCTCATCGATCATGGGGAGCAGTACCTCCCCATAGCCTCCTTGAACGCTCAGCACATCGTTGGCGCCGGTGGGAATGATCTGAACGACTTCTCCCAGATCGTCTCCCTCTTTTGTCCTGACCCGCATCCCGATGAGCTCGAACCAGTAGAATTCGTCCTCTTCCTTAGCCGGCAGGTTCTCTTCCTCGGTCTTGACCAGCCTACCGACAAGCTCGGATGCCTTCTCAGGAGTGTCGATACCTTTGAGGCTCACAAGGACAACGCCCTTGTGCCCGCGAATGCCGATGACGTGGTGCGGGGATTGGTCAAAGAACAAAGTCGAGGATCTCTCGAATGCGTACAGCGACTCGGTGAAAGGCCGTATCCTTAACTCTCCTCTGATCCCGAACGGCTTGAGAACTTGCCCTATGATGATGAGTCGCTTCGACGACATGTCTCATCGAACCGGAGCCGAGCGGTGAGCGCAATCACTCCGCAGATCACCGGCACTACTCCAATATTTCGAGGACGGCCCGCTTCTTCAACTTCGTGGAAGCCGCACTCAATATGGTTCTCATGGCCCTTGCCGTTCGGCCCTGCTTTCCGATAACCTTCCCCAGATCAGGTTTAGCTACCTTGAGTTCGATCACTGATGTGATCTCGCCTTCCACTTCCGACACGGAGACTTCGTCGGGATTGTCCACGAGGGCCTTTGCAATGTACTCAATCAGCTCTTTCATCCGACCCCTCTCTTTCTCCAAAGGCGATACCGCTGGAATTTGAACGACCTCCGGACCGGCAGGAGCCTGAGCCTGCGGCTTTACCTCAACATGAAGAGCATCCCGGGAATGCGAGTACAGTCCATCCGGGACCGGAAAAACCTGAGAGACTGCGCTGCAGAGTTACCCCCTTCTTAGAGGAGTCCCGTGCAACGGCCTGATGACCTCCTCTCCCGAATTGAGTCTCGATTACCGCGTCCTAGTCGGTAGCCTGACTTGGGTTTACAGCTTTGCCTTTTTCCGCCTGTCTCATAATTCTTCGGACAGTGTCGGAAACCTCGGCCCCTTGCGAGATCCACTGCCGGATCTTGTCCATTTTCAGGTTCAGTCCGCGGGTCTTGTTCCGAGGATCGTACGTACCGAGAACGTCAAGGAATCGACCGTCCCGGGGGAAGCTCGAATTTGCCGCGACCACGCGGTAAAACGGCTTTTTCTTGGTACCGTGCCGTGCCAAACGAATTCTTACGGCCATCGAGTAACACACCTCCGATAGAGTGGTGGTCCCCACTCCATAATCGAACAATCGTAAATGACCGACCCATGCCTGTCAAGAGAAAAAGCGCCATTCTCCTTTGACTCGGTTCGTACGCGGGTATATTCCCCGTTTCCGGTCTCCATTCCCACGTACTTATAGTAACTTCTTGGCATGAGAATACCAGCGAAGACTTCGCTCGTTCCGTCTCCAAGAATATCGTAATCAAACTTCCAAGAAAAGGGACTTGGCTTCAGTACTGTGTAGCTTCAATTCGGTCTCGTATTCTTGGGAACACGTGGCC
>JAVHLK010000087.1 GCA_031082285.1 Desulfomonilaceae bacterium
CGTTGGAACGGTAAACCTCGTGGGCAGCGTCAAGACCGTAGGGAACGTCCGAATGGTCCGTATCGTAGGAAAGGTCGGTATCGTGCGGATCGTGGGAAGCGTCGCGAACGTTCGTATGGTCCGGATCGTGGGGAACGTTCGGATCGTGGGCAATGTGCCAAACGTGGGGAACGTCCGGATCGTCAAGAGCGTCGGAAACGTTCGAATGGTGAACCGAGTGGGGAAGGTCCGAATGGTTGGAATTGTCGGAAACGTCCGTATGGTCGGAATGGTGAATCTTGTTGGTATGGTGAATCTTGTTGGTATAGTGAATCTTGTTGGTATAGTGAACCGTGTGGGAATGGTGAACCTCGTAGGAAACGTGTGCCTTGTGGGAATGGTCGGGTACGTGGGCACGGGCGTCGGATAGGGGATGGGTATGGGAATGGGATACCACTCCGTTTCGCCGGGAATGATGATAACGTCCGGTTCGAAGGACTCGTAATAGTCGAGCGGCAAGGGTGACTCCGGAAGAGCCGGCGGTCGCTCGCATTCGGGTACCTCCCTCGGGAGGGTATTGGGAATAGTGGTGAAATCAATCAGTGCTCTGAGGTACTCCGACGATACTCTGATAACGGGCCCGGGTTCCTTGTCCTTCTCGACGATGACCGTCTCGCAGGCCCTCAGGAGGCGTTCGGCCTCGAACTCATCCGACACGTTGGACACCCGAACCTCTCCACGAATCACGGTGACCGCGGACCGGTATTCGTCGAGAGACTCCACCACGAAATCCGCGGTATCTCTGGTGGGCATGACCGAGACAAAGGCCGTGGGGGAGAAGATCGAGAACGACGACTGAGGGGTCCCGGTCGGAAGTTTCTTTCTGAACCGGATAATTCCTTGGTTAACCTGGCCGGAGAAGTGCGATGCACGTTCCTCCTCCTGCAGGCCGATAAAGGAGAACACCGAGTTTCGCCCCATGGAGACATCGGCCTCGTGAGGCTTGTCCCCCCTCCACCAGATCTTGCCGTCCTGCTCGGAATCCGTTACCAGGGTGTCCTGAATGAAGATCGGATCGTTCTCCTTGACCGGTTGATATTCGGCTTCTCCCGCGTGGAGGACGAAACCGGCGTTCTGAACTCGCTGAATCGCACCGATCGAGTCGTCCGCACCGGCGAAGTGCAGACCCGGAGCAATTGCAAAGATCACCACTGCGGCCGTCACAAGACTGAGCCTACTTCTTGTCTTAATCATCCGAAGTTCCTCCATAGCGGGTGCGGGGGCTACTTTGCGGCAGACCTAGACATATCAATCATTGAGCGCCCGCACGCTGAACTTCTTCGCCAACGAGGGGCAGTGCCGCCAGTACTACCAATTAGACGAACGAATTCGTGAGGCTGGACCCGGTGCAACGCCTCAACCGTACATTTGCACTTCGGTCCTCGGCCTCGGAACGCTTTGTACGTTCACTCCCGTATTACCGTCGGTTCGTTCGAGCCGTCCGTAATCTTTATCGTGTCGTATTTCAATGATCCGGGGCATGTTCACGTATACTCCGGCTTCAGTTACCATCATTGCGGTCCAAGAACACTCATGGGGACCCTTCATACCAATTGGAGTCGGCAATATCCCGAGCGATCGACATCCTCGTGCCGAATGATTTTTGTCACCATTACACCTCAGTCTAGATCCGCGTCGGGTCACTGTCAAGAGATTTGTCCCAATACTTTCCGGACCCCCACCTTCGGCGTATGAACAGGTACCTCCTCGGTCAGGATCGGCTTCCCTCCACGCCGGTTTTCTTGCCGCCCCGGCGTTGGAGGCGCTCTATGACTTCCCGGTTTCCGGGATCCAGCCGCAAGGCTTCCTTGAAGTATTCGCCGGCCCCGGCCGCGTCGTTCATTTGATGGAACGCGAGTCCCAGCGCGTACATTACCTCCGTGCTTTGCTCGTTGAGCGACAAGGCCTTGGCGATCTCCACGATGGCTTGGGGTATCTTCCTTTCATGGAGCAGCGCCACGGCCATATTGGCTCGAACGTTCGGTTGGTTGGGATTGATCTTCAGGGCTTCGCGGTAGCCCTTGATTGCCGCCGCGGAATCGCCGTGTCGCAATAGCCGGTTTGCCGACTCATAATGGGCCTCGGCGGAATCGGGTTGCAGCTGAATGGCTTTCTTGAATTGCTCCTTTGCGAGCTGAGAGTCCCCCGCGGCCTCCAGTGCCTTGCCCAGGTACGTGTAGGCAACGGAAAAGTTCGGATCCAGCGCGATCGCGGTCTTGAGCAGTTCGATGGCGTTCGCGATCCGTCCCTGATCGAGTCGTACGCGCGCGAGATCGGCATAGGCGTCCGGGTTCGCGGGATCCAGCTCGACGGCTTTCCCGAGGTGTTTGACCGCCGAAGGGAGGTCCCGAGATCGTGCGAGCGCCGCTCCCAGGTGGTGATGGGCCGACGCCTGGTCCGGGGCCGACTCAACCGCGGTTCTCAGTACAGCGATGGCCTCGGCGGTACGGCCCGCCATTCGAAGCGCCCGTCCCAGCAGTACGTAGTTGACGGGCGAGTCGGGGTTAAGTCGGGCAGCCTTATCATGGTGCTCGATAGCCTCGGTGAGCCTACCCACAGCTTCCAGGGCCAATGCCAGATCGGTATGAACTTCAGCCAGGTCGGGATTGAGTTCCAATGCCTTACGGTAATTTACTTCCGCGTCCGTCACGTTTCCCGTCTCAGCCATGGCCCTCCCGAGTCCGTGGTATGCTTCAGCTGAAGCGGGGTCCACTTGAATGGCCGTCATGTACTCGTCAACAGCTTCGCGGTAGTACCCCGCCTCCTGATAGACCCGGCCCAGATTCACGTATCCCATCCACGAATACGGGTCCGCGTGAACGGCTTTGAAGTATGCCTCCGCAGCGTCCCGCAGGTTCCCCTCCCTGTGCAATGCATTCCCCAGACAGTTGTAGGCCTGCGCATTCCCCGGATCTACTTCAATTGCCTTCCTGTAGTGGACCATCGCGTCGGCGAGCTTGCCCTCGTCCTCCAGCATGGCACCCAGAGTAAGGTGCACGTCGGTGTGATGCGGTTCGAGATGTATGGCCTTCTCGAACGCGACCTTGGAATCAGCGATCCTCCCGGTTAACTGGAGCGCCGCGCCTAGAGCGATGAGGGCTCCGCCCGAGCGCATCTTCTGATCCTTGAAGACGCTGAGGAACGCGTCCACCGACCTTGCGACTTCACTTTTTTCCGGCCCGGCTGCGCCCGTGGAGCGATCGACGGCCAAGACGCGCCGGAACAGCTCGATTGCGTGCTCGTGCTTGTGCGCATCGACCAGGGTGGACATGCAGTTCACCGAGATGTCCAGAAACGGTATCGTTTCCACTTCCTTCGAGTACCGCGGCAATCGGTCGGCCAGGTCCTGCCAGAATGACAGGTGATCCCACCGAGAGGCCCTCAATGCGGTAACGGAGGCAAAGACCGCCAGAGGAACGAGCAAAGCGACGGCCGCCGCAGGTCGAAATACCGGAGCGGACACGCGCTGTTGCAGTCCATCGCCGGCGAACAGGATGCCGACCCCCGCGATGAGAAGGAGCCCGGCCATGGGAAGAATGGCCCGATACCCGAAGAAGAGGTATTGGGGGATCAAGAGTGATTCAGGCAGCAGGCTGAGGAACATGAACAGGATGCCGAAGGAAACCGCCGGACTCCGCTTAATCAGGACAAGGGCGCTCCCCAGCAGGGCAATGACTCCGCACACCGCAGCCAGAGTTACCGGAGGATTCAGCAACGACCGCGAAATAATCTCCGCACGCATGAACTCTACATCACGGGCAAATGGAAAAAGCATCATGAACACGTACGAGAAGAAGACCCTGCATTGGGTCATGAGGACTTCCGGAATGCTCACTCCCCCGTACGTGTAGTGATCGAGGAGACGTGCGGCGACGCCCCTTACCAGCTCACTATGTGGTTGGTGGAGCGCGTTGGTAATGACGAGATAGGCAATGACGGAAGGCAGGATTATTGCGGCAATGAGAAGGGCCCTGCGGAAGGCCTGCCGCAGGGTCTGCCTCAGAATGGTGCACTCGGCCAGGAGCAAGGCCGCGGGCAGGGTTGCGAGATTCTCCTTGGAGAGCATTCCGGCCAGGAACAGGGATGAAGTGAGAAAATACCCCCAGGCGGGGTTCGTGATGCGATTCGATCTCACGGCCAGGTACGCGGCCAGTGAGGAGAAATAGAACAGACAAGCCATTGCGGCTTCCCGCTGCCACACGTAGAGTACGACAAAGCTCTGCAGCGGGTGAACCACGAAGAGCAGCCCAAGGAACAGACTTGTCCACTGCTTGGCGCGTCGTGTCCCAGGTACGTTCACTCCGGGCAGCTGAAACACCATCATGGCCGTCAGGGAGAGGACAACTCCGGAACCCGCGCAGATCAGTGCGTTGGTCAAGCGGAAAAAAAAGGGATCCATCCCCGTGACCAGATAATTGAGATAGTACGTGAACAGAAACAAGGGCCGGGCGGGCACGATGCCGACCAGCCCCAGGACGTCGTGGTGTGCAAACACGGGCTCTTTGCTGTTGATGAAGTACGCGCCGTCATAGACCAACAGAGAGCTGAAACCAAGCCAATGGCAGGCCGCGGCGGCAGCCGAGAACACCGCGAACGCGAGGCCCAGTTGGCGTGCGGAAAACAGGCGCTCGCAATCCGCGCCATCTCCCCGATCCCCCTTCGGCTCTTCAGGACATAAGGTATCGCTGTTCTCCTTACACAATTCCCGTCTCCTTCTTCACCAATTCTTCGCCATCGGACTACGCTGCACCGTCAGTAAAGGTCACGGTCCAGGCCGGGCGGTCACTTGCCGGCAATGCCCGCCGGCGGATGCTTCATCAATGGAGCGGATGATCCTTATCTTCTAGTTAAGACGATTTTGGCAAACATGGCAAGGCCGTCCATCCACGGGCCGAGAAGTCGTTCCAGTCGCCGAACGAATCCGAAGGCAAAACCCGGCATCAGCGCCCGCATTGTCATCCCGCCCGAAAGGATATAGCTGAAGGGCATCCCGAGATCTATGCCGCTCACGTGCCAGTCCGGAAAGGTCGCTTCGAACAGCGAGCGATCTCGGTGGAAGACAATCCAGGGGAGGGCGCCGTTGGCCCCCGTCAAGGGTCCGGCCGATGGGAATTCCCAATGTCCGGCGTCAGGTTCAAAGGGTTCCGTGTGGAACCGCGAATAGACGAACGTGGACCAGGGTGTCACCCACGGTTCAATCATGACGACGACGCCTCCCTGCCGGACGCAACGAGCCGCCTCCCGGAAGAAGCGCCGTGGGCGGGGAAGATGATGAAGCACGTCGATCATGAGCACGGCTCTCAATGACCCGTCTTCAAAGGGAACGGCACCCGCGTCGAAGACAACGGAGAGGTGGGGAAGAAAGAACACGTCCGACGTGATGAGGCCGGGCAGCGAGTTGTTCAGGAAACCCGCCCCCGAACCGATTTCAAGGACGGGGCCTTCAATGGGCGGAAGGCTCGCGATCAGGTCTCGGTACCATTCCTCATAGAGGTTCCGGAGAAAACCTTTTTCCATGAGTATCCGCCTACGAATCAGCGTCGTACGGGGGTCGTCGGGATTGAGACCGCGGGCCGACGGGTGGACCAATATATCTCTGAGCCGCATTTGGGCTGCTCCAGGCGATCTGTTCGTTCAGGTCTGGTAATCGGTTGAAAACACGGCTTCATCTTCGGTCGCGTCCTCCCCGGTCTCCGGGCGAGTCCGGGGACTGGGTGGTCCTCACACGAACTTGATGCGAGTGGCTGCAGCGGCCAACATTCTGAGCAATAAGAGACCGTGTTGCCATCGCCGAATGTTGGTGGTTCCGTACGTTCGCTCACGGTAACGTATCGGCATATCGACGATCTTGAGATTCAGCCTGGCCGCTCCCAGGATAAGATCGAAGTCCCCGAACGGGTCGAGGTATCCGAAGTAGGCTCTGTTCGCCGCGATGCGCTCGTACTGGTCCCGCCACAAGACCTTTGTCCCGCAGAGCGTGTCCTTGAGATTTTGTCCGAGCAGCCAGGAAAACGCCAGGCTGAAGAGCTTGTTCCCCATCAGGTTGAGGAATCTCATTGCCCGATGCTCCATGGGATAGACGAGCCTGACTCCGTTGATGAATTCCCCCTTTCCCGTAACCAGCGCTTCGTAGAACCGGGGCAGATCCTCGGGCGACACCGTGAGGTCCGCATCGAGTATCATGAGGATATCGCCGTCCGCTCGTTCAAATCCCAATCTCACCGCGTCGCCCTTTCCTTCGCCGGTCTGCTGCAGGAGTTTGCATCGGATCTCCGGATGGGCGGCCATTTCTCGTCCGATAGCCTCATAGGTGTTGTCCGAGGAATGGCCTTCCACGAAGACGATCTCTGTCCCTCCCCCCATTTGAGGCATCCTCCGCATGATATGGGGTACATTCCCTTCCTCGTTTCTCGCCGGCACGATCACCGAGACTACGGGCCTGTCTTTCGACCGGTCCGCGGCGACCTTCGGCCTGGCCACCATGAAGTTGGTAAGCGACAAATGCCGGAACGGCCATATTCTTGCCGCGAAGCGATTGAGAACGGGCGCGAGCAGCGGTATGTCCAAAGGACAGACGATCTCGCTCCAACTGCGCACTACTTCCGCATCGGCCAACCGGAGCAGGTTTTCCAGGTCGTCCACGGTCAACCAACTCTGGCTCAAAAGGGGCATGGCAAGGTTCAATCGTTCAGTCGCGGCCAACGGATACTCCCAGAGGCGACTGTAGCTGTTGATGATGATGCGCGTGTGGGGTCCGGATACGGCCGACAATTCTTGGAATACGCTCTGCACGTCCCACAGGTCGTTGACCAGGTCCGAAAGTATGATGACGTCGAAACGCTCTTTGAAGCACAGTTCGTGGGCGTCCGCTTGAAGGAATATCAAGTCCGGGTGGGCCTCGCGAGCCATCTTGACCATTTTTTCCGACAGATCGATGCCGATTCCCAAGGAGGGCTCGAGTGCGGCGAGAAGATCGCCCCGCGAACACCCCAGTTCCAAAACTTTTTGACCGGGCGGAACGACCCTTTGATAGATGCGCGCCAAGGCACGGTGGTAATATTCCCCCCATGTTGCTTCCGTGCCCATTCGCTCTGCTATGCCGTCCCAATGTGCGCGACGTTCCGCGGTATACTCTGGTTTTCTCATGTCTGGCGACCCTTGGATTCGTTAAGAGGCATCGGTGTCCGGAACGGTGACGGACGCGTTGAGATTGATAGTAGCAAACATTCGGAAAAACAGTAACGACTTGCCGAGTCGTACCCGGTCAAAGAGTACGGGATCGTACGCTTTGACTCCCTTGCTCGCGTGATCTAATCTAAACCGGGTAAAGAGGATACCCATGGGAGACGCACGCAATTGACCCGGGAACCAAGATCGAAACCGGAAAAAGAGAGGGGTTCATGATGACGAAGATGCAGCAATTAGCCCAGTTGGGGCAGGCCATATGGTTGGATTATATACGCCGGTCGTTCACCGATTCCGGTGAACTGGGCAAGCTGGTGGATCGGGGTTTGCGCGGGGTTACCTCCAACCCGTCGATTTTTGAGAAGGCAATTGCGGGGAGCGAGGACTACGACGAAGACATGCTGCCGCTCATCGAGGCGGGCAAGACAACGGAAGAGATCTACGAGGCATTGGCCCTTGACGACATTCGCAAGGCAGCCGATCTGTTGCGGCCGCTGTACGACGAGACGGGCGGAACCGACGGCTTTGTCAGTCTCGAGGTCAGTCCGCATTTGGCCCGCGACACCGAGGCCACCATTGCCGCAGCACGGAGACTGTTCAGCGCGCTGGAGAGACCAAACGTCATGATCAAGGTGCCGGGTACGAGCGAAGGCGTCCCGGCCATAGAAACCCTGATCGGCGACGGCATCAACATCAACGTGACGCTGCTCTTCTCCACGGCCCATTATGAAGCTGCGGCTTTGGCCTATATCGCGGGTTTGGAGAAGTTGGATCGGTCGGGCGGAGATGTGAGGAAAGTCGCTTCGGTTGCTTCCCTGTTCGTCAGTCGGATCGACACCGCGGTTGACAAGGCTTTGGAGAAGGCGGGAGAAGCGGAACTCCGGGGCAAGATCGCGATTGCCGTTGCCAAGGCCGCATATGTGAAATTCAAGGAGATCTTCGGCAGCGAACGCTGGAAAAAGCTCGCCAATAAGGGTGCCCGCGTCCAGCGTCCGCTTTGGGCGAGCACCAGTACGAAAAACCCTGAGTATCCCGACACGCTCTACGTGGACGGACTCATCGGTCCCGACACCGTCAACACGCTTCCCACGGACACGCTCCATGCATGGCTCGACCACGGCAAGGTCGAACCCGCGGTGTCATCGGGAGTCGACGAGGCCCTCGCCGATCTCGCTCGGCTGCCCCGGTTGGGCGTCGATCCGGATGCGATCATGGAACAGCTCCAGGATGAAGGCGTTGACGCATTCGCCAAGAGCTTCGACGATCTGTTGGCAGGGATCGATGCGAAAACCGCGAAACTCAAGGCCGCGGCTTGGGGTGTAGCGGCACGTCTTGGGCCCTTGGAGACCGAGGTGAACGCGGCCCTCGCGGAGATGAACGAACAACGGATCGTGGAACGGATATGGCTGCATGACTTCACCGTCTGGAAGCCCGATCCGGGGGAGATCGTCAATCGGTTGGGATGGCTGCACATTGCCGGCGTCATGCGCCGCAACGTGGCGAGACTGGAGACTCTGGTCCGGGACGTCCGCAACGACGGGTACACCAAGGCATTGCTGCTGGGAATGGGCGGATCCAGCCTGGCGCCGGAGGTGTTTGCCGAAACCTTCGGCCCACATGTGGACGGGCTCACGCTCACCGTGCTCGACACGACGGATCCCGATGCGGTTCAGGCCCAGGCCGCGCTTCACGACCCCGGCGAAACGCTCTTCATCGTGTCTACCAAGTCGGGCGGGACAACGGAAACGCTGTCGTTGTTCAAGTTCATGTACAACCATGCGGCAAATGCACTGGGCAAGGACAGGGCAGGCGCACACTTTGTCGCAATCACCGATTCCGGAAGCAAGCTGGCGCACCTTGCTCGGGACTACGACTTTCGGACCACATTCCTCAATGACCCCACCATCGGGGGGCGCTATTCGGCTCTTTCCTATTTCGGACTGGTCCCCGCGGCCCTCATCGGCGTGGATGCGGAGGAACTCCTTCGGCGCGCGTGTGCAGCCGGCGAAAGGTGCATGACGAGCGACTGCTCCAAGGGATCGGACAACCCCGGGGCTCTTCTCGGGACCATCATGGGCGAGTCGGCAAAGCGCGGGCGGGACAAAGTGACGCTCGTCGCGTCACCCGCGGTGGAGTCCTTTGGGGACTGGGTCGAACAGCTCATCGCGGAGAGCACGGGCAAGGAAGGCAAGGGCATCCTTCCCGTCGTGAGGGAAGATGTCGGGCCGCCGGCCGTGTACGGGAACGACCGGCTGTTCGTGTACCTGCAACTCGCGGGAGACAAGACTCACGACGCTGCAGTCCGGGCTCTCGAAGACGCGGGACATCCGGTGGTTCGCCTGGTGCTGAAGGATATCTACGATCTGGGCGGGCAGTTCTTTCTCTGGGAAATGGCGACCGCGGTTGCCGGGTCCCGGATGGGCATCAATCCCTTTGACCAGCCCAACGTGGAGGCTGCCAAGGTTCTGGCCGCGCGGATGCTCGCGGAATATGAGAAGGCGGGGAAACTCCCGGAACCGACTCCGACCTTGACCGAAGCCGGCATCACCGTCTATTCCGATGAACCTGCGGAGAACCCTGGGGATGCGTTGAAGCGACTCCTGGAACAGGCCGGGCCGGGAGCTTACGTGAGCCTGCACGCATATACTCGGCCCACCGAGGAAACGCACTCGGCGATGAAGGCGCTCGGGAAGAGGATCCGAGACAAGACGCGAATGGCCGTCACCTTCGGATACGGGCCTCGTTTTCTCCATTCCACGGGTCAACTGCACAAGGGCGATGCCGGGAGGGGGCTCTTCGTCCAGATCACTTCGGATTGTGCAGAGGACGCACACATTCCGGACAGGGCCGGATCCGCGTCATCGTCCGTGTCTTTCGGCGTCTTAATCGCCGCGCAGGCGCTTGGCGATCGTCAGGCCCTCATTGATGGAGGCAGGAAGATCGTACGGTTCCACATGGGCGACGATGCGGCGGGAAAGATAAGGACGTTGATGGACGCCCTGTGAGGAATGGGGATTGGAAGGGTTGTCGTCGCCCTTGCCTCGTGACGTGAGCGGTACTAACATCCGTCGTAAGAGTAGTAATTACTCGCTCCGGGCAATCGGCATCCCCGTGTCGGTAAGTTCGAAACGCCTGGTGACTTACGGCCGACCGATCCGGGAACCATTGCGCCGACCGACATGCGACGGAAGTTTGTACAAGCGGGTTGAATGGTACTCATAAGCGGCGCAATTGCAAGAGTCGATTGGACCACACATCACCACTCTGGGGAGGCACCCAAAATGGCTGAACAAGACAAAATCGTCAACGGGGTGAATGTGACGGCATTGTTCAACACGATTGACGCCGTCAAGGATAAACCGGTGATCGCTGAATTCGAATTCCGCGCGGAGAACTCGTGGCATACGTGCGGCCACAACACCACGTCGATCAAGGACTTCTACGGCGTGCAGCAGGTCCATGCTCATGAGAAGCCCTTTGTGTTGGATGCGGACGAACCGCCGGTGCTCTTGGGAACGGACAAGGGGCCGAACCCGGTGGAGTATGCGTTGACCGCACTGGCCGCGTGCGTGACGACGGCCATGGTCTATCACGCCGCGGCCAAAGGTATCGAGATCAGAGGAATAAAGTCCAGATTGGAAGGCGATCTCGATCTGCGCGGCTTCCTGGGACTATCGAAGGAGGTGCCGGTGGGCTACAAGGAGATCCGCATGTATTTCACCATCGATGCGGATATCTCTGAAGAAGAGAAGGCCGATCTCATCAGTACCGGCAAGAAATATTCACCGGTCTTCAACACGATCTCGAATGCAACGCCGGTGTCGGCTCGACTCGACCCGGTCACCAGTAAGGCAGCCGCGGCGTGATGCCGGCCGCCGGCAATGGGACGGTAAGACGTCTTGGCGGGACTGCATGTCGGTCTTCTCTGCGCTCGTCATGCAGGTCTGAAACACGCAGGTGCACGCGTGAAGCGCCTCTGGTGCGCCGGCTTTTGCAACCCGTCTCATTGCCGAGGGCTCGGTCGCTGCATGCGTTGCCCGCCGTACAGCGCGGTCGGCCGATCGGGCGAGAACCGCGCGCCGGCGCGAGCCGACCCGGGGCCAATTATCGCCATGCGAACGCGCAGGCTCGGCGAGAACCGCGCGCCTGCGCGAGCCGACCCTTCCCGGAAATCATCCCGCGGCCGTTCTCCGGCGAAGGGTGTCGCGCTTTTTCGTTTTGGGTGAATCGGGATGCGGCAAATCCCCCCTAACCCCCCTTTTTCTAAGGGGGGAACCGGCTTCACCCCCTTTAGCAAAGGGGGGTAGGGGGGATTTTGGGTCCGAGCAGCCAGACATATCACGATTCAAACAAGAACGCGCTGCACCCTCCGGCGAATCATTCAACCTCGAGTAATTCCAGAAAACTTGTGTATGCAATGGCAAAGCCGATGCCCTCGGATTGCGACTTGTCCCGTGTCCACGTGACGATGCCCAACAAGGTCCCATCCTCGGAATAGAGTCCGCCGCCCGAGTTGCCTTCGTTGATGGGAGTTTGAGTCTGGTAAATCCGGAGTCGGTCGCGGCCGACGGTTGCTTCACGTATGGCTGAAATGACGCCCTCGTGGTAGGACCAGGTCAGGTCGTGAGGATTGCCCACCGTGAAGACCTTGTCGCCGATCGCGGTCTTGTGAGGGGCGTTCAATTGAGGGATGGGTATGGATTCGGATCCGCGGCCCACGGTCACGAGGGCAAGATCGGCGTTTCCGGGGCCGGTCCATCGCACATGCGCCGGGCCGCGTGTGCCGTCGCAAAAGTGAGCCGTGATCGATGAAGAGGTAACGGGGTACAGGTATGCCGAGGTTGCGAAGCATGGATCCACGACGTGTCTGTTGGTCAGGATGAGGTAATTCTTCCCCTGTTTTCCCAAGATGACGCCGGAACCGCTGATTGACTCAATAGTGAGAAACGCAGGCCACCGTTTTCTCGTCACGTGAAAGAACACGTTGTTCTCAAGTGCCTTCCTAATGGGTTCACGGGCGCCGTCCAAGAAGTTGCCCGCAGGAAAGGTCAAGCGTTCGCTTTGCCTCAGCACGGGCACGTCTCTATGGGGGAACGTCAACCCGAGTATTGCCGTCCAGAGTATCATGGCGCCGAGGCCGATGACGATCGCGGCCATGGCAGTGCCTCGCCCGCGAAGCAGTGGGTTGGATACCATCCGGCTCAAGGCGGTCGCGGCCAGTAGGACTGCTACGGGGCCGGTTATCAGGCCAAAGAAGGGGATACCCAGAAGTGATACGATGAACGCCGCCCTGGCAAGCGGATTGGGTATCGGTCGTTCTTCGGGTATCATCGACATGTTCCCTCCCATGATCGACGGTGCATCACATGCGGATGACGAATGCCCGTCACGGTTTCTTTGCGCGTATCCGTATTAATTTACCACGCGGATGACGAATTCCACTTGATTTTTCGACAAGGTTGCGGTTATGAAGTCCAGGTCAACGAGTAATTGTTACTCATCGAGCCATGTTGACGAAAGGAGTTAAAGCATGACTTTGAAAAGGATTCGAGACAAGGCCCGGTCCCTCGGACTCAAGAATATCTCGCGCCACCGGAAAGACAGTCTCATTCGGGTCATTCAGGAGAACGAGGGAAACAATCCTTGTTTCAAGGGGATCCAGGGATGCGGGGAGGTCGACTGCCTCTGGAGATCGGAGTGCCAGACCTGATTCCCGAGGTTTCGTGAAAGGACGCAGCGGATTAGGACGAAGCAGGGCGAGCAGAGGGAACCGTCCGGATCGTAGAGGTTCCCTCGCTCTGTCTCATCCGTGCGGCATACCCCTCCGAAAAAAAGCATTGACACGCGGCCGGCGTTAATCCAAACTTCACATATTTAATATCACTTAATCCCGCGGCGGACGAAAATGCCCTATGCCCCCTTGACGTTGGGCCGCCGTGGAGTTACTTTGAGACGTTCTCCTCCCTTCACGAGTCTGCGGATGAAGGAACCCGGCGACATGCCGGCAGTGGGTACATAACATGCAAGTACGTGTGGAAAAGTGCAAAGGATGCGCCGCGTGTGTCCTGGATTGTCCCAAGGGAGCAGTGCGTCTGGTCAAGCAAAAGGCCGTCATCGACGAATCGTGTACGGATTGCGGTGCGTGTATGAGGATCTGTCCCGAGGAGGCGTTCTACCCGGAGGACGCTCCGGTCCCTGGGGCTGTGACCTGTGAGGCGTGCCCCGTGGGCTGCCGTATCAAGGAGGGGCATACGGGTGCGTGTCAGCGGTTCATTAACCGCCACGGGCAACTGGAGAGGACGATTCCTCTTCGGACCTACGAGGATGTCAAGCACCTGATAGGACCCGACTGGAACCCTGCGATACGTCGCCCGATCATCACGGGAGTGGGGGCGGGGACCACGTACCCGGATTGCAAGCCGGCTCCCCATATCGTCCAGGCCAAGGTTGACGGCGTGGACGTGGTGACCGTGGTAACCGAGGCCCCGCTGAGCTACTCCGGAATCAAGGTCAAGGTGGACACGGACCGTTCCATCGGCGAGGAAGGCGCGAGCATACTGTACCGCAAGAGGAAGGTAGGCCATCTGACCACTGAGGAATACGGCTCAAAGATGCTGTCAATAGGAGGAGTGAATCTCCTGACCGCTCCACAGGGGCTGACGGTGGCTCGACTGATCTCCGACCTGGCCAATCGAAAGACCGTGCGGATAGGCATCGAGGGGGGCAGCAGACTGGAAGTTGCAGTGGGAAGGCCGCCAAAGATCGACGGAGAAGTCGACGACGTGATGAGGGTCGGATGCGGCAGCGCCACCCTGGGATTATTTGCCGGCTTGTTCAAGGACGTGGCGGATGAGGCGGTCATTCTCGATTCGCACCTTACAGGGCTGCTCAGCGAACACACGGCCGGACTGTATGTGGGTGTGAAGCCCAGCGGGGTAAGTCTTCGCTTCAGACAGAGCACGCCGGGAAGATATTTCGGCGATCGCGGATGCGGTTGGGGCGGTACGTCAATCACGGATCCCATTGAAATCATCGAGTCCATCGACATGAGTGTCGCGCGTCGCGGGATGAAGATTCTCATCACGGAGACAACGGGCAGGAAGGCGTCGCTGTTCGTGGTTCAGTCCGACGGGAGCCTCAGAGAGGTTCCCCTGTCCCACGAAGTACTGAGGGCGGTCAACGAACTGGCCGACACGTGCCAAGAGTCGCTGGTTTCGGCCGTGTTCTGCGGCGGTTCCGGTGGAAGTGCGCGTGCCGGGGTGACCAAGTACCCCATCAAGCTCACAAGAGCGGTCCACGGCATGAAGGCCCGACTCACAGTGGGAGGCGCCCCGACCTTTGTCCTTCCCGGAGGCGGCATCAACTTCATGGTGGATGTGGAAAAAGTAGTGGCGGGTGCGTTCACTTGGGTGCCGACGCCGGCAACGGTGTGCCCGATCGAATACACCATGACGTCGGCCGACTTTCGTGCCATGGGCGGTCACGAAGAGGCGTTGAAACCTTTCAGTCCATCGAAATGAACGAGAGCCGGGAGAATCCCTTTCGACGAGTCAATAGGATCCCTGAGAAACGCCCGTTGATTCCAATCGGTTTGTGCGATTTGAACCGCGGCATTCCCCCGACCTCTAACGGCTGGGAGGTACAATCTCTCCCAAATCCCCGCGAATGCCATGCCGGAGCGAGAAGATTCATCCACGAAATCGAGAGGTGTGAAGTCACCCGTGTGGGAGAAGGAGATCCTGCTGCTGGGAGACGGTTCGGTACTGGTGGAGTGCGGCCCCATGCGCATGTTCATCGAAGCGTCGCTGAACGGCGTGCCGCAACCCGACGCGTGCCGGAAAGCGGCGGTAAAGGCCATTGAGGTTCTCGAGGAAACGGCCCGGGTGAAAGATTCCTTGGCATCGCCCTGGCCCGTGTGCGGCGCGCCTCAAAGGGGGACTCCGGCCCGCGTCATGTGGGACGCGGTTCGCCTGATCGGCGATCCCGATCTCACGCCCATGGCGGCAGTGGCGGGAACCATTTCCGACGCGACCGCGGATTTTCTGGAACATCTGGGGATGACACGTGTGTTGGTGAACAACGGCGGCGATCTCGCGATCCGTCTCAGGGGGAACGAACAGGTCTTCGTGGGCATCCGTCCCGACGTTCAGGGTACGGCAATTTCCCATCGGGTTCGCATCGCGCGGGAAACGGGAATTAGGGGAGTGGCCACCAGCGGTCTGGGAGGGAGAAGCTTCACACGCGGAGTCGCGTCCGCGGCCACGGCACTTGCCGTGTCCACGGCTCTTGCCGACGCGGCTGCCACCGCCCTTGGGAACGCGACGTACGTGGAAGACGCCTCGTTGGTGAGAAAGCCCGCCGACCTGCTCTACCCGGACACGGATCTCAGAGGCGTGGATGTCACGGTTTCCGTCGGAGAACTCAGCGAATCAGTCGTGGGTCGAGCATTGGATCGGGGCATTACCAAAGCCGAAGAGCTTGAGGCTCGCGGGGTAATCCGAGGGGCGTGTGTCTTCGTCCAGGGACGTATGCGGGCGACCGGTCGATTGTCACCACATCTGGAGCCCTTGACGTGAACAATTCGTCACGTCTTCGGTACTCGGCTTCGTCAAGACTTGCGGTCCCGCTTCCGCGGTCAATGACGCCCTCGCGATGAACGTTCACACGCCCTTGAACCGAATGCGAACTTCCGTCCCTTTGTGGTGCAGGATTCGCATGCTTCCCCGAAGTTTGTGGACAAACGTGTCGATCAAGTCCATTCCCATGGTCGACGGGTTCTCGAGATCTATGTCCTCGGGCATTCCTATCCCGTTGTCCGCTACCCGTAACTCGAACTCGTCTCGATCGACGGCTCGAAGAGAGATCGTGATCTCTCCGGCCCCACCGGTAGGAAACGCGTGCTTGAGACAATTCGAAAGGAGTTCCGTCAGCAGGAATCCCACCGGGATGGCCGTGTCGAGTCCGAACGAAACGCCCTCGATCTCTTTCTTGATCTGAATGGGAGCGCCAATGGAGCCGATCGACAGGATGAGGTGATCCAGGAGATTTTCCACGTACTCCCGAACGTCAAGGCATTCCAGATTGTCGGAACGGTAGAGCAATTCGTGGGCTTGAGCCATGGATCTCACACGGTTCCCGCAGTCCTCGAACATGGTGCGATGCGTTTCATCCGCGGCATGATCGGACTGGAGACCGAGGAGGGTTGAAACGAGGGCGAGATTGTTCTTGACCCGGTGATGTATCTCGCGGAGGAGCACCTCCTTTTCCCCCAGTGACGCCTTTATCCTTTTTTCCGCGTTCTTGCGCTCCGTGATGTCCACCGCGGTGGCCACCATCCCGGTGGCAGGCTGACCCGGCTGGACCAGGGATGAAGTCAACAGGATGTCGGAGACCGATCCGTCTTTGTGCACCCACCGGGTTTCCAGAGAAGCCGTTTCTTGTTCTTGAAGCATGGCCAGGTTCGTCGATCGGACTCGCTTGAATTCTTCCTCACTCTCGTACAGCAGGCGAAGATTCTTGCCGACGAGTTCGTCCGTTTCGTATCCCAGCATCTCACATGTGAATTCATTGACCCACTGCAACGTTCCTCCGCCGATCATTCCGATACAGATGGGAGCTGCCTGAAGCAGGCTGTTCAACATGTCGCGGTTCTTCTGCAGCTCACGTCTCAAGACCGCCTGGTCGGTCACGTCGATGCCCATTTCCAATACCAACTTGGATCCGTCCAGGTCGGTAAACGGGTAGGCGTGAACCACGAAGGTCCGCCCGCCGGAGGTATCCCACTCCCAGTGTGCCTCCTTGCCGTCTTCAAGTACCTGGTGAGGCGGACAGATTTCGCAGGGTTCGTCGCGGCCCTTCATGATTCGGTAACAGGGCATGCCGTCGGGATTCCCAAACAGCTGGTGGTACTTACCGTTGGCAAAACGTATGGTGTAATCCGATCCTTGAAGGCATACGTACCCCGGGATGACGTCGAATACCATGAACAAGCGCTGTCTTTCCGACATCAAGGCGTTCTCCGCGGCCTTCCTGTCGGTCACGTCTCTCAGCACCACCTGCATGGCGGACTTGCCGTCGAACGTCAGCGGGACCGCGGCAAGCTCCACCTCGATCAGACTTCCGTTTTGTCTGATGAGGTTCTCTTCCCGTGACGAAGAAGCCCAGTCCGGCTCCCCGGACGGAAAGGATGCATGAAAGGGCTCCGCCGGCGATGCAGATTCGATCTGAGGCATCCGCGTTCCGAGAAGATCCTTTCCATCCCTGTACCCAAAGATCTTACCCGCCTCATCGTTTGCGAACACCACTTCTCCGTCGCTCACCACGGCAATACCGGTGGGCGACAGATTGACCAGGCTTCGGTACCGTTGCTCACTCTCCAACAGGTTTCGACGCTCGGTGTCCAATTGTCGGAAGAGTATCGCGTAAGGGTCTCGGATTCCCGTGTGGACGATCGCCCTGTAGATAAGATAGAACGAGACGATCTTCAGGAAGTGCCCCAAGGCGTTGGACAGCCCGTACACGGATACGTAAAACGTGAACGCCAGTTCCGATGCGACGGTCAAGAGCAACGACGCGACGAGCAGCCGCAGTACGCCTGGATCGACGTGATCGCGGCGCACAAGTAAGTGGCCGAGGGCTCCCAACAAGATCGCGCAAATGACGTACTCGCTCACGATCTTGAATCCGGTCAGTCCGACTCCTTCAACAAAGCAGTCCGGAAAGATCTTCCAATAGAACAAGGACGCGAAAACCAGTGCCGTGAACATGGTGAAGACAACGAACAAGGCTGTGGGATTCAGCTTACGAGTCAGGAAAGAGGGCGCGATCAACAGGCAGGTACTTTCCAGATATCGCGCGGCAATCCAGAGTTGCGTGGACGGGTTGGGATCCTCTCCGGCAAAGACTCCCATTCCCTTGTAGGCGAGCATGTGGAAGAAATCGAACCACGCGACGAACAGGTACGCGATGCCGAGGAAGAGAAGGTAGTCGCTCTTCAGAAATTGTCGAGAATTCCAGGCCAGCGCAAAGATGCACAATCCGACCGCGATGCTGAAGCTCTCCACCAGACTGTGAAAAAGAAGGAAATTCACTTGGCTCGTCACGTAAAGTGCGGCGAGTATGAGGGTTGCCAAGGCAAAGTCCGGAACGCGGCTATAGGTATGGTCGGGTTCGATCTCCGTCCTCACAATTCCACCTTCCCGAAGCCCGTTCGTGATTCATCGGAAATCGCGGTGTGCCGAACGATGAAGCCGGGAAGTTCGGAACGCGGGTGCCGTGACGAGTTCCCCTCGACACTCGGGGCTTCGCGGATTTATCCCGATATCAATCACCTAACGGAACTTTGGTTTTCCTCGTAAAACACTCGGACAATCTATATATCGCACTGCCGCGTACTATTCAATGAAGTTCCCAAGGATCCGTTCACTTGATTGATTTTTCCCATCCTTGCCCAAAGTCCGCCAGAGGTCGTACCTGTTCGATCTCAAAAGTCAGGGCTGCGTGTATCATTTTCTTGGCGGTCTCCTCGCCTACCTTTGTTGCGATTGCGGCTCGCATCTCATCAAGCTTCGGCCCGGACTCCGCGCACTCGGTCATTGTCGCGTAGATGCGAACACCCTTCCACTCGGGTACCGATTCACCCGGCTCCATGATCAGGAAACAGGCCTTGGGATTCTCTTTGAGGTTCCCCAAGGACTTGTTGTCCCCGGACCCCATGACCACGGTCTTTTCGTCAGTCATGCGGGGCGAGCCGAAGTACGCGGCATTCACGTTTCCGTCCTTGTCCGCAGTGGCGACCGTGAGCAAACGTGGCTGCTTGTTGAAAAACTCCATCAATTCCAGTGACATTTCTACCTCCATGCCATGATTTTTCACGGCTCCGTTGACGGGGACACGTAAGTGCTCCGTTTCCTGAATACGGTCGCGTCTGCCGGCACCTTTTCCCCGGCGAACTGCCATGACGGACAGTCACAACTGACCACGAAGGTCCACCCGGCTCCCGGCCGCATATCCCGCGAGACGCGGGAAAGATAGGCATTCCCAGGCAGAGCCCGGGAACGAGAAAAGACTTTCCTGCTTTGTCAGTGCCGGCCTCCGTGAGGTCTCTTCTCCGCGAACGCCCGGACGCGACCGAGCGTTGATGAACACGCAACCGTATTGTGAACTCCTATACGAAGCTTGGGCAGCGAGGAAACCGTCGTCTGTTCACCTTCCTCAACCGTCTTCATCGAGTTCCCGCAGGGATTGGTACACGTCGACAAAGGCCTTGGTGATGGACGTGCTGGTAATGGAAGTGCGCTCCACGAGTTGCGTTTCAGTCACCCTGCCGGCGGCCACGAGCTTTCTCAGCATGAATTCCAGTTGCTTGGGCTCCAGTTGGTGTTTTTCCATCAACATGGGGTCGGTCATGCCGGACGTGATGTCCTTGACGAGATCCGAGGCACGGATAATTCGCCGTCCCCGCGGTTGCGCGGAAGGCTTTGGCGACGTTACCTCAGCTTCCGAGAAAGCCCGCAGCATGTCCGCGTAGACGTGGCCTCCATCGCCGGGATGTCCGTGCGACCCCTCAGAAGTCAGGTCGTGCCATGCCGAGGATCCTGCCGCGGCTTGATCGGCACATGATCTCTCAGTATAGTCGATGCGATCCAATTCGTCCATGGATTGCCGCATTTCAACAAAGGCCTTGGTAACGGCGGTTTCCGCCAGGTTCGCCCTCGCTTCAAGCAACCGTCTCGTGATGAGTCCCGAGTGTTCCATCTTGTGAAGGAGATACTCCAATTGTTCTGCAGTCAAGCCGTGCTTCCGCATCACCTGGAGATCGGACAGCCGAGCCTCCAAGTCCTTGACAAGGACGCTCGCCTTTACCCTGCGGATCGGAGGCTTCACGGGACTCCTCCCTGCCTTAGGCGCCAAGCAATGATCGTTGCGGACTCGGCGGGCGGCATAAGAAGGGACAAAAGGCTCGGTACAGCCGCAAACGACCCCTGTTGCTTCGCAAGACCTATGGGTTACGGATATGGACTCGGGGAACGTGTTGACACGCCGCTATGCAGACAAATCACTACCATATCCGGGTAGTGAAGGCAATAGTCCAGCTCGCGCCGGCGTACGCGTTCGGTCTCGACGGCAATACAACGGATGATATCTCGGAAGAAGACGCTTTCCCGAGGTTCCCGTGCGTGAACCTGAGCATTACCCATATCTCAGGTCGCTGGACACCGGGAACATGTCCCATGTCGACCTGATTCGAA
>JAVHLK010000088.1 GCA_031082285.1 Desulfomonilaceae bacterium
CCCAAGATTGAGGTCCCACCAGTCGCTCTTCATGGTGATCACGTACGGGACCTTGAGATGACTCCCCTTGTTGATGTCCCATGTATAATCGGCAAAAGGCCAAAACCTGTACCTCGCGTGGACCAGACTCCCCTTATGGTATTCCTTCCTGATCTTGGAGATCTTGAGGAACGTACGCTCCGTGACGACGTCATCCCCTTGAACTGCAACGTACCCGTCCGAATCGTTCGTCGTCGAGGGTTTCCGCCGGTCCTTCTTGTATGAGTAAAAGAATAGAAGACTGAGTTCTTCGATTCCTCCGCCCGTACCATAGGTGACGAGCGGCCGGAGGCTGTACCGTGTATGCCCCGACCGATAGTGATGATAATAAGTGATCAGGGGCCATATGAGATGGGTCGTGGCCGAGTATGCATCGTCCTGTCGCACATAGAGCGGGAACGGCAAGGCCTTGTAGGACGTGAACTGTTCCGTACCCGGATGCTTGTCCGTCATTTGGAAAAAGGGCCACAGGAGGAATCGGTTGTGGTATTCGTTTCGGATTACATCCTTGCCGATAATGGGCCACACTTTCATCGACGATCTTCCGGGACTGTCGGCATAGGTTATGATGGGCCAAAGGAGACGAATGGTTCGGATGTCGTCGTCGGTGCTTTCGTAGTAGAGCGGAAAAAGAAAGAAGAAATTGCGGTCGACCCCGTAGCGCCGATAGGTGTAGCCGTAGAACGGAAAGAAACCCCAGTAGTCTTGTCCCAGATCGGAACGTCCGTGGTACAGCGTCAGGCAGCGGGAAAAACCGTCGAATGGCGGTATCTTCGCCCACCGGCTCTCAAGAAACGGCGTGAACTTGAGTTTGCTCTGAAATGTCGATTCCTCTCTGAATCCAAAAGGATACAAGAAGTCAGATCGCTCGAACAATCCGGGTACCCGAGTGTGATAGAACAAGGGCGGCAGCCCCCATCCCTCCCCCAATGTCCACACGTTCGAAGGTGCCCGAGGATTGATGCGCCGTATGGTTAAATCCGGATCGATGGCAAACAACGTGCCGGGCGTGGTCAATCTCAGGAAGTCGAACGCGGAGGAACACACCGCGGGGGGTTGCACAAGATACAGGATCGCGAGCACACAGAGGAAGAACAGAGACCCGGAACCATACACGGAACCGAAGACGGCTCCACGAAGGATCGAAGATCGATTTTTCGGTCCCGCCCCGGTTGCCTCGGCCGGCCCCGACGGTCGTCGATCGGCGGGTATACGAATCGCGATTCTCATGCGTGCCGCGTCTTATCTGAAGACCGATCCCAAAATGATGGCCAGCGTGCTGACCGGCGTGGCTTCGGAAACGTCTTCGGCCGTCTTGTTCATGTTTCGGATTGCGCGACGAGCCTCGTAATAGATTTCAGGATCGTTGATGAGCCGCCCCATCGTGCCCGGACCGTACTGGATAGTGTTCGAAAGTCGTCGCGCTTCCGTCATCAGGCTTTTCGCGTCCGCGTAGAGTGATTCATCGGTCACGAGTTTGCCCAGGGTGCCTTTACCCGATCGAAGGTCCTTCACCAGGTTGTCTAATCCCGCAGCCGCCTTGTCGAACTTGTCTCCGGTCTTGTCTATTCCTCTCGAGAACTTCTCAATGTCGTCCACAGTTCGATTGAGTTTTTGCTCGTTGCGGGAAACAAGGTCGTTCAGTTTCTTTGTGGCGCTTTCAGCATTCGACATGGTTGAGTCGATTTTTTCTCGGTTCCCGGCCAATATGGCCCGCAGGTCCTTGAAAACCGCGTCGGAATTGGTCAGGACGCTGTCGACTTTCTTGGAACCGCCTTTGTCGATGACCTCTGTGCGCAGTTCGCGGGTCACGACCTTGAGATCCTGTGTCACTATTCCCATATTTTCCAGCACTTGAGCCGTGTCTGTCGGCTCGAAGACGCGTGTGAATTCTTCGCCGGGCTTGAGCTTGCGCTCGTTGGGCTTCCCGGGTGCAATGACCACGTACTTGTCGCCGAGAAGACCTTTTGTCTTCAGGAAGACTCGGGACCCTTCAGGAATGGTATCGAGATACTCAGTTTTTATGGCCATATCCACGACGGCCCTTCCGGTCTCGGGATCGAAGGTAATATCCTTGACGCTCCCAATCTTGATACCGGCGATCTGAACCTGGGCTCCCTTTTCCAGCCCTTCGACGGTACGAAAACGGGCCTTCAGAACAAAACCGGCTTCCTCGCCGAATTGCAGGACGTACAGCCACACATAAGCCAAGACCGCAATGGTGAGCAAAAAGAAGATGCCCACCTTGGCTTCCTGAGAAAACCTGTTCATGCCGGACTGCCTTCCCGCACTACTCGATCCTTATGGGCCCGTTAACCGAGCCGGTGAAAAACTGTCTCACGGCCTCATCCGAGGTCGAGCGAATCTCATCGGGCGTGCCGGACCAACCGATCTTTCCGTCCCGAAGCATCATGACCTCGTCCGAGATTCTTAAGACTCCGCCCACATCGTGACTCACCAGCACGTACGTCCTGGAATCTTCCGCGTGCGTCTTTTCGATGAGCCGATATATGACGTCACGTGTGATCGGGTCCAAACCGGTCGTCGGCTCGTCGAAAAACACGATGGCCGGGTCGAGGGCCAATGCTCGTGCAAGTCCCACCCGTTTGCGCATGCCGCCGGACAATTCGGCGGGAAGCTTGTCTTGGTGCTCGCGCAACCCGACCTGGGTGAGTCTGACGTCAACGATTTCTTGAACCTGCTTCTCAGTCAACTTCAGATGCTCTCGTACGGGGAATGCCACGTTCTCCTTGACCGTCAGGGAATCGAAGAGCGCGCCTTCCTGAAAAAGGACGCCGATATGTCGTCGGATCCTGTTCAGTTCACGCGACGACAGGTTCACGATGTTTTCACCCTTGATCAGAATCGTACCGCTGTCGGGTTTTTCCAGCCCGATCATTTGGCGGAGGAGCACCGACTTGCCGGACCCGGACGTCCCTATGACGGTCGTCACGGAACCTTCCCTGATACGGAAACTTATTCCGTCGAGAACCTTCTGCCGGCCATATGTTTTGTGGACGTCCTCCAATACGATCATAAAAGACCACGAATCCGCTCAGGGGCCTCAGAACATCAACGACGTCATCACGTAGTCGGATACGAGAACCAGCACCGACGAGAGCACGACCGACCTCGTGGTCGCGACGCCGATTCCCCTGGCCCCGCCCGTGACGTAATACCCTTTGGCACAGGCAACGAGGGAGACCATTAACCCGAAAACCACGGCCTTGATCATGCCGTGCGTAATGTCTTCGGGACCGAGATAATTGCGAATTCCGGACATGAACGAGGCGGGGTCGATTCCAAGCCAACCCGAAGCGATAAAATAGGCTCCGACCATTCCGGTGAAGCTGAAAATCAGGGCCAACAGCGGCAGCACCAGCGTAACCGCAAAGATCCGCGGAACCACGAGGTACTGGACGGGTTCCACTGCCATGCTGGTCAAGGCGTCAATCTGTTGGGTGTTCCTCATGGTTCCCAGTTCAGCGGTCATGGCCGATCCCACACGCGCGACCACCATCAGCGCACTCAACACCGGTCCCAGTTCTCTGGTCAGGCCTAACGCAACGGTCGCACCTACCATGGCTTCCGCGCCGTACCGGTGCATTCCGTTGTAGGTCTGCAAGGTAAAGACCATGCCGGTGAAGGTCCCCGTAAGGACGATCAAGAGCACGGATTGGGCACCCGCGAAGTCCAGCTGGCGCACGAACTCACGTCCCCTGAACGGGGGCCTCAACAGCCAAACCGCGCTCAGACCCAGTAGAACGATCATTCGCCCCACTTCCTCAACGAAGAAACGAAGCGCCTCCACTGTGCCCAGGGGTATCGATCCCAGAAACCTCAACACATTCAACAGCCCTATTCTCGATAACGACCCGTACATGCAAGCAGGGCCGTATACCGTGGCAAACGCCCTCTCCGACATCCTTCGATTCGGCCGAGGACACACTCCGATCCGGACTCATCGGCCTCAGTGCGATACATTCCGCTCGTGTCGCCGTAAACTTTGACGTTACGCCAAACAGGCACTACAACACGAAAAACCGATCGCGATGCCGGAGACGGATGGTCTGCGTATTTTAATGCATCTTTTTAAAGAATGTCAATATGTTTGTGATAAAGTAAATTATTCAGGGCAAACCTTTGGTTTACCGGACAACAACCCGAGAACATTCCGGTTCTGCATGAATCACGGAATACCACCGCGGCTGCCGGAGAGACAAAATACGATTGCACATGGTGCTCCGGAGTGATATGGTAGGCTATGAAATCGTAAAAGATTCAATGATATAAATGACATAAGGAGTGGGCATGTCGCGTGCGGAGTTTGTGCACCTTCATTTGCACAGCCAGTATTCCCTCCTGGATGGAGCCATCAGGATTGCCGATCTTGTGACGAGGACCAAAGAATACAAGATGCCGGCTGTTGCCGTCACCGACCACGGAAACCTCTTCGGGGCCATGGAGTTCTACACGCAGGTACAGGCCGCCGGAATCAAGCCCATTATTGGATGCGAAGTGTATATGGCCCCGGGTTCCCGATTGGAACATGCAGCCAAGGCAGGTGAAGTCGCCTACTATCACCTGATTCTGCTGTGCGAAAACAAGATTGGCTACCGCAATCTGTGCCGTCTGGTATCCACCGCGTACATCGACGGTTTCTACTACAAGCCGAGAATCGATCGGGAGTTGCTCGAAAATTACCACGAAGGGCTTGTGTGCCTGAGTGCGTGCATGTCGGGCGAAGTTCCCGCCAAGATTCTTGCCGGAGACGAAGAAGGTGCCGAGGAAACCGCCTCCTGGTTTCGAGACGTCTTTACGCCTGAGCGTTACTACCTGGAACTGCAAGAAAATCGGATGAGCGAACAACACACGGTGAACCGAGGGCTGATCGATCTGGCCAAGAAACTCGATCTCAACGTGGTTGCCACAAATGACTGTCATTATCTGGATCAATCCGATCATCGAGCTCACGACATCCTGCTCTGCATCCAGACGGGAAAGCTCTACGACCAGCAAGACCGGATGCGTTTCAACACGGAGGAGTTCCATTTCAAGTCGGCTGAACAAATGGCTCATGAATTCAGGGAAATACCTGAAGCCCTGAAAAACACGTTGACAATCGCGGACCGATGTTCACTTCTCCTGGATTTCGACCAAATTCACATGCCGCGGTTCGATCTCGGCACCGGCCAAACGCTGCGTGATCGCTTTGAGAAAGACGCGAGAGAAGGCTTTGGACGACGCATCACGCTTCTCAGGGAATCGGGAGATATTTCCGGCGAGCAGGAAGAAGAATACGCGTCGCGGCTGGAAACCGAGATCCGCTTGATTCAGGAAATGGGATTTTCCGGATACTTCCTCATCGTGGCTGATTTCATCAATTTCGCCAAAGACAACGGAATCCCCGTGGGGCCGGGTCGAGGGTCGGCGGCCGGCTCTTTGGCTGCGTATTGTCTGGGCATTACGGACATCGATCCGATCCGTTACAAATTGCTCTTCGAACGATTCCTGAATCCGGAACGAAAGAGCATGCCGGATATTGATGTCGACTTCTGCACGCAAGGCCGGGAAAGGGTGATCGAGTACGTATCCCAAAGATACGGCAAGGATAATGTCGCCCAGATCATCACGTTCGGAAGAATGCAAGCCAAGGGCGTCGTGCGAGACGTGGCGCGGGTCTTGGGGATCCCCTTTGCGGAAGCCGACAAGATAGCAAAGCTCATACCCGATGCGCTCAAAATGACGCTTGAGACGGCTCTCAAAAAGGAACCCAAATTGCGGGAGATGATGGATACGTCTCCTGAAATCAAAGACCTGATCACTACGGCCCAATCGCTTGAGGGACTGACCCGACACGCCTCCACCCATGCCGCGGGCATCGTCATTTCCGACAGGCCGCTCGTTGAACATCTTCCTTTATATGTCGGCAACAACAAGGAAATACTCACCCAATACGACATGACTTGGGTTGAGAAGATCGGACTGGTCAAGTTTGATTTTCTCGGTCTCAAGACCTTGACGGTGATCGACCAGACGGTGAGGCTCATTAGGAACTCGGGGGCACGGGATTTCGACATACACGCCATTCCGCTGAACGACTCACCGACCTTTGACATGCTCTCCCACGGCGACACGTTGGGGGTGTTTCAGTTGGAGTCGTCCGGAATGAGAGACGTGCTCATGAAGTTCAAGCCGTCCGTCTTCGAGGACCTCATTGCCATCCTGGCGCTGTACCGGCCGGGTCCTCTTGAATCGGGAATGGTGGACGACTTCATCAACCGCAAGCACGGCCGAACCCAGATAGAATACCCGTTACCGGAACTCGAGACGATTCTGCGTGAGACGTACGGCGTCATCGTGTACCAGGAACAAGTCATGAACATCGCGGTGACGTTGGCCGACTATACTCTGGGAGACGCAGACCTTCTTCGACGAGCCATGGGGAAGAAGAAGGTCGCTGAGATGGCCGAACAGAAGAGTCGATTTATCGAGGGGGCCAAGAAGAACAAGATCGACAAAGACAAAGCAAATTACATATTCGATCTCATGGAGAAGTTCGCAGGGTACGGGTTCAACAAGTCACATTCCGCGGCCTATGCAATGGTCACCTATCAGACCGCCTACCTCAAGAAGCACTATCCGGCGGAATTCATGGCCGCGCAACTCAGTTGTGAATCGGGAAATACCGACAAGATCACCGTGTACATATCCGAGTGCAGGAACATGGGCATAGAGGTGCTTCCACCGCATATCAACGAATCGTTCGAAGATTTTCACGTGGTTGACGGAAAGATCGTGTTCGGACTCTCCGCGGTCAAGAACGTGGGCGAGGGTGCGGTGAATTCGATACTTCAGGCCCGGAGCCAAGACGGGGCATTCTGCTCGTTTCAAGACTTTGCCAGGCGAGTGGACCTGCGCAGGGTGAACAAGAAGGTCATCGAAAGTCTCATCAAATGCGGCGCGTCTGACGGCTTCGGACCTACACGACGCGCCATGTTTCAGGCCCTCGATACCGTGTTGGAGCATGCCGCCGGTTTTCAGAAAGAAAAGATCGACGGCCAGTTCAATCTCTTCGCCGGGGAATGTCTGCCCGGCCGGGAAAACAACTTTGCAGACGTCCCCGTCCCGGAAGTTCCGGAGTGGGAAGATCTGATGAAGCTCGCATTCGAAAAGGATCTCATGGGCTTTTACGTCACGGGACACCCGTTGATGAAATTCGAGGGGATTATCAAGACCTTCGCCAATGCCACGGCGGCGAGCTTGGGCAATTTCCCTCCCTCGTCTCAGGTCCGTATTGCGGGCCTCGTTAAGCAAATGAGGGAGATCACCACAAGACGAGGCGATCGCATGGCGTTCGTGGAACTCGAGGATCTCACGGGTACCATAGAGGTGACGGTCTTCTCGGATCTGTACCTCACCCATCGGGAACTGCTTCAGTCACCGGAACCCCTCATGATAACAGGCACAAAGGAAGGAGAGCACGAGACACCGAAAGTGAGGGCCGGTGAGATTCATCTCCTGGAGCACTCGCCGCGCTATTTCAGCAGAAGCCTTCTCATTCGAATCTCGGCTCTCGGTGCCGACCCCGATCGGATAAGAGATCTGAAAAGGATTCTCACCCGTTACAAAGGCCGCACCCCCGTGAAACTTCACGTGATCATACCGAACCGTTGCGAAACCGTGATCAATTTGGGCTCGATTGCATGCGACGTCTCGGACGGTCTTCTGGGAGCGGTGACCGAAACGTTCGGAGACAACGCGGTAGCCTTTGAGTAGGAAAAGACTGCGGGGTGCACGGAAGCCGCGGAGGTCCGTCCGGCGAGGAAAACGCAGCCGGTCGTCATCGTTCACGACATCCGCGAATCCTTCAGGCCCCATGTCAAAAGCGATATGACGGAGAGACGGAATACCCCCCATCAGGCAATCGGCCGGTCCAGGTCGGAAGATTCATGATCCAATGATGCGTGGGAAAATCGGGCAAGTACCTTTGTCAGCTCTTTTAGGGTACGGAGCGTGAGCAAAACCAGGAAGGCCATGACCGACCCGGCGAGCGCGGCGGCCAACCCGCCGAGAAGGACATGAGTCGCGGATGGGAAACCGTCCCGGATTGCAGCGGACACGACGACAAACAATCCCACCACGACCAACACATATGCGACTACCGATACGCATGCCAACGTGAGACAGTAGCTCCTGATCGCTTCAACGCTCGGCGCCTCCGCCACATTGTCTTCACTTGTCGTGTCAACGTCTTGGGCTTCCTTGTCTTTCTCAACGGGTCCCATCGTTTTCCCCGGGACCTTGCTCCTCTTCGCGTGCCTCTTGCCGGCCCGGCCCGCCTTGTTCACTTCCGGGCTTACTTGGGTCTTGACCGAGTCGGGAGGCACATACCCACAGCGGGGGCACTTGGTAAAGTCCTTTGCTTCAATGTGACCGCAGGCCCGGCATACATTCAGACCGAGGTCCACGGTTCGCTCGGAGACCGGTACCCTATCGTCCAGTTCCTGTTGAGTGAGAACTCCGGCCTTCAACAATTTTTGAAAGACACTCTGCAGACCTTGCGCGGATAACTTGTATTTCTCCATCAGCGCAGGATCTCCGGCCCCTCTTCTGACATCTCCCAAGATTTCCCGGGCCGTTATTCTCCTCTTTTCCATGCAATTCCTCTTACATCAAATCTCATGGCGTGAGGCTTCATCACAAAGCATGAAAGCTCTCGATTCCTCGACTCCGAGTAAACCTATACCACGTAACCGACCGTCAAACCAGAGGCGTAATTCCTTCAGAGACGTGACCCAGACTGCCGTGACCACGGAAACCGGGACAATGGACAAGGACCTTTCCATGAAAGGCCCCTGAATGGAGAAGAGCCGTTTCGGGCCACGTATGGGGGGGCTTGGGGGGAGATCATGATGGTCTATCTGCCGAGAGACTTCCCCGACCATATTGCCCAGGCAAATCGAGATGCCTCAGACACGGTGCGAGGTGATTCGACCTTTCGGAGACACGATCTTTGGAAGCACTGTGTGCCAGGGATCTCCAAAGACCGAGGGCAGCGGGAACAATCGGCGGAGGTTCACAATGTGCTGGAGCGCGGTACGATCATCCTTATGGGGTCCGGTCGGTTCGAGAATCATATTCCCGTGTTTGTCATCTGGCCTTGCGATCCCCGTTCGCCGATGCATAATGATGAGCCGTCAGTTCGATCTGTTGCACCGGAGCCGCTCCTTTCATGAAGGGATAGAGCCCGGTGTTGAATGCCGCCCTGCTTGGCCCGACCGCGGGGGACAGGTTGTCGCTCTTAACCCCGATCCTCTTGAACGCCTCATGACCGACCACCCAATCGAGTTGCTCGGTGTTCCGCACCGGCAGGAACCCGACCGCGCCCGGGGTCTCGGCCACTACCGGTATCATGAGCGACACAAAGGGAAGTTTCACCGCGTCGGAGGACAAACCGGTCTTGAGCCGATTCATGAGGTACCCTTCAAGCTCGCCCGACTGCTTGCGCACCGTCACCACCGTGATGGGTTGATCCGGCCCGCCCACTTCCGTCCAGTTCTTGAATTCCCCGGAGAATATCTTTCGCACTTGATCCACGGTAAGTTCACCGACCGGCAACGACATCTGAGTGATGACGGCCACCAGGTCGCAGGGCTCCGGTTTCCCGTTCCCAACCCCGAGTAACCGTTCGCTCATACCTTTGTGGGACCGTTCCTGCCACGTATGAACGGCATGCCGCACTTGAGGTGGGGAACTTGCGAGCGTCGGAACAGCATTGTTTCGCAACACGGGATCCTTCGCCGCCGCGGCGACCAATTCGGCAAAACCGGGGTAATCCTTCAGGGTTGCAATCGCAACGGAGAGATCAACAGGGTTCTCGTCCGCGCCGACGTACACATTGGATGAATCGACCGGGTCCCCGACCGATTCGGGCCCCGGCTCGTCACGCCCTGTTTGTCGCCCATTCCCCGAGGGTTCCGGTTTCGGGTTGTCGTTACGTTGAGGTCCGTCGCGAAGAGCCGCCCTTTCCGCACGCGGCTCGGGGTTGGATGCCGATCCGCCGCGGGACGCAGCAATGTCCCTGACCGTAGACACCAACGATGCAGCCTTGGAGACGTTCGGAGACCGTAGATGGGCCGAGTCGCCCGCCCTTTGTGGTTTTGCCGAGTAGAAATCGATGATGCCGACGGTGTAGGACGCTCCTGCGAGAACCACGGCCTCCGCTAATGCTGCTATCTTCCCTGCATACAGTACGGAAGGGACAATGATGCCGACCAGGAACACGACCGTGACGACTGCCCGACTGAGGATCCTCATCGGACCGATTTCCGCCGAGCTGAGAAAATCCTTGATCCACCGACCGAAACCGGCCGCGACTACGTACGACACCCCTCCTGCCGAGGCTCCCACAAGGTCCCACAACACATCACGAAACTCCGCACCCCGGTTCGGGACGTACATCTGGTGGAACTCGTCGAGCACGCCAAAAGTGACGCACAACGCAGTCGCGATCACAAAGGCCCCGACCGCGTTCACCCCGAGGCCGACCGCGACGTAACGGGTGACGACAAGCCCGAGAAAAAAGTAGAGCATAACATGTGCGACCGCGTCCATCCAAACGAGCGTCGAATGCGCTTCAAAGGCGGGTGGTACGGTCAGGAACGCCGAACTCGCAAATATCAATAAGCCGACAATTACTATGGGAACTAATGGAACAATTCTTTTCATGGCGGCACTCCTTTGAAAATCGGTCGTTTACCCATGCCATGAGCACTCACAAGTATCAGGTCGCTCTTGATCTCACGACCGTAACGGGCTGAGCGAGACGATCTGTCGATATATGAGCAACTTGTGTGCCACGGTCCCCCCAGTCAAATTTTCGCACCTTATCACATGAAATATCATGCGGTTATCCGGCGAGGCACGGGTCGGGTGAGGTTCGTGTCGGGACGCGGAAACGTTCCGCTGTACAGAAATTAAACACCCCCACAGTATCCCGTTGTATTATCAGCTTGTTGTGACATCCCCCCTATGGATTTGCACTGCATGGAAGACCGGATGACGTTTCTTTTTTGTACAGCAGACCGGCTTCGGGCCGGCGGCTGTTCAATTATTGTACGGCATCGGTGAACCGCGAATTTCTTTGCGCAAGAAACAAGAATATACACGAATTCTTTTCGCAGGTATCATAAATTGTTCGCCAACGACAAATGAGGTGATCGGTGAACGAGTCAGGAGCACGAGATGTCCACTCACGATTCGGTTGATGTTGTGTTCGAAAGGTACTACCCCGGTGTGATCGGAGAAATCGTCCGTGTCCATGCGACGTACTACCACGAACACTGGGGATTCGACATTTCCTTCGAAACACAGGTGGGAAGGGAACTATCTGACTTCATGAGAGATTTCCGTGAAGATCTCGATATTCTCATTGCAGTCCTTGCGAACGGGCGTTTTGCCGGAGCCATCGCGATCGACGGCCATTCTCAAAATGCAGGCCGTGCACGTCTTCGCTGGTTCATCGTGGAGCCTGAGTTTCAGGGGCAGGGACTGGGTCACGAGCTCCTTGCGCGTGCACTTGAATTTTCTCGACAAGCCGACTTTCGCAAAGTGCTTCTCTGGACGTTTCAGGGGCTGGAATCGGCCAGGAGTCTCTACGAGCAGGCCGGATTCCGCTTGACCGAGCAACACCGGGCGACACAGTGGGGGAGTGTTATTGTAGAACAAAAATTCGAACTGGACCTGTGAGTCCATGCGCCGCAAAGAGATCACGGGTACGCTTCAGCCGCTCGTACCGGGACGATCCGGGTGTGCGGCAAGACGAAGGCACGACACGGTGCGGGTGCGAAAACGGTCGGTTCTGCAATTTTCGCATGGTGGAAGCAGAAGAAAGTTCCGAGCGTACCGCGCCGTTCGCGAAGTACCGCAGCCGGAGGTCCTGCGCGGGAACCTGGCCGCGACGCGGTCCATGGTAACCCTTGACAAACCCGCGAGGAATTCTGAAGGTAGAAGTTCCGAGATCGAACGGGTTGCCCGAGGAAATGAATGAAAAGAGCACGGGTAGAGGTCTCAGGCGATTCCTCTGTGGGATAAGGCGACCCGAGGCCTCGACGACCGGGCATCTCACTGTTGGGACACACTGTCGGTGTGCCGTCACGGCACGTCGCGGCTACAACGGGATAGACGGGAAGTGACTGAAAACCAGCCGGAACATTCACGCGCTCTCACGCCCATGATGCGCCAATACCTGTACCACAAACAGCGTCACCCGGACGCGATACTGCTCTTTCGAATGGGAGACTTCTACGAGATGTTCCTCGAGGACGCTCGGAAGGCTTCCCGAATTCTGGAGATCGCACTCACCACAAGAGATAAGAATAAGGAGGAGAGCGTGCCGATGTGCGGATTTCCACACCACGCGGCATCGGGTTATATTTCCCGACTGCTCGCCGCGGGTGAGCGGGTGGCTGTCTGCGATCAGATGGAGGATCCTCGTACGGCAAAGGGCATTGTGAAGCGTGAGGTCACTCGTGTGTTGACGCCGGGCCTGACCGAGGACCCGGGTACCCTGAAGGCCGACGAGAATCACTACATCGTGGCGCTGACCGCAAAAGGGGAGAAGCTGGCACTGGCGGCGTTCGATCTTTCCACAGGCGATCTGCAGGTTACGGGTACCACGCAATTGTCTTTGGCCGAACAGGAACTGCGGCGACTCGCGCCCAAGGAAGTGCTTATCCCGGAACACATGCCGGAGGATCATCGTGTTCGAGTGGGCCTGGACGGCTCGTTTTACGTTCACCAGGTGGAAGAATGGATTTCCGATCCGCGTGCGTGCTCGGATGCATTGAAAGAGATCTACGGGGTTCGGAACCTGGAAGGCTTCGGATTGACGGACAAGTCGGTTCGGACGCTCGCCGCGGGAACCGTGATGGGCTATGTCAGGCAGACCAGGCCTGATGCGCCCACGCATATCAAACCGTTGCGGGTGTACCATCTGGGCGATTACATGGTCCTCGATCAATCCACTCTCAGGAACCTGGAAATCTTCAAGAACATCAGGGAAGGGACGACGGAAGGTACTCTCATCCGGTTGATGGACAGGACATGCACCGCAATGGGTGCGAGGCAGCTCAGGCATTGGACGTCGTATCCCCTGTTGGACGCGGAGGAAATCCGGCGTCGCCTCGAAACCGTTCAAGCGCTCGTCGACGATACCGTGACAAGGGGGGAACTTCGCACGATCCTCAAGGAAATCGGCGATCTGGAAAGAATAGCCGGCAAGATCTCGCTTAAGAGCGCCAATCCAAGGGATCTGGTTCAACTTCGTTTCTCCGCGGAAAAGATTCCGGCCGTCCTCACATTGGTTGCCGGCCTCGAAACCGAGATGTCTGCAAGAATACTCGGGATGGACGATTTGTCGTACGTTGCCCATGCCATTGCCGCGGTTCTTGTGGATTCCCCGCCGGCGGGCCTCAGAGAAGGAGGAGTAATCCGCGAAGGATACGACTCGGAGCTGGACGAACTGCGCATGATGAGCAGGCAGGGGAAGGAATGGATAGCGGGAATCGAAGCCGGGGAGAGGGAAAGAACGGGCATCCCCAGCCTCAAGGTGGGTTACAATAAGGTGTTCGGATATTTTATCGAGGTCACCCGTACCCATCAGGACAAGGTTCCGGCGCACTATGTCCGTAAGCAAACCCTCGTCAACGCGGAGCGGTATATCACGGAAGACCTGAAGGAATACGAGCTCAAGGTGCTCAATGCGCAGGAGACCATCGCGGTGATGGAGGAAAAGATCTTCGATCGGCTCCGGACGAAACTCGTTGAGGTGATCCCCCGCATTCAGGAGACGGCTTCGATGGTCGCGGCTCTCGACGTGCTCGTATCATTGGCGGACCTTGCCGTCACTCGGGGATATGTGCGGCCGCAGGTAAACGACGACGACGAGATTCGCATCCTGGGAGGGCGTCACCCGGTAGTGGAGTGCTTCCAGCATCGGGAGTCTTACGTGCCCAATGATGTCCTGATGAACCGTTCAGACCACCAGATTCTCATTATCACCGGTCCCAATATGGCCGGCAAATCGACCTACATGAGGCAGACCGCTCTGATCGTTCTCATGGCTCAAATGGGGGGCTTCGTCCCGGCGGACTCGGCCTGCATCGGAATCGTGGACCGCATATTCACCCGTATCGGCGCAGCGGATTATCTTGCGTACGGTCAGTCGACCTTTATGGTGGAAATGAACGAAACCGCGGACATACTGCACAATGCAACTCGTAGGTCACTGGTTCTGCTCGACGAGGTGGGACGGGGAACGAGCACGTTCGACGGGCTTTCCATTGCCTGGGCCGTGACCGAATATCTCCATGACAAGGGTGATGATGGTCCGAGAACCCTGTTTGCCACGCATTACCATGAACTTGTGGACATTGCTCGGGAAAGGGATCGCGTTCGCAACTTCAACATCGCGGTGCGGGAATCCAAGGACGACATCGTGTTCTTGAGAAAGATTGTCCCGGGAGGAGCGAGTCGATCGTACGGAATACAAGTGGCCGGCCTCGCGGGAATTCCCGACGCGGTCATCGTCAGGGCAAGAGAAATTCTGTCCAACCTGGAGAAAGAGGAGATCGATCCGTCGGGCATCCCGCGTATTTCCAAGCACAAGGGCAAGAAAAAGAGGCGACGTGACGAACCGTATCAGACGGAACTCTTCGGCTATCCCGCCGACGAGCTGTTGAAGGAGCTCGAGGACACGAATCCCAACTCCCTTACGCCTCTTCAAGCTCTCAACGTGCTTGCCGAGTGGAAAACCAAGTATGGCGGGAGAAGCTAATACTCATCCATCACCTCATCTTTACCTCATAGTAAACTGAAATTATGTTTGATTTTATTGCTCTATTATGATATCCTTCCGTTCGTGGGACTCATTGCCCCACTCTTAACTCGTTTTTCTTAGGAGGCCCTCGATGGCCCGAAGGCTCATGTGTATTCTACCCGCAATCGTGCTCGTAATGGCCTCGGTGTTCCCGGCCTGGGGATATGTAGCATGGGACTCTCGCGTTCGCTTCATGGAGGACCTGACGAAGGATTTCATCAGGCTGATCCCGCGGTCCATGGGCAAGTACATCTATGAGAATCGGTACGATTTCTTCCGAGGTATGACGTTCATGGACCGAGACGTCATGGCAAACCCTCGGAAAATAAGGGACATGGAGGAAATACGGAGAGAAGCGTACGCTCGCCTGATGCGTGACATCCCTTATTGTGTACAAGCATTCAAAGGCGGGGCCATTAAGCTGGATACGCATGCGAACAACGTTTCCGGCCGACTCGGCATGATCGCCTACTCGATATTCCTCCAAAAAATACCTGAGTTTCCCGATCTGATCTATTTGGAAAGATTCACCCGGACTATGGAAGAACTCATCTCCGAGAGCACCATCGACGTGTGGGTCTTTTACGACGGTTACGGAGACTATTGCTCGTTGGGCGAACTTATGGAGACGCTTAACGTCGGAGACATGCCGACGTTCAAGTACATTCGGGACAGGGATTACAACGCGAAGATGAAAGAGGACATGTTCTCCATTTTTCGGGCCCCGGACCAGTTCACCCCGCATATCGTACTGACGAATCGGCACGTGAACAACATTTACAGCAACATGATCAACGGGATCGCGGATGCCTTCACCTACATCTGGAAAGCGTCGGGCATGGATCTGGCCCATCCTTCCTATGCAGCCCCTCCCGGAACGATTATCAACAGACCGGGCAGAAGAGCCATCTTGTCCGGCGGATCTGTTCAGAAGCCGGGCCGCAAAGAGGCCATATGGAACAGATTAGTAGAGGAAGGACAAGAGGCGTTGGAGGAATCCTTGGACCAGGCCCAGGAAAGACGCTCCGAAGCGGCTACGGCGGACGATGTTGTGGATTAGTGCCGCGCCCCTATTCCTCATCCGGTAGACTGCTCGAGTCCTAATCGCAAACCGTTCCCCGTTGTCCGCGTCGCCCTCCGCGCACCGGCAACGGGGAATTTTTTTGCATCGGATTTCCCGGCCTGGACGCCAATGGCGGCAGGATGGAGGCGACCGCATCGATCGGGGCCGCAATCCCACCCGGCCTTCCCTCAACACGCACTAAACTCACAAGTCTTTTCTTGAGGCGCCCTTCAAGTCACGAAAAATTAGCGAGAGTCACTGTTCATGCGGTGCGGAAGGTGTGGTTCATGATGCCGGTTCCTTCGGAATCTGTGCACTGTGCCACACCGCAACGACCCACACGGTTTCTCCTTTGATGCGGTAGAAGAATCTATACGGCGCGATGACCGCCTCTCGGTAGGGTAATTCAGGCAACTCGGGTACGATTCTTCCGGAGTGGGGGAATTCTTCGAGCCTTCGCAATATTGTCTCCGCCCGCTGACGGAATTCACCCGCTGCCTTGGGGTTGTCCCGCCGAATGTAGTTGAGTATGGACTCAACCGTCGAGAAGGCCTATCGCTTTGCCGGAGACCGGGCCGCAAGAGAAATGGGACTCGGCAAAGATATGCTTTTGAGGTCGTGTCCTTATTCATTCGATCAAGTCGTCGACGAAGACTTTTGGCCCACGTAGTAAACATCCTTGGGTCTTGCTCCTTGAATCATCAAAATGACTCCCGCGGTCACAAAGCCGGCAGAGTTCCGTGCCGGATAGGGGTTTCAAGAAGCAAGACCTGACCCCGCATCCGGAATAGTCAGCCATCTCGGACGAACCACCGCAGAACACGAGCGCAACACCAACATCGACAAGTGGTTGATCCGTCGTGCCGGCAGAGGGATCACACAGTCAGGAATGGTCAGTGTTTTCGATGCGGTCCTCACCGAACTGATCTACAGATGGTACTGTCCGAAAGGCGGCATCACGCTGGATCCGTTCGCGGGAGGATCTGTTCGAGGGATCGTCGGGAACCTGTTGGGGCGGCAATACGTCGGCGTGGACCTATCGAAACGTCAGGTGCGTGAAAACCGGAGGCAGGCGAAGATCGTCTGCGGCGAACCTCGACCCAAATGGATCGTCGGGGATAGTGCTCAGCTATTGCAGCTCGTTCCAGGGCTGCAAGCCGACGCAATTCTTTCTTGTCCACCTTATTGGAACCTGGAACGATACGGCAACGATCCGAGAGACTTGTCAACCATGTCGTGGATCGAGTTTCTGCACACGTACAGAGAGATCTGCAGGCAAGCGGTGATGCTGCTGAAGCCCGACCGATTCGCGTGTCTCGTTGTGGGAGACGTGCGCGATTCTCGCGGCATCTACGTCAACCTGCCGGCGCAGACCATCGCAGCGTTTCAAGATGCGGGCGTGAGACTCTATAATGAAGGGGTGTTGCTCACATGCGTGGGCAGCGCTGCAATCCGAGCGCGGCGGCCGTTTGCGTCGAGCCGAAAGCTCGCCAAAGTCCACCAGAACGTGCTAATCTTCGTGAAAGGCGATCCGAAGCGCGCGACGCGGGCGATCGAGGAGTCGGAACTACGAGTGATCTGAAGAGATTGGCTGCGCTGAGGGAGAGTTGAATTGGCTAACGAGAAACAGCTGAAAATACTCAAGCAGGGCGTGGACGTTTGGAACGCGTGGAGACGCAAGAATCCTGGTGTGGAAGTGGATCTGAGTGGGGCGGAACTCAGCGGTGCCTATCTCAGCGGTGCCTATCTCTACGGGGCCTATCTCATCCGCGCCAACCTCAGCGGTGCCGATCTCAGCAGGGCCAACCTCAGAAAGGCCAATCTCTATGGTGCCGATCTCAGCGGAGCCGAACTTGGTGGTGCCGATCTCAGGGAAGCGATTCTCCTTAATGCCAATCTCAGCGGAGCCAATCTCTATGGTGCCGATCTCAGCGAGGCTGATCTTAGCAAGGCCAATCTCAGTGGTGCCATTCTCAACGAGGCCGATCTCACCGGTGCCAATCTCAGAAAGGCCGATCTCAGTGGGGCGAAGCTCCAAACAGCAAATCTCCACGGTAGCCACCTTGATGAGGCAGATCTTCTCGAGGCCGACATGAGAGGTGCGGATCTCAGCGAGGCCTGGATCATGGAGGCCAATCTCCATAGAGCTAATCTCAGCAAATTTAATGATAAGATAACCAACCTCAGCAAGGCTATTCTTTTTGGGGCTAACCTCACCGAAGCCGATCTGACAGGAGCAAAGCTGATTAACGCAAATCTCGTGCGCGCCGCTGTCATTAATACGAATCTGGAAGGAGCTGATCTCAGCGGCGCGCGAATTTACGGCATCTCAGCCTGGAACGTCAATCTGAAGGATGCGAAACAGAATGATCTAGTAATCACGAATGAGCGTGAGCCTACAATTACGGTCGACAACCTGGGAGTCGCTCAATTCATCTATCTTCTGCTCAATAACAATAAGATCCGCGACGTGATCGATACCATCACGAGTAAGGTGGTACTGATTCTCGGTCGATTTGGCGGGGGACGATGGGCTACACTGAATGCCATGCGGAATAGGCTAAGAGAATTGGATCTCTCGCCGGTCATGTTCGATTTCTCACCACCTAAGGATAGAGACCTTACAGAAACGGTATCGACGCTGGCTCATATGGCTCGGTTCGTCATTGCCGATCTCACGGACGCAAGTAGCGTCCAACAAGAACTGACGGCTACAGTACCGACACTGTCCATACCGTACATACCGATCATCAAGATGGGCTGGGAGCCGTGGAGCATGTCGAAGGACTTCAAGAAATACCACTGGATGTTGCCACTGCATGAGTATAAGGACGATGCGGACTTGCTTGTGGACCTTGAGGAGAAGCTCATTCCTGCAGCAAACGAGAAGAGAGAAGAGCTGCGGAGAATGAAGGAACAGGACTGAGGGAAGCGGAGACGGGGGCATGAAGCGATCTGGATGCTTTCCTTCAGATGGAGGTTTGAGGTGGATGATAAGGCGGAGTTGCTGGAAATATTGAAGCAGGGGGCGGATGCGTGGAACGCATGGAGAGAAGAGAATCCGGATAAGTACGTCGATTTGAGTGGAGTCGATCTCAGTAGGGCCAAGTTTGGCGGAGTAGACTGGAAATGGCTTGACCTTAGCCGAGCCGACCTCAGAGACGCGATTCTGTCCTTCTCCAAAATCGTGAAAACAAGTCTGCATAGAGCCGATCTGTCCAACGCTGTTCTTACAAGCGCCGTTCTTGAGGAGACCGACTTCATCGAAGCACGGCTACGAATGGCTAGTCTCGTCGGGGCCAAACTGAGAGTAGTGGATTTTAGTGGAGCCGATCTGAGAGGCGCGAAACTCATGTGGGCGCATTTCCGCTTTGTCGATTTTAGTGGAGCTGACTTGACTGAAGCGAATCTGCAGGAAGCAGATCTCCATGGGGTGGATCTAAGTAAAGCAAATCTCACAAGGGCGAATCTAAGAGGAGCAAATCTAAGAGGGGCCGACCTGACCTGTGCGACTCTCGTCGAAGCAAATCTGGAAGGCGCTGATCTGACGGGCACACAGGTATACGGAGCGTCGATTTGGAAAGTAGCACTCGAAGGAGCCATGCAAAGGGATATCGTCATCACTGACGATGGCGAACCTAAAATAACGGTGGACAACCTGGAAGTAGCGCAGTTCATCCATCTATTGCTTACGAATGAGAAGATTCGTGACGTCATCGATACCATAGCAAAGAAGGTTGTTCTCATCCTAGGCCGTTTCGCGGATGAACGGAAAGTTGTCCTTGATCGGTTAAGGGAGGAACTCCGACACAGAGACTTCTCACCTGTGGTATTCGATTTTGAGAAGCCGGACAGCAGAGACTTCACCGAAACCGTGAGAACGCTCGCACACCTTTCAAGGTTCGTCATCGCAGACCTGACAGAGGCAAAGAGCGTTCCACAGGAACTGCAGGCAACTGTGCCAGATCTTGCCATACCGTTCTTGCCGATAGTCGATCACGAGCACGGACCATGGAGCATGTTCCAGGATTTCTACAAGTACGCGTGGGTGCTCAAGGAATACCGGTACGAGTCGCTCGATACACTCGTTGCCGAACTGGACGGGACACTCATTCCTAAGGTCTTGGAATTGGAGAAGCAAATACCACGACTACGGCAGCGCGAAGACTGGTCAACAGCCACCAAATGCGCGACAACAGACGACGATGAATAGGAGCACATTCTGTCCGGTTTTGCGGCGACGACTACACCTACAAGCCTACCGATTCGAGATGTTGCCCAACCAGTGCCCCGCAGGGGCTCACCGTGACTAGTCCCGCGTCCCGCGGGACTAG
>JAVHLK010000089.1 GCA_031082285.1 Desulfomonilaceae bacterium
CTTCAGCGTCCCCACGCAACACGGGAATGTGATTGACGTCGTCCATGAATCAGGGGTATCCTCAAGAAGGACGCGTCTCATGAGGCTCCCCACGATCGGGATGAGGGAGCGCCACGTGCCGGAAAGGGGATCCGCCATGCAGCTGACGCCCGCACGCCCGTCGAAAGACATTAAAGTTATTACCGCGGCGGTACTCATCGTCTTCGCCGGCGTATTCATCTTTTCGTTTTATAACCCGCTCGTCTTCTTGGCGACCACATTTATCGGGGTCACCATAATTGTCTGTTATATCTATACCCCCACGGCCTACGACGTTTCCCGGGACGATCTCACGATCGTGTTCCGCAAAGGGAAAAAGAAGTGCGGCAGAATCCACCGGGCCGCGCCGCTGAACAGGCGTATGCCCATGACGCTGCGGGTATGGGGCAACGGAGGCCTTTTTGCCGGTTCGGGCCTATTCTGGAACAGGAAAGACGGCTTCTTCAGGGCGTATGTTACCTCATCGAAAAGGTCACATCTGGTATTGGTGGAAGCAGATATCGGAAAAGTGATCGTGAGCCCGGAGCACCCCGGACAATTCTTCCAAGCAGCCGGATTCCCGTTGAGCGAGGCGCCTTAGTGCAACACTCCACGAATCCGGTGTCGCGCTCGCTGCAATTATCCCTTCCATGCCGGCGACGGGCCCGGTACCTTGCCGCTTCCCCCCGATTGACATCCGGGAATGAGGAATCTAGAATCGGGATAGGAAAAGCGTCTACCAGCTCGGGGCGGAGAATAGAGCCTCATAGGGGTCGCCACGGTCGCGGACCAAATGTAATGCCATGAACAAAAAAGCCCTCCTACTTGCAATGCCTTGCTCAATTATCATGTACCCGACGTACTCGTTGCCGTATATCGCCGGAATATTCCAAGGCGCAGGTTGGGACTGCCGCGTGGCAGACATAAGCATCGATCTGTACCGAAACGTCGACGCCGAAGACATGATGTATTGGGACAAGAAGGCGTGGGAAAGTTGGCGAGACAGGAATTGGGTACGTTCGTTCTATGACAAGTATCGGCGAGGAATTGAGAAATCACTTCTGGATCTGGTCGCCTCAAACGAAATCGACATCATCGCCTTCACGGTAAATTCTTATCAAAAGCATATGAGCCTTCTCGCCTCCGCTTTTTTCAAGAAACGAGATCCAAGCGCCTTGATCATGTTCGGTGGTGTCGAGTGTTCCCCATTCTTTTCCAGTACGTCGATTCTCGAAGAGGAGACGGGTGCTCCGGACATGATTTGCCGGGGAGAGGCCGAAAAGGCGTTGCCCCAATTCTTGCGCGAATTTCAAGAAACGGGGGATTACCGCGTGGCTTGCCGAGGCTTCGCATATAACGACAAAGGCACGGTGATCGACCTTGGAGAGCCCGAATTGCCGAAATTTTCCACAGGCTCGATCATGCCCGACTGGACCCAATGCGATTTTTCCCTCTATACCAGACCGGGTGACTTTGCCGTTTGCTTGAGCAGGGGGTGCCCGAACGCATGTGCGTTTTGCTGCAATAAAACACAGAGCGGCATATATCGGATGAGGAAACCTGAGGACGTGATTGCGGAAATCGAGCACGCGTACGAAGTCACCGAAGCGTTTGCTCCCCATCCCTTCGTTCATTTCGCCGACCTGTTAATAAACGCCAACATGTCTAAATTAATGGAATTCTGTGACATGGCTCTCCGGTCGCCCATTCGATTCGAATGGCAGTCCTATGCCCGATTCAATCCAAAGATGGACCGCGCGGCACTCGAGAAAATGCGTATGGCCGGTTGTAAGAACCTCTGCTTCGGCCTGGAGTCCGCGAGTCAGCGTGTTATCGATCTCATGAACAAGGATTACGACATTTCGGTTGCAAGGCGTATTATCAGAGACGCCGCGGACGTGAGAATCGAGGTGTTGTTGTATCTTATCGTGGGATTCCCAGGGGAAACCATTGAAGATCTGGTGACCACCATTTTGTTCGTCTATGAATTCAACGACATAGCGTACTTCAACACCCCCACGGTCTTGAAGGCCAACACGTGCAGCCCCATCGGCGTGGACCCGGATAGATGGGGCATCACGTTTAGAGACTATGACGGATGGTATTCCAATGATCTGCGAAACGACCCGGAGGTGCGCCTCTTCCGGCAATTTGTTCTCGGAAACGCCGTGGAGAACGATCTGCTTACCACGCGTTCCATCTTTGGGTGGCAGGACTTGTCCATAGTCGATTTCAACAGCCCGGCAGTGGCCTCGGAGATCTCCGGCGTCCTTTATGAATTTTGGAAGCGCGGCGCGGGAGAAGACCGTGCGCGCGAAGTCCTTGCCGAACTGGCGTCCGGCGAGTCAACCGGTTCCGGGTTGGATCAAGAAGCTCTGGAGTATTGGCATCCGGAGAATGTTCCGAGAGACATGTTCCTCGGCGGTTGGTTTGCCAAGGACAAGAATACGGAGACGCAACGGAAGAACATAACGAAACTCACGCTGAACGGTCTGCGGGCGCTTCGTCGTCAGGTATTGGGCTAGAACGGCGCGATAATCGGCCCATGGGGCGTTTGTCGCTTAGTGCCTTGCGGGGTACGGCGGCAAGACTCGCCAAACCCTCATAGCAGGCCGGTGGGAAGACCGATCGGGACCGTGGCCGATCTTACGAGAGTCTGAAAATGAAGATATATCCCAAGGCCGCCAAAGATCTGAAGATTGACGGGCCCGGAGAAGACGGCAAGTTCACGGTGATCAAGGCGGCAAGCTCCGAAGTCTTGACCTTGACTCGTACCATGACCGTGATGCTTTCCTTATGCGACGGCTCTCACTCCGTGGACGATCTTGCAACCATGTTCAAGTCTTCCGACCCGAGCGGAAGCAGAAAAGCCGACGTGTATAGGGTAATGGAAGTCCTTGCGGACATGGGGCTCTTGGAGATTTCCTAGGGGTTCGTGTGACGCTTTATCGCTGCGCTGTGCGTGCACCGGCCGTGACCGAACGCGAGAGGATTTCTCTTCACGTGCGCTCGACGTCCGTCAATCGTCGCATGTGATTTCTTCAGTTTCTGATGGAGAGCCGAATGAAAATCGTATTGGTTCCCAACCCCAACGGGATACGGACGAAGCATGTGCCGCTCGGGCTCTTATCCGTAGGTACGGCGCTGAAAAGGAACGGCATTGAGGTTGAAATCGTCGACCTCAACTCCCTTCCGCGAGACACCTCCCCGGAAGACTTATGCAGCAACATTCTCTCGCGCAATCCGCAGTGTGTGGGATTCTCCGCTATGGCGAGTCAGTTTCCTCGGGTCTTGAGAATCGCGGGACTCGTGAAGAACGCCGGACCTGACATCAAAATAATTCTAGGCGGGCCTGAAGCGACTATGAAGGCTGAGGCGGTTTTGCCCGCATTCCCGGAGGTGGACTTGATCGTTCGCGGTGAATGCGAGCATACCGTCGTCGATGTGGTGAAAAACCTGGGGAACGGACCAGTTCTTGGTTCCATTCCCGGGATTACGTACAGAAACGGCTCACGTATTGTGCATAATCCCGATACTCCTCTTATAACGGATCTGGATGCACTGGAATCGCGTGACTATGGATTGTTGCCCTCGATTGAGTCTTTCGGCCAAACCCGCGCCTACCCTCTTCCCGTGGAAGTGGGCAGGGGGTGCCCGTATGGGTGTGTATTTTGCTCTCTGACGTCATTACTTCGGAGAAAATTCCGAGTCAGGTCACCCGAGCACATCATCGCGGAGACAAAGGAGTTACAAAGCCGTTACAATGCAAAATATTTCAATTTTCTTCACGACAACATGACGGTTTCCAGACAATGGATTCTTGATCTCTGCGATGTGATCGAACGAGAGAATATGGACATCCGATGGGACGGCCCGTCCCGCGCGGACTCCCTTGACGCGGATCTCATAAAACGACTTGCGGAGACGGGGTGCTCGGGCCTGTATTTCGGCATAGAAACCGGATCCCAAAGGATGCAGAAGGTTATTCGCAAGAACTTGAAATTTGACGGGCTGATCGACAACATCAGGCGCTTGACGAGTTCGGGGATTCCGTTTGCCGCCTCATTCATAGCAGGCTTTCCCGAAGAGACGGCCGAAGACCTGAGCGACACCATTCGGCTCATGATGCAGCTCAGGTTCATCTCCGGCGTGAAAATGAGCGATATTCAGTTCGGCCTGTTGTGTCCGCTCATGGGGAGCCCGCTCTTGGAAACTCACGGAAGCCATTTGCGGTACGACGGAGAGTTTGCCGAGATGGCCTCCACCGATCTTTCGGAAGAAGAAGAACGCATGATCATGAGTCTGCCCGGCCTCTTTCCTGAATTTTATTATTACCCTACCAACGGGACACCCAGATCGACCCTTGTGCGCTTGCCGTTCCTTCTGCTGAATCTGCTGTATCTTCGACACAGTATCTTCATGTTGTTTCACGACGAGTCTCTGAACTTCCCACTCTGTGTTCTGCGCGGCGTCCAACCGGCCCATCTAGGGTCGGAGAAGAGGATCGTGCGACACGAGGGAATGAGCGCCATAGTCAAGGTGAGTGAATTTCTGAGCGAACTCTTCAAGAAGAACGGTTTGGCCGACCACCCCATCCATGACACGCTTGCTTACGATGTGACTTTGCTCAAGGCTGACAGCGCGGGCAAAGGGGCGCCAACCCCACTCAAAATCGATTTCACTTACGACGTGCAGAGCTGGGTAGAGGCAGTCAGGTCCGGCAACTTCTCAACCATGGAACGCCTTCCGGAAAAGAGGGCCAATACCGTCCTCTTTTTGAAGACTGGGGAAAGAGTGTCCACAATGCGGGTTGCATGAGAGTATCGCCGCTGCGGATCTTGCCGCCTTAACGGAAATCATTCTTACCCGCACGAATCGATCGGTCGAAACTGGTGGAAAGTGTTGTCAACCGACGCAAAACCTCAAAAGTCCCGCAGTCTGAAGTTGCTGGGTCCCAGCAGCAATGGCAAGCTGGTTTTCCTTGATCCTGCCGTTCCCAACTGGGCACGGTTGACGCCGTCGGCTGCGGCCGTATTGTCCGTGTGTGACGGCCGGGCTACCGTCTCGGATCTGGCCCGACTTGTTCCACCAGCCGAACCCGGGGGCACTGGTGAAGCGCACATTGCCGCATTGATACGCCGTTTTGACGAAATGGGTTTGCTGGAGCGTGAAGCCCCACTTCACAAATCCGTTCCCCGCGAACCGCTTCTTGGCCGAGTCTGGCTCAATCTTACCGAAGCATGTAATCTGAGATGCCAATACTGCTATTTTGCCCTGCGAGGACAAGCCGGGAAAGAACTGTCGACGCGGCAATGGCTGGACGTCATCGATGACCTTGCCGAAACGGGTGTGAAAAGCGCTGAATATATCGGCGGCGAACCTTTGTTGCGTCGGGATCTTTTTGAACTGGCCTCCGAAGCCTCTGCTCGTTCGGTCGCTCCGAATCTTTTCACCAACGGCACGCTGATCGACACAAAGGCCGCGTCACGCATAGCACGCGCGTTCGCGTCCGTTTGCGTAAGCCTTGACGGCCCTGAGAAGGAAAACGACGCATTACGAGGCTCGGGAAGTTTTTGCCGCGCAGTCGACGGCGTCAAACGCCTCATTGCCGAAGGCTCCCACGTGACCGTACTCTGTACCGTAACGAATCTGAATCACTACTCTTTGGATCGTTTGATCGAGTTTCTGGTCGAAACGGGTGTGCACTCGTTTCAGGCCAACAATCTTCAACATATGGGCCGCGCGCTCCATTCCAACGTAGCAAAGCTCGCCGAAAAAGAGGTGGTCTCAACGTTGGCGGAGCTTTGGAGGAAGTGGCGCGGACAAATTGAGTTCATCCAGATTCGCAGGTTTTTCCCCAGGAAAGGCGTGAAAAGAACCCATTGCGGTACAGGCGCCGCAATGTTGGATATCAGCCCTGACGGCAGCGTCCATCCGTGCTTCAAGTACATGGAAAGATCCATAAGCGCCGGTTCCGTCACGGAGCACTCCATACGACGCATCTATTACGAGTCCGACCTTCTGCACCGGGTTCGCAGCATGTCGGTGGACGATTTCGCCGTGTGCGCAGGATGTGATTTCAAATACCTATGCGGGGGGGGCTGCCTAGCCGACAAGAGACCCACGAGTGTTGAAACCTGCGAACTCGCGGATCAAATCCGATGGAAGCTTACCGAACTGGACTGGGCCCTTTTTCAGCCTGAGACGAAGAAAGTCGACCTCTAGCCCTGCCCGGAACGCTCGGCCCGAACATTCCCCCGGGATTGAAAGTGATTCGACGCGCCGATCCATGGCGCAATTTCGAGCGCCGACTTTTTCCCCACCGCGCGTGGCATCATGAAAGCGGCCGCAAGGTTGTGGGGGTACCAGTTCAGGTAGTGCGTGACGAGGCAAGAACGTAGGGACGAGCGAACAATTATGGTTCGGCGCTTTCCCGGGAAAGCCCGCTCCTCCCACCGGCATAGATCGGACGCCCCGAATGGTGAACCCAAACAACCAGTTTTCCTAATCTGGAAGCGTGTTTTTTTCTTGATCGGCCGATCGTTTCACTTTACCATGTTATGAAGGATGCAGTCTCTTCATCGAGATGAAGTGTTGTTCCGCGCACCTCGGCAATACGGGAAAATGCAATCGTATCGAAATGAAATGAATCAAAGGCCGCCCCTGTGTCATGGGCATCGCCGCACGAGCCGGTAACCCATGGCTTATCCAACGGTTCGTATCAATCAGGAGTTTTTACCATGTCCGTGAAAAGTGTGGGCAGACTCTGCGAATTACTTATGATGGATGAGAATTTCAGAGAGGAATTCTGGAAGGACCCGTACAAGGCGGTGGAACACAGCGGTCTTTCCATTTCACCGCAAGAACTCGAGACCTTACTCGTCATCGGCCACGACGACTTTGCCGCGCCCCAGAACATTCCCGAGGAATTCATTGAGATGCCTGATTTAGACCTGTGTGACCACAAGAAACTGGGTCCGCCTGCCCCGATACCGCCGGGTGACCTATAGGCAATTGATTTCGGAACGCCGGCCTTGAACGGCGCAGAGACAAGAGAATAACGACGGGGAATGCTCGAAAGAGGTAAAGGCGTCCCTCGTCGAATTTCCAGGTAATATGGCAATTTCCAGATACCGGTGCATGCGGATTTGCCGGTAGCGCACCCAGCTTTCCTCATCCGTTGATTCTCACCCTTCGAGGCGGTTCATCCGGGTGAGCCGTGCTCGTCGGAGCAGTCCCCATCTCATCTCCGAACCCGGGGGGCCCGCGTGGATCCCCATTTTCACCGCGGTCTAAGCTTCCTCACTTGAGGCCTTTGCCGCCGCGACACCTACCAACTCCCGAAAGACTCCTTCCTGTGCCGCCAGTTCCTCGAACGTTCCTTGCTGCACGACGCGACCCTTATCCATGACCAAAATGCGATCAAAATCTCGGATGGCGGAAATGCGATGAGACACCGACACAACGGTTTTGCCCGAGAACTCTTCTCGGAGAACTGCGCCGATGAAAGCTTGAGCCTGTTCATCCAGACATGCCGTCGCTTCATCTAAAACGATCAACGACGGTCGCTTGACGAGTGCACGGGCGAGGGCGATTTTCTGGGCCTGGCCCCCGGATACCCGCTTCCCGCCTTCTCCCACCTGGTATTCCAATCCGCTCGTCAATACATCCTCGAGACATTCCGCATCCGTCAAGATTCTTCTTATCGTGTCGTCAATCTGCTTCCGTGCCCCCTTGATCCGCGAATTGGCGCGACCGAATATGAGCGCCTCTCTCAGGGTCAAATATTCGGGAAATTCTTCGGGATCCGGCCAGGCGCATTCTTGAAATGGACCATGAGCGCTCTCCAAGGCCCGCTTTCGTACGGCAAGCGTGCGGACGGCAAGATCGGCGTATTCTGCGTGCTCGCCGAAAAGTCCGACATCCATCTTTAAGGCGGTCTTCATGAGTGTGGCTCTCAATTCGGGGCGCAACGCGTCCGGATCGATTCCGTCGATCGGTACGCGCAACCCCGAGGCAACCCCGGCCCGTTTTGTGCGACATCCATTGCCCCAAACGTCCGTATGCTTCAACGCTGTCACCTCATGGAAGGACAATAGCCTCACGCCGATCCGGACGATGTCGTCGAGCAAACCTGTTTCACGCAGCCGTTCCATGATCGCTCGGCCCTCGGACTTCTCGAAGTTCCACGAGACGGGTCGAACACCAAAGAGATTTTCGCCCAACGTTCCCTCCGTAAACCAGCGATCGCGGTCGAAACGGACCACCATCTCTGGGGAACATGTCCGCACAGCATCTACTATCCGTTGTCGCAGATCGAAAAACTTTTCGTGAAGACGGCCGAACTTCCCGTTCAACCATTCCAAGCCGTCTAAAGCCTTGTTGAGGACATCGTCTTCAAGGGCTACCTTTCCGATCACACGAATGAGTTCCCTATCGAGGTCGTCGATTGACTCAACGCGTTCGAAGGGGCTTATGTCGATTGGTCCGTTCTCATCCTCCAAGGCTGAAGAAGCCGGTCGTCTGAGACTGAGTAAGATGTTGTTGCGAATGCTCGTGCTGAACATGACGCAATGTTGGGGCACGAATCCAACATCCCGAGCAAGGTCGGCGCAATCCCACTCGGCAATATCCCGCCCGGCCACCAGCACGGCCCCGCGAGTCGGGGATCCTGACGGATTCACCAACTGTACGAGGGTGGATTTTCCCGCCCCGGAAGGCCCGACTATGGCCGTATGCTCGCCGCTCCTGATGACGGCGTTGACGGATGTAAGCACGGGCGCGTTTGTATCCGTCGTCACACTCACATTCTCAAATCTGATTTCCATTGCTTCGTCGCTCGGTCCAGTGTGGCCGGCGGATTCCTCCGGGACGCCGAACCTGACCGGGTGATCCAAGAGCTCATTCACCCGCGCAATGTGTTGTCCGCCCATTCTAGACGTGAGCAAAAATATCGAAATATTTTGAGCCACTGATGAATAGAGGCGCACCACGAGCATCAATTGGATGACGTCGCCCCACGTGATGTGTCCGGCGAATCCGGCCAGGCGGGAGCCGGCGATGCACATACCCGCACCGACCCAGTAGATCGTACCAGTTTGGAGCGTATTGACAAACGGGGTGGCCGCAGAGAAGAGCGCCGACCATTTGCCGGTCGTGACAAGCACGTCGGAATGGCGTCGAAAGCCGTCCTTCAGAAATCCAAGCGCATAATCGAATGCGTTATTATTACGAATTTCCCCAACGGCCGCCATGGTTTCGTTTGACCGCACTCGGATCCGGTCCCACGCCTGACGCTGCAACCGGTTCAATTGCTGGATCTTGGTGTCGAACACAAGAAAATAACAGGAAAACGTCCCGAGCAGAATCATGATTCCGCCGAGAAACCAGTTCATCCAGAGCATGAAGCCACCCAATATGAGAAGGGAAATAAGCTTGGGAGGCATGGTGGAGATCCCTTCGGCCCACACGCTCATCATCGTGTCGGAATCTTCCAGTATACGGGTGTTTACGCTTTCCACGTCTCGCCCGGAGAAGAAGCTCCCATCGAATCTGAGGACTCGGGAGAAGAGATCTGTAGCCATGGTTCGGATTAGTCGGTCCTCGATCAAGACCAGATTCTTTTGCGTCCAATAGGCCAAGAAAGAAACGCCGAGCTGCGCCGCTACCGCCAGCAGAAGTGCCCGGTTCACCACATCCCAGGATACGGCGTGCGTATCGCTCGACTTGAAGGAGTCGGTCAAACTGCCTACCTGGGCGGGAAGCACCAATTGCAGACAGGTGGAGGCGATGAGAAGCAACCAAACCAGGAAGATTTCACGACCACCGACCCGAAACGAATACATAAGCATGTCAAACGCCTTCATTAAATCCCCCGGTCGGAACATGTCTCGGTCAGCAGTACGCGCCGGAGATTGCGAAGAGCGTCGAGTATAAGTCTGCAAATTCTGCGTTTGTCGTCTTGTCTGTTCTTGTCCGCGCTCCGCCATGCGCTCAAGTCGACGTCCGGCGGAACATTTTCCGGGAGGACGCGCTTCCAATGAAACTCCTCCATTGAAGACACCGTCTTTCCGGCGCTCGGCCACTCCTCCAGTATTGAGATTTTCTCTCTTTCCGAGCTGACGCTCTTCCACAGTTCATAGAGCGCCGCAGCCACATCGGCGGCGACGGATGGTTGATTCAAGTCCAACCACAAGAACTCGTTCCATGCGAAAATAGACCTGGTGGTCAGGCCGCCGTTAAAGACGGCGTTCCCGAGAACAAACCGCCGAAAGGTTCGCACGTTTCGATCGTTCCGCAGATCCCGCGTACGCCACGTGTCCTGCTCATTGCTCGTCACGCCCCATTCGCCGGGATTGCCGCCCATGGGGCTGTTTGGATAAATCTGCAGAAGATTGGGCGGCCCGAATTCCGCATAATCCCGGTGCCGTAGAACAAACTTGATCGTGTCGACCAGGTCTGCGGCCGTTTCACCCGGGAAACCCACTATCAGGCCCAGGTACGTCGCTATACCCAGATCACGGCACCTTCGCAATGTTTCTTCCGCAGAGGCCGTGGTAAATCCCTTGTTCATGAGATCAATGATCTTCTGTGAGCCGCTCTCGAGTCCGAAGTTGAGTCCCGAGCATCCTGATTTTCGCATCTTGGTCAACAATTCCAAAGACATACTCGGTCTGAACCCGGCGCAGCTGAACCATTGTATGTCCGCGTGAGACTCGATCAATTGATCGCACAATTCTTCAAGTTTTCTGAGACTGCCGTTAATGCAAAGATCGACGAAATGCACTTTGGGAATGTCGGAATAGGACGTCACCCACGTCCGCGCATTCGCTATTTCCATTGTCACGTCTTCCGGATCTCTCGTTCTGAAGCTTGTGCCGATGCCCCTGTGATCACAGAAGGCGCACCGATTGGGGCAATCGCGACTAAAGAAAACCGCAAACTCCCCGGGATTCTTGTATTGGGAGAAATCCACCCCACTCCAATCGGGCCTTGGAACGGGAGATGAGAATGTTGGAGTCTCGGCCGGACCGGTATCTACTATCTCGTCTCCGTCCTTATATGCGAAGCCGGAAACGGTTGTGCGATAATCAGGCGTGTGTTCAAACGCTTTCAAGAACTTCGGCAGGGCGATTTCGGCCTCACCGTGACAAATGATGTCGGGTCCCCCTTCGGTTGTCACGAATTGCCGGCACGAGCGGCCGGGGAAACATTCGACGCCGCCGAACAAGACAGTGCGGTCCGGAAAAAAGGATCGGAGCAATTTCGAAGCCTTGAGAGACATGAGCTTTGTGTAACCGTTTACGGTAAACGCCGTGATCGCGTAATCACGCTCCGCGCCCATGACTCCAAGACGATCGGCAATGTCATTTTCCCAGGCGGCACAAAAATCGTCGACCCAAGCCGGGTCCGTCCAACATTCATTGACCGGTTCCTCCCAATATCTTGCAAAATTGGAAGGCAGCAGTCGACGGAGCGCGACATTCATGTCCACGGCAGCGCACTCCCAACCGACGTTCCTGATAAGGGCCGCCACATAGAATAACGAATGGAGGGGCGATTGGATCGTCCAGCCGGGCATACCCAGCAACAATACCGATTTGGTCATTACCCTTACTCCGAATCCAGGCCGTTCGTCCGATGTTTCACGCCGAGTATCAAGATGCTGTGGTCTTTGCGCCGGTACAGTGAAAACGACCTACCCCTCGCGGTCTTCGACAATCACTTTGCGGCGAAGATCCCTGAGAGCGTCCAGGAACAGCTTGCCGATCCGTTGCCGGTTTCGCAACTCATTCTTATCCAAGGAAAACCATCCTTTCAGCGAGACATTCCTCGGAAGCCTGTCCGGATACACGCTCTGGGCCCTATCGTTGACGAGCCCAGAACCGCGCGTTCCTTCTTCCATCTCCGCTAGAGCCGTGACCTTGTCTCCGTGCGTCCCCGCGGCCTTCCACAATTCGTAGAGTATGGCGGCGGCTTCGGATGATACGGCATGCCTGTTCAAATCCAGATCGAGAAAGTCTTTCCAACCGAAAATGGACCTGACCGACAAGCCCGCGTTGAAAACCGCGTTTCCCAGTACGAAACGTCGCAGCATTTTCACGTCGGGGTCGACGGCGGAAGCACGTTCCTTTCGATCGTGATCTTGCCGAAGAGCGAACCCGCACATTGCATAATCGTAGTCCGCCGTGTCCGAGCAGTAGACGTGGAGCGTGTCGGACAGACGAAAATCCACGTAGTCTCCGTGCCGCATGACGAACGTGAGCGTTTCGATCAAATCAGGGACCGTCTCGCCGGGGCGTCCCACGGTAAGTTCAAGACAACATCCCCTGCCCCATGCGCGACTCATTCGTATTGCCTCTTCCGCGGATGACAGGTTGAATCCGGGATGCATGAGCACCGATGAGGAATGGGCGCGGAACACTTCGACAAGTACTGGCGGGACATACGATCCCATCGTGTCATGGCCCCGCAATGGGCCGGGCGAAGCATTCCCTGTCCGTTGCGGTCCCGCATTGGGAGATTCCAATGTGTACGGAAGATATTCGTATACCTGGAGACGTCTCTGGAATTCCCGCAGGTCGGAGCGCAAAGCATCATGATGCAAGGAATCGGGCGCGAACAGATCGCACGCTTCTTGGAATGCCCCGTCAACCGTACGACGCTCGACGAACAACAGGCGGAAAAAAAGCTCGGCCGTTTCATTGGCCAGGATAAAAGTTCCGGTAATGTTTTTCAGAACCGCTACGTCAGGATCGATCGGATGCGGCGCGGATGAAGCCCCGTACTTCTGCGCGTCACGGATCGATTTCAATGAAGGCTCAGAGTAGGTTACCGTGACGGGATCTCCGTCCCGTTCCCGCACTTGATCTGCAGCTTCGTTCGCATCAGCATGGTTTGCATCGGCGATTTTTCGCAGAAAACCCGTGGGTGTGAGTTCTTCCTCCTCTGAACGAACCATGGGTGAATAGAGCCGGCGAAATCCCTGCTGCTGAAACAGGTATTTGTACAGGTGCGAACAATAATTGACGGCCAGGGGTAGGTGTTCCGCCGAAACGTAATTCAGGATTTCGATTGCCGCGGCCTGGGATTCCAGTGCGGGGCTCACATCGGCGAAAAGCTCGTTGCGCAGGATCGTGTATCCCCTGGCCTCCAGGGCCGCCTGATTGTGACTGTTCAGTATCAGTTGGTGGAGATTGAGATGTTTGACGCCAACGGAACAAAGAGTCGGCAGAAGTCTCTTGACCTTGTCCGCGTCTTCCGGAATGGCCGGGATTTCAACAGTGACCGTTGGTATGTGCTGTGAGGCTGAATAAATCGGCGTCAGGTCGTAATCACGAGCCGAGATGTCGAATCGAATCTCGTCCAGACCTGCTTTCGCCAAAGCGACAAGTTTGTCCTCCGTGACGAGATCTCCGTTGGTGTAAGCCCATAGATACGGTTGTGTGCCCAATGCTCGGCGGATCGTAAAGACAAATCCAAGGAGCCTTTCGAAGGCCAGGAAAGGCTCTCCGCCCGAGAAGGCGACGCCCTTGAATCCAAAATGTTGTATGTACGCGATGAGTCGTTCAACCGAGTGAATCTTAATATTACGATCTGCATAGGGAACGAAATCGAAGGCTTCCGTAGGCTCCCGCAGACAGAAATCGCAACGCCGAGTGCAGGCATGTGCGATGAAAACGCACGCCCATGAGCCCTCGCCGCAGGTAACGCATCCCGGGGATATGCCCCGGAAATACGGTTTGGAAACGCTGTTGAACGCATAACGCACTCGTTCGCCGTGAGGAATACGGTGTCCCAAAATTGTCGACCACTTGTCGTCCATCGTTAATCCCTGTCCCGCGCCGCATCGATCCGCAACCGCGTGCTCAGCGTCAATGGTCACGCATTTGAGCATATGGCAAGTGCCGCGCACTCCCCCTTTGGGACGCCCAAGGCCCTCAAACCGATCAAAAAGGGGAGTAAGCGGACCCGTGTAAAGAGAATCATCTCATCATAGGGATGCAGGGAGCGGCTCGAGGTGTCGGTTTCCATGTCCTCACCCTGGGTACGCGTTTTCACGAATGCGGCGTCGAATTCACGGCAATTATCCCCACCGTGCCGGGTCACAGGCATCCGGGACGCCGCCGCGTGTCCCACGGGAATACGTGACCGAATGCAAGAGAAACGTCCACTTGGTGCACTGCGGCGCCTCACGCATCAGTACGTCAACATCACCTGAATCGCCCGGTCCGGCCCGGAGTGAACAAGCTCGTAGGCCTCCGCGGCCCGGGTGACGTGAAACCTGTGCGTGATCAGACTTTCCGGTCGCACCTCTTCGATCATGGCCAACGCGACCTGCAACCTTCCGGCCTTGGTCCACCGGCGGGTCAATCCGGCAGCGAGTGTACTCACCTGGCTGCTCACGATCTGAATTCCGCTCCGGTGAAACCGGCCGCCGAGGTCCACGGTGACCGGTTTGGCGCCGTACCACGATCCCACGACGATCCTGCCTCCGAAACCGGTTGCGGCGAGAGCCGGATCAAGTGCGGAGGGATTGCCCGAGACCTCGTAGGTCAGATCCGCGCCTCCGCCCGGCACGTGCCGGTTCAACAGCCTGCCGAGTTGCTTTGTATACTGAGGGTCCGCGGGGTCGACGGCCGCATGGGCTCCCATTTCGGCCGATTTGACCCGCCGGATCGCACACGTGTCTACCGCGATGACCGCTCCCAGAGGGTGTCGCGACAACAACGCGACCGTCAACAAACCGACCACGCCCTGGCCGAAAACAACAGCCGATTCCCCGATGAGCGGACGTCCGTCCATCACGAGGTTGACCGCAGTCTCCATATTCGGAAGAAACGCGACCTGTTCGGGGGAAAGCGTGTCGGGCACGACCACGAGTCGATCGGGCGATGCCGTGAAATGACTCTCATGGGGATTGAACGCGAACACCGTACGACCGGACCAGACCTCGGAGACCTCACTGCCGACTGCAATTACCTTTCCGACCGCCGCGTACCCATACTTCACGGGGTACGAAAACGTACCGGAGAGCGCGGGAATCGTCTCGTCGATCGCAAGATCCGCCGGCCACTGACCACGGAATATGAGAAGCTCGGTTCCGGCGCTGATTGCGGAAACCACGGTCTCCACCAGGACCTGATGCGCAGCCGGTGAAGGGAGATCCTCTTCAACCGTTGCAACCCGGTGAGGTCCCAGGAATTTCACCGCGAGTCTCTTGGTGCGTCTCCGTGTGGGTGAAATCATCTCGATTCCGAATGGTTGCCGTCCGCACCTTGGGCCAACGCGCCCCAGACGACCAGATCGCCGCCGATCCACGTGTGACTGGGATCCTGGAGTCGAAGAAAACACGTGGGGTCTGATTGGCCGAGATCGCTCACCGCGTGGAGACCGCCGACAAATACCGGCGCAACCGTGAGCACGATATAGTTCGCCAACCGTTCGTACAGGAAATTGGTGATGATGCGGGATCCCCCCTCCACCATGAGGCTGGAAATCCCCATGTCCGCCAGCTTGCCGAGCATGGCCTGCAGGTTGACCTGGCCCCTCGCATTGGACGGAACCGTGATCACGGTGGCTCCGGCTTCCTCCAGGGCTTCCCGGCGATTCACGTCGGGCTCCTGTCTTGTGAAGATCCAGGGCCGCATGGACTCTTGCGTCATCAGCCGTGAGCCGAGCGGCAATCTCAACCGACTGTCCACCACCACGGGCCGGGGGTTTTCACCGCTGACCAACCGCACGTTGAGCCGAGGGTCGTCCGACAGGACGGTACCGATTCCGACCAATATCGCGTCGTGTTCGGCTCTCAATCGGTGTGTAAGTTTGAGAGACTCTTCTCCGCTCAGCGCCAGCGATTCGCCGGGTCTGGCCGAGATGCTTCCGTCCAGACTCTGTGCATAGCTCAGAGTCACAAACGGCCGTCCGGTTCTTTTCCGGTGCTCCGAGGCACCGGTCAGAAAAGGCTTGAGCGTATCCATAGCAATAAAAATCAGGCCCGACCAATTCTCTGATGCCTATTTGCCTGCGATGCAGCCTTGGAACCAGGAGTTCCACTCAGGTACCCTAGCACGAAGTCTCCCACCACTCAAGGTATACGGACCCACCACAACCCACGGTCAACCTTGAGGAGATCCCTGTGGGCATCTTCAGTGTAGGAGATGCCGGGAAGTTTGACGGACGTGCGGCACGTCCTAAGTAAACGTATATGTCTCCCCGCGATTCGGGTATGTTTCTGAACGATCTATCCCGCCGGGCTCGTCTCAGCCCCATCCAAGAGCCGTTTCACCCCCGTGCTCCGCATCGATCCGAATCGCGGAAACAAAACATCCTCCTTCGTTCTTGAAAGAGTATCTCGCTCGACGGATGCCCCCTCCCGCCGTAAGTACAATAGCAGATCACGTGGGAGCGTGCGACGTTATGCGCGATTGCGAGACGTCATTGCCGGGGCGGTGAATGACACCGACGCGGGTTTCATAGATCGCCCATGTCGGGGGCATCCTCTTGAAGCGGGCTCGTGAATGAAGGCCGCCAACTGATGACCTGCTGCCGTTGCTCGGCTCGCATAAAGGCTCATGCCCGTCTTTTCGCCGTAGACATCATCAAGTATGAGCCAAGACGCCTGCAGATCCGCGACAACCATTCTCAGACTCTGATTCCTAAGTTCGGTCGCACATCTTTCACCGTCCCGGCTGTTGTGGGGGACACGGGTCCTCCGCGGATTCCGGCGAGCTGAGATTGCTTCGCTTTGCTCGCAATGACAACCTTTACCATGTCTTTGCGAGGAGCGTAGTCCCGCGCAGAGGGCGGGAAAGCAATCTCGACGCGGAAGAAATGTGCGACCGTATTTACCTGAAAGTCTACCCACTTCTCGTTCCCAGGCTCTGCCTGGGAACGCCTATCTTCCGGGCTCTGCCCGGTCTAGGACCTGGAAGTTCTCTTCCACAAGAGACTTTCATCGTCAGTTGTGATGGCCCCGATCATGGAGGTTTATGCCACAGAGCACTAAGGGAAGTCCGTGAATTCCTTTTGCCTCAATGGACAATTATAAAATCACCTACAATACCTTCCTTTCATGATAATAATGTAGTATAGTTTCTATAGCGATGATCTGCAAGGTGTTGAGCGATGACTGATTACAGTCATACCAAAGGGCTACGCCTACTTCAAGAATTGGCCAACGAGGGGCGTTTTATCTTCACTGTCGCGGAAGCCAAGATCTCAGCGTCGCGGGTTGGAATCTCCGAGCGCTATGTGTCCCAGCTTCTTCCGCATCTGGAAAATGCAGGGTGGCTTATCAGACTGCGTCGTGGTCTGTACGCCGGCACAGGGTCTTTGCCGGGCGGTATCCGTGTACATCCCTTCGCTATTGCCACCCGGCTGGTGGAGCCGTCGGCGATCAGCCATTGGTCTGCAATGAGTCATCATGGTTTTACCGATCAGATACCTCACGTGGTTACTGCATTCACCCCCCGAAAGGTCGTCACACCCACAATGAGAGAGCCGAAGAAAGAGACACGAGGAAAGCATGCGTGGGTCGCGGCCGGTATCCGGTATGAGTATGTCTCCGTGATCCCGGACCATTTCTTCGGACTTCAGGAAGTATGGGTCGATGAGCATTTCAGAGTTCCAATTACCGATATGGAAAGGACTATTCTCGAGACCTTTATCTCTCCCAGACTTTTCGGGGGGATCGGGGAGGCACTGCAAACCTTGGACGAACACAACAAAGAATTGGAACTGGAGAAACTGATAGGATACGCCGTGCGCTACGGCAAAGCATCCGTTGCAAAGAGATTGGGCTGGGCATTGGAACGACTGGATGTCCCATCAGAGTCTCTTGATTCTCTTCAAAGCATTCCGGTAAAGGGATTCCGGCTCCTGGATCCGACTCGTCCACGACGAGGTCTCTACGACAAGCGATGGATGATTCAGAATAATCTTGTGGAGAAAAGAGAGTCGAATGAAGCCCCTTGAAGTCCGACTTCGAGAATCCGCCAAACGGCATCGAATTCTTCTCGATGTCATCGAAAAGGATTACGCTCAGAGCTATGTCTTGGCCGGCCTGATGTCTCAGCCCGCCCTGCGGGACTCACTGGTGTTCAAGGGCGGAACGGCCTTGAAAAGGGTGTTTTTCGGGTCGTACCGATTCTCTGAAGACTTGGATTTCTCAGCGATTCAGGCTCCGGACAGGGAGGAGTTGGACAGAATCATCAGTCAGGCTGCCGAAGAAACACGAAGACTCCTGGGAGACTATGGTCGCGTCAGTGTTGAGGCAAAGCGGCTCCGGGAGAGCAGACCGCATCCCAAAGGACAAGACGCGTTCAAAATATGGGTGAGATTCCCCTGGTACGGCGAGAGAATCTGTTCAATAAAGGTGGAGATAACCCGTGATGAGCCGGTACTTCTCGAACCGCTGATAAGACCGATCCTCCATAATTACGAGGAAGACCTCGGTGTGTGGGTGCGTTGCTACCGGCTTGAAGAGATTGTGGCAGAGAAGATGCGGTCTCTGCTTCAGAGCCGAGACAGATTGGTGGAGGGCAGGTGGTCCCGCCCCCGCTCTCGAGACTATTACGATCTCCGGCGCCTCGTAACCGATTTCGGAACAGAGTTGGATACCCGGGAATTGACCCCTCTCCTGAGGAGCAAGTGCGATCACCGCGGGGTCTCATTTCAGCAACTCGCGGACTTCTTCTCGGACGAACTGACCCTGGAAGCCCGTACCAACTGGGACAGGAACCTCGGTCCATTTGTTCCAGACCTTCCACCGTTCGATGAGGTCTTGAGTTCGTTGAGGGAGATTCTCCCAAGGTTTTTTCCGGCGATTGCGTAAGTCGTGGCGATGCGGGATCGACTGTGTGTTGGGTCAGGTCTTGCTCCTTGAGTTTCCCCCTTGCCGCTGAACTATCTTGTTCAATGAAGAGCAAGATACAAGACCTGCCCCCGCGCAGGCACCTTGCTTCATGCAGTATATATACTGCATGAAGCAGTGATTCCACAACTCATCGCGAGATCTGATGACCGTAGTTCATATTACATCTTAGGTGGTTACAAAAACCGGCAATATTCATGCAGCATCATACTCGCCCGGCGTATTCCCTTTGATTTCAGCATGGTAGGGCTTCGGTTCTACTTAGTTGACGCAACAAGTAATTGTCGGTATATATACTGCCAATTACTTATTACACCAACTCCCCTCCACACCGACGAACACCACACTTGTACCGAATACTCCCCAGTAAACCTTGACAACATCATGCGGATGCTTTATGCGGTATATATACCGCGTGATCGGTGATCAGGTCCCCATGAAGAATCCGCGTCTTGAACGCCTTAAAGCAGCAGAACGGGATATCGTTGCGTTTTTCGACAACCAAAGCACTCGAGTGTTTCAGAGGTCCGACATCGGGCGAATAGTTTCCGAACACAGGGAACGCTGGAGGTTGACCGACTCGACTACCGTTCAGGACTTTATTGGCTTCCTGCTAAGAAACACCCAAATGCTGATGGAGCGCATCGAGTTCTCGCGCAGACCCATGATCCGTTACACGTGGGGTCAGGTTGGGACCCATGAGATAGTCCTATCCTGGCATCCGGACTCATATCTCTCCCATTATACCGCCGTGTACCTCCATGACTTAACGGAACAAATCCCCAAGACTATCTATCTCAACCTCGAACAACGACGAAAGGTGACTTTTTCCGGTCCATTGACCCAGCAAGGCATAGACACGGCCTTTAAGCGTCCCATGAGAAGGTCCAAGACTGTAGCGCACTTCAGGGACTTCGAAATATGTCTCCTTAACAGTATGGGAATGGAAAACCTTGGAGTGGTGGAATCATCAGGACCGGAAGGGGAAACCATCCGACTCACGAATCTGGAGAGAACGCTGATCGATATTACGGTTCGTCCCGGTTACGCCGGTGGAGTGTTCGAGGTCTTGAAAGCTTTCAGGAACGCAAAGGGAAAGGTGTCAATCAACCGGCTTGGCGCCATGCTGAAGCGTCTGGATTACATCTATCCCTACCACCAGGCAATCGGGTTCTATCTGGATCGGGCCGGGGTCTATGACGAGTCGTCAATACGGCTGCTCCGAAAGATTGAGATGAACTGCGATTTCTACTTGGCTCATGGCATCAAGGACCCTGATTTTTCGAAGGAATGGCGGCTATTCTTCCCAAAGGGCCTTTAGTTTCTCGCACTCGCTCACCACGTAATCAAAGTAGAAGTCGAACTCCTTAAGGTCTATCCC
>JAVHLK010000008.1:0-40635 GCA_031082285.1 Desulfomonilaceae bacterium
CCGAGTCGGCAGGAACGTCCGCGGGTTCCGATTTAAAAGCTTCCAACATCGCGCCGAGTGCGGCGGTCGCATTGTGGAACTCTTCCGGGTCTTCCAACGAGGCGATACGTTCCATGTTCTCGGCCACCTGTTCCGGAGTCGGGGCCTGTGTGCCGTCGCCCACGACCACGGTCTGTCCGGTCGCCACTGCCGCACGACTGTAATAGCCCATGCCGGCATTGTATATCGCCCCGTTTACCGGACACTGCTCGGAGCAGAGGTACACGACCAGAGGAGCGATGAACTCCGGTTTGAGCTTGGCCTGCATATCCGGCGGAAGTATGTCCTCCGTGAGTCTTGTTGCGGCAACGGGAGCCACTGCGTTGACTTTGATGTCGTATTTCTCGCCTTCGAGCTTCAGGGTGTTCATCATGCCCACGAGCCCCATTTTCGCGGCCGAATAGTTGGTCTGCCCGAAATTCCCGTACAGTCCCGCCGCGGAAGTCGTGACGACGATCCGCCCATAGCCGTTTTCCCGCATCTTGAGCCATGCCGGTCGGGTGACGTGGTAGGCCCCATCCAAATGGACCGACATCACCGCGGACCAATCGTCGGGATCCATCTTGACCAAAGTCTTGTCCCTCAGGATGCCCGCGTTGTTGACAAGCACGTCCAAGCGGCCGAAGGCCTCGATGGCGGTGGCCACGATCGCCTCTCCTCCTTCGGGAGTCGCCACCGAATCATAACTTGCAACGGCTTCACCGCCCAGAGCCCTGATCTCTTCCACGACGGCATCGGCCGCACGACTTGACCCGTCGCCTTTGCCGTCTCTGGCGCCGCCCAGATCATTGACCACGACCTTTGCCCCGCGCTTTGCCAGTTCCAGGGCGTACACGCGTCCGAGACCGGCACCGGCCCCGGTCACGACGGCCACACGGTCGTCCAGGCGAATGCCCTGTTTCCGTGCGCGGTCTTCCATCTCTTCCCGACTCATCCATTCCACAATGCCGCGATCTATCACCACGTCGCCGGTCGTCGCGTTGATCGTTCTGAACAGAGCCTTCCCCTCACGGATCTTCCAGATCTGCGTCTTGATGGGGATACCCGGATACAGAGGCTTGGAAAAACGATTCCGGAACCGGGTCATCCGCTCGGGTTCCCCCGGGAATAGATGCTTGATGACGGCCCGGCACGCATACCCGTGGGTGCACAGACCATGCATGATGGGCTTCTCAAAACCGCTTGCCGAGGCGAATTGAGGATCCACGTGAAGCGCGAAGATGTCGCCGGACAAACGGTACAGGAGCGGTTGATCGGCAGAGGGGACTGCGGATTCCTCAAAGTCCGCCGGTCGGTCCGGGAACTGCACCGGGTCTTCGGGAGCATCCGGGCCTCCAAAGCCGCCGTCTCGGCGACAGAAGATCGTACAGATGTTGGTAAAGAGTTTCTGCCCATTGGAGTGACGTGTGACGCCTTCCGCGACGACCAGCGCGCCGGTGTCCGCGCCCTTGTCGTAGATGTTGGTGACGGCTCCTTCGGTGGTGATGGTCCCCTCAGGGGGAATGGGATTGTGAAAGATCAGGTCCTGCTCGCCGTGCAGCACGCCCGACAGATCACATCCCGAACTGATTCCGGCCTCGGCCAGGAATTCGAATACCGCTCCGATGGAGAAGCTGGGGATCACCTTCAGTCGGTTTTCGTAACAGTAGTCCAGGTCGTCAAATCCCGCTCCTACGCCCAAGGCGTAGAGCACCACATCCTTCCAGGTGTAATCCTTGGTCAGAGGACCGATCTTCTTCCCGATGCAGTCAAGGTTCAGAGCCATCGAGTCTCCTCCAGTGGGACAGGGTTGATATGCACCACTTGATCTTGGACGGTCTTCCCGGTCGCTTCCCGCGAAGGATGATCGCCGCCCGCCAATGCCGGTTGCGGAACAGATCTCAGGGTCTCCCGGACCGTACCTGCAGAGTGCTCCCTCCGTACCTTCGCCGTGGACCGACGAACGCGTCCCCGGACACCAAGCCTCGGTTCACACGTCTTTGAAATCGGCGTCTCGGAGGTCCGCACCTACTTTTCGGAGCTCCTGAGAGAAGTCTTGGACCAACCGCCTAATGATACCGCGGTGCTCGTCGCGATAGAACAAGAAAAGGCCCATCATGTTGGTATGCCTGTTGGGCTCTCTGGATACCGAAACTCCGAATTTTTCTGCCAACGGTTCAATATCGTGAATCATTTCCCGCACGCTCTGGTAACGGTCCAACGGGTCTTTTCTCACGGCCTTGAGAATTACGCGGTTCAACTCTTCCGGCAGGTCGGGAACCAGAGTCTTGGGATCCGGAATGTTCTCGTACAAGTGCATCCGGCACAGTGAAGCCACATCCGGTTGAAGAAACGCCTCTCGGCCGGTGAGCATCCTGAACGCGGTCAACCCCAGCGAATAGACGTCCGAACGACGATCAATGGGCCTCAGCCTTATCTGTTCCGGTGAAAAGTATTTTGGCGTACCCATGATCTTTTCACTTTTGGAGCCGGTGGCGCACGCCACTCCGAAATCCAGCAGTTTCACCTTGTTGTTTCGCTGGATGAAGATGTTTCCCGGCTTGACGTCACCGTGAACGATACCGCGGTCATGCGCGTAACCCAGGCCTTCGCAGGTCTGAAGGAGTATTTCGACAACCTTGTCCGCGGGCAATAGGGGAGTGTTCGCGAACATGCCTTCCACCGATAGGCCTTCCAGGTGTTCCATGATGATGAACACCGTGCGAAACAGTTGCTCGATATCGTAGACCTTGACGATATTTTCATGGTTCAACTTGGCAATTGTTTGGGCTTCATTGCGGAACTTGACCAAGAAATCTTGATCCATTGCCATGTGGTGTTTCAGCATCTTGATTGCGACCGGCATGTTCAGCGTGGTGTGCTCGCCCTTGTATACGACGCTCCAGCCGCCTCTGCCGATGACCTCGGTGATGACATATTTTCCGATGGTTCTGTCCGCGGTGAGCACTGCACGAGCGAAACGTTCGCTGACCAACTGGGTCAAGAAGTTCCTGATTTCAGGGTATTTGTCGCTGATTTGATCGAATTCCGCGGTCTCGAGTTTCCACAGGTCCGCGTCATTGCCAGCGCACACGTGTGCATTCCGTTTTTCGCCGGTCAGCAGCGCCATCTCGCCGACAATGTTTCCAGGGCCCAGCGCGGCAATGTGATGGATCGTCCCCTCCTTCTCAAGCTGCACCATACAGTCGCCGCTCTGAATCACATACAGACAATCGCCTTCTTCGCCTTGAGAAATGAATCGCTCACCCTTGCCGACGTGGACCGGTTTCATTGCCGCGGCGAGACGAAACTTGGCCTCTTCGGGCATGACGTCGAACAGCCGCGTGTGTGTGAGGAATTCGTAATCCGATTTGGAAAACCGTTTCTTCACGGCCTCGTGGTCTTGATTGTTCATGTCCGCCCCGGAGTCGAGTCAAATAGAGTGAGATTGGGAACAGGGGGTAACGGTGATGCCCAAGTGCTCTGATTCGTGAGTTCGGTCGCACATTTGTCGCCGTTGAGATTGCTTTCCCGCGTTCCGCATGAAACTTGTGTGTGCAGCGATGAATGCTCTTCTCGAAGTCTACACGTAGTACCTCGTGCACGACGATCGCGACGAGGTACCTTTCTTGTTCTTGAGTTCCATTATTTTCTTGGCAATCTCCGATTCGGAAATCAGAGACATACCGACCTCACGACACATTCTTTCAGCCTCGGCAACGCACAGGATAACGTTGTCGATTGCCTCTATTCTCTTCTGATATTCGCTGAGTTCTCTGTTCGATTTTGGCCTGTATCCGTTCATGGGGGCAGGTACCCTCCGACCGGGGGATTGAAATGCGTACGCTCGCCGAGAATGGAGCAACCGCGGATCCTCTGCGTATGAGTACCTCTTCTCGCTCGGGGAGTCAACGCCTCCCGATGATTTGGGGTAGTTCCGCGCACCTACGGAGACAGGCTCGGCGGGTCACAAATGGTTGCTCCACTCGTTCTTTTTGGCGGCTCATTCTCTGAAGACGCTGCGTCACAAATGTGCTAGAATTCAATTTTTTAGTACAGAGAGGTGTTTCGGCATGTGTTTGGCAATTCCCATGGAACTCATTGAGATAACGGGCGAGGGAACCGGAAAGGTGAATGCAGGCGGGATCCGGACCGACGTAAGTCTGATGATGATTCCTCACGCCAAGGTCGGTGATTACCTGATCATTCACGCGGGGTTCGGCATAGAGATTCTGGACCGGGAAGAGGCCCGGATTCGGTTGGATCTCTTCAAGGAAATAGCGGAAGCGACACGCCACCTGGAGGAAACGTGAAACAGGGAGACGAAAGCCTTGCAGCCCGGAGCCTGTCCCGCGAAATATACGAAGAGGCCGGGGCGCTTCCAACTGAGGTTCGGTTTATGGAGGTCTGCGGGACGCATACCATGGCCATCCACGAAGCCGGTCTCAAGAGCCTGCTCCCGGAAAACATCAAACTCGTTTCCGGTCCGGGCTGTCCCGTATGCGTCACCGAGAAGAGCTTCATTGATGAGGCGATCCTCATCGGAAAAGAATATGACGCGTGTCTCGTCACGTTCGGAGATCTCGTACGGGTTCCGGGTTCGTTCGGTTCTCTGGCGTCGTATCGCGCCGAGGGCGGAAGCATCAGAGTCGTCTACTCTCCCTTGGATGCAATCGCCGCGGCGGAAGAGGCTCTCGGTCGCCCCACGGTCTTTCTGGGAGTAGGGTTCGAAACCACGATTCCCACCATAGCGGCCACACTCAAGACCGCGCTTGGGAAAGGCGTGGACAACCTGTTCGTCGTGTCCGCGTTCAAGACCATACATCCTCCGTTGAAGATCCTCGCCGCGAAGGACGACCTCGATGGTTTTTTGCTGCCCGGACATGTTTCCGCGATTCTTGGGTCGAACTGCTTTGAATATCTCCCCCGGGATTTCCACAAGGCAGGCGTGGTAGCCGGTTTCGAGGGTTTGGACATATTGCAGGCCCTGAGAGACCTGGTCCGCATGGTCGCTCGGAAGTCTCCCCACATTGCCAACGACTACAAGAGGGTTGTGCGAAGTGAGGGAAATCCAACCGCCCGAGCCCTCATCGATGAAGTGTTCGCTCCGTGTGACGCATCATGGAGAGGATTGGGCGTGATTCCGGGAAGCGGGTTGGTTCCCAAGGGGCCATATTCCCGGTTCGACGCGTCGGTCCACTTGCCGGTAGATGTTCCCCCGGCCGAGGACGACCCGAGATGCCGGTGTGCCGCGATTCTGATGGGAAGCCGCACGCCGGACACATGCGGTCTGTTCGGCAGGGAGTGTACGCCGGAGTATCCTGTGGGACCGTGCATGGTATCGTCCGAAGGGACCTGCGCGGCCTATTACAAGTACGGGGCGGTTTGAAAGAATGGCACAGAATCGGGACAAAAGCGTACTCCTCGGCCATGGCGGCGGAGGAAAAATGACGGGCCGGCTTATCCGAGACGTCATCGTGCCCGCACTGGATCGAGGACGACTTGGGCCTTTGCCCGACTCCGTAGTACTGTCCGATCTTGGCGACGCCATTGCCTATACGACGGATTCTTTCACGGTTTCACCCATCTTTTTTCCCGGAGGAGACATCGGCTCGCTGGCCGTGCATGGTACATGCAACGACCTTGCGTGCTCAGCGGCACGGCCGATGTTTTTGTCGCTGGGCCTGATCCTGGAAGAAGGCCTGCCCATGGACCAACTGGAGAGAATCCTTCACAGTGTGTCCGAAGCAGCGGATGAAGCAGGCGTGGAAATCGTCACCGGGGACACTAAGGTGGTACCCAAGGGAAGTGCCGACGGAGTCTTCATCAACACTTCGGGTCTGGGTCGCGTGGACAGGTCGAATCGCGCCTTGACGGAAACAATCTGCGAGGGCGACGAAATCTTGGTCAGCGGTCCCGTCGGGAACCACGGTATGGCGGTGATGTTGAGCCGTGCGGAATTTTCTTTCGATTTTGACTTGCAGTCGGACTCCGCGTCGATCTGGCCGGTAGTGGAGCGCCTCACGGCGCTTGGACCGGGACTCAAGTTCTTGAGGGATCCCACCCGCGGCGGATTGTCGGCCACGCTCAATGAGATCGGGTCGGCAACCGGACTGGGATTGAGAATAGAGGAATCCGCAATCCCTTTGGACAAGCCCGTGCTGGCGGCAGCGGAGATGCTGGGCATCGATCCCCTGCAGGCGGCCAATGAGGGGAAGGTCGTTGCAGTGGTGGGAAGGGGCCTTGGTTCAAAGGCCCTCGATATCCTTCGAGACTGCCGGCAGGCGGCGGGGTCCGCGGTTATCGGCAAGATCACCGCGGAAAACCCGTCAAAGGTGATCCTGACCACCAGGATCGGAGGCGCCAGGGTCCTGGCCGAACCGTCGGGCGAGCTCTTGCCGAGAATATGCTGACGCCGCTCCTCTCGTCACGGAGACGGTTGACGCCGTTTCTTCGCCGCGACCGATTCGGCATCGGCTACTTGAGGCTTCTAGACGCTCATTGAATGCATTTCATAAGGGACGACCGATGACTGACCAGACGAAAGAATACGGTGCAAGCGGTCCGTCTTGTCCGTTCTCCATTTCCGAAGAGCTGACGAACACGCGACGCGACCCTGAAGAGAATGTGTACGCCAATGCTCTTGCCCAATTCGACAAGGCATTGCAGCACATCCGGATCAAGGAGGGGGTGGCCGAGACCCTGAGGTATCCCAAGCGAGAACTGTCCGTGACTTTTCCGGTGGTGATGGACAGCGGTGATATCAAGATCTTTCGAGGGTATCGCGTGCATCACTCGGCGGTGAGAGGACCGACCAAAGGTGGGATTCGATACTCCCCGGATGTCACTCTCGATGAGGTCAGGGCCCTTGCGATGTGGATGACATGGAAGTGCGCGCTCATGGATCTGCCGTACGGAGGGGCCAAGGGAGGCGTCGTAGTCGATCCCAAACAGCTTTCCATGAGGGAGCTGGAGAACCTTACTCGCCGCTACACCACGGAAATCAGCATCATGATCGGCCCCGACAGCGACATCCCGGCTCCGGACATGGGCACCAACTCGCAAATCATGGCATGGATCATGGATACCTACTCCATGCACCGGGGGTTCTCGGTCCCCGCGGTGGTGACGGGAAAACCGGTGGAGATAGGCGGGTCGTTGGGACGTACCGAGGCAACCGGTCGAGGGGTGGCTTTCACGCTGGCGGAGGCTTTGCAGCTCAAGGGGATAAATCCATCGCAAGCTACCGTGGCCGTCCAGGGATTCGGCAACGTGGGTTCCGTTGCAGCGCGGCTTGCCCACGAGATGGGGATGAAAATCGTCGCGGTGAGCGGATCCACCGGGGGCGTTTACAACGACCAGGGGCTGGATCCCGTTTTGGTCAACAATTTCAGGCAACAATCGGGATGTGTCTCGGGTTTTCCCCGGTGTGACGAGATCACCAATGCAGAGCTTCTGACCATTGATTGCGACGTCCTTGTCGTTGCGGCCGTGGAGAATCAGATCACCGCTCGCAATGCAGACCTTATCAAGGCCAAGATCGTAGCCGAGGGAGCCAACGGGCCGGTGACACCTGTGGCGGACGAAATACTCAATGACCGGGGGATCTTCGTCATTCCGGATATCTTGTGCAACGCGGGCGGGGTCACCGTGAGTTACCTGGAGTGGGTACAAGACCTGCAATCATTTTTCTGGCCGGTCGAAGAGATTAACAACAAACTGAGGACCCTGATGCACAAGGGTTTCGAAAGCGTCATGGCCTGCGCGGAGAAGCATAGGGTATCGGCCAGAGAGGCTGCGCTGATCCTTGCGATTCGACGCATCGCCGACGCGATCATGATTCGGGGGATTTATCCTTGAGACACGAGTGTTGACTCGGAAACGGGGCAACGGATGTGGTGAGTCCTTGAAAGGCGCTTCGAATCGAGGCCGAGGCCCGGTTGCGGCCGATCCGAGGGGTTCGCCTCCTCGTAACGGTTCGGCAGTGACGTGTTCGATGCTCCTGCGGCCGTCAATGAGCCGAGCAGTTTTCCTTTCTCCGTATCGCGTGGGTCTTCCAATTCTCCAGATCGTCAATGATTATTTTGCCTACCTCATATTTGTCGAACCGACGGGGAACCGAAGTAATCTTCTTGTCCATGAATTCGAGTATGCGTTCGCCGCTGGTCCCGTTGAGCACCTCATCCTCGTTCAGGATGCACACATGCTCCGCTTCGATACTCTTTGCCCGTTGCTCTTGCTCTCCTCCACCATGACTCTCCGGGATCAACAGAGCCTTGACGCCGGTCAGCAGGATTTCATTCACCGTGTTGTACCCGGCTCGGGAAATCACCGCTTCCGATTCGTTGACCAGATCCACCATGTCCGGGAAGAATTCGAGAAATCGCACGTGTTCGCAGAGAGGATGTGAGCGTATGGCCTCAGACACGCTTTCTTCCAGGTAGGGGTCCAGGACCATGACGACTTGCCTGTCACGGTCCGCCCTGCTCTCGTTCATGACTTCCATCAGTTTGACCGTGAGATCGAAGACTTTTCCGTTTCTTCCCAAAGACAAGAGAACGATGCCGCGGTCCGGCAGGCCGAAGCGATTCAGAACTTCCTTCCTCGGGGGAAACTCTCCGTGTACGCGGTTGGTGACCTTTCCCAGGTACCGTATCTTCTTTTCCAGCTCGGGGTCGTCTCCGAGGAACGCCTTGTTGATGTCAATGACTTCTCTGTCTTCCAAGACGTACATGAAATCGTAGAGAGCTCCTATGTTAATGGACTCCGATCGGTGCCTGGGATTCTGATAGGGAATGCGCAGCAGAGGTACCCATTTCATGATTCCGCGGCAGACGTGTACGAGGGGAAAGTCGACGGGACCGCCTTTGCGGACCCATTTCTTCATGAGCAGTGGGATCAATTCACTCATCTGGCCCGTCATGTTGTGTTCAATGATCAGGGCGTCCGGCTGGAAGAAATTGAAGCTCGCCATGATAACGGTTTGGCGAAAGTCGAATATTGATTCCAGGTCGAAACCGGTCAGGTATCGGGAGAGCATGGGGCTGTCGTCACGATCGATGTCCAATTTGATGGACGGCAGTTTGATGACCTCTATGCCTTCCTCGAAGAAGATCTGCGGGATTGATGTCCCGGAGATAACCAGAAAATCAATGTCGGGACGCCATTTCTTCATTCCCGTAATGACCGCGAGAGTGCGGAAGGCATGCCCCAGTCCTATGGAGTTGTGCGTGTACACCAGGATTCTCTTGATAAGATGTTGATCCATTATTCAGCCATCCTGCACGGTCAACGACACGAGACATCTGAGAACTCGATTCATACCTTCCTGGTCCCTTTCCTTGTTCCGTGCAATTGATCGAATTGTGCCAATTGCGGTACGGTTTGACCGAAATTCCGGTGATGCCGGCGTTCCCGGAGGGTTCCCACCGTTTCTCTTCGGCCAAGAGGATTCAGCGGGAACACTTGATACAAAGCCCGGCACAAGGGTCCCACGTTCGGTCGTCATCAAACGGCACAACCTAACGCGTCACATCCGGTCAAATTCAGGACATCGGCGAAATGGCATGCCACCAAATGTTCGGGCTCGACTTCCATCAGTGGAGGCTCCACCGTCGCGCACATCTCTTCGGCATAGAGACATCGCGGGTGGAACGGGCATCCGGATGGGGGATTGATGGGGTCCGCGGGATCGCCCTCCAGAATAATCTTGTGCCCGACCATCTCAGGTCTCGTGCTGGGCACGTTGGACATAAGAGCCTCGGTGTACGGATGTCTCGGCCTGGCAAAGAGCGGTTCCGCCGGAGCATATTCCACCACGCGGCCGACGTACATGAGGACTATCTTCTTGCTGAAATGCCTGACCAGACCAAGATCGTGTGAAATGAACAGGTATGCCACGCCTATCTTGTCCTGAATCTCCAAGGACAGATTGACAATTTGGGCTTGAACGGAAACATCCAGAGCCGATGTCGGTTCGTCCGCAACGATGACGCACGGATAGAGCGCCATGGCTCTGGCTATGCTGATCCGTTGCCGCTGACCGCCCGAAAACGCGTGAGGATATCGGTTCAAGTGAATAAGCTTCAGGCCGACGAGTTCGACGAGTTCGCGGACCCGAGCTTCCAACTCTCTTCCTTTGGCAACCTTGTTCACCACAAGAGGCTCCGCCAGGATCTGTCGAACGGTCATCCTTGGGTTGAGCGACGCAAACGGATCCTGAAACACCATCTGTATATGTCGTCGGAGCGGCTTCATCTGTTTGGGACGAATGTCGGCCAGGTCAATTCTCGGTTGGCCGTTCGGGGGCTGGAACCATACATTGCCGGAAGTGGGCCGGTACGCGCCCATGATCATGCGGCCCACCGTAGTCTTTCCGCATCCCGATTCCCCGACCAAACCCAGCGTTTCCCCGGCCCTCAATCTGAAGGACACCCCGTCAACGGCCTTTACATGTCCCACAACTTTCTTGAACACCCCGCGGTGAATGGGAAAATGCTTCTTCAGGTCCTTCACTTCCAGCAGTACTTGTGCTTCAGACACGGCGTCTCCTCATCCGGCCACACATACCAGGGGACAAGCCACGGAATGATTCTCCGCCACCTTGGTAAGTACATAGGGAGTATCTTGGCAGACCGAGTCTCCGCCGCACTGGTCGCATCGTCCAAAGAAGGGACAACCGGGAATAAGTTCGCTCGGCTCGGGAATCGTGCCGTCTATGGTGGCCAGTTTGCTTCGTACCGGGGTGTCGATGCCGGGAACGGATTTTAGAAGTGCCCTCGTGTACGGATGCAGCGGCTCCCGGAACAAGACATCGACCGGAGCTTGTTCCATCACTCGGCCAAAGTATACGACCAGCACGTCATGACTTATTTCCGCGACCACTCCGAGATTGTGGGAAATAAACAGTATCGCCATGCCGAACTCTTCTTGAAGCTGCTTGAGCAATTCCACGATCTGAGCCTGAATGGTGACGTCGAGTGCCGTTGTGGGTTCATCGGCGATCAGTACCCTCGGGTTGCACACCAGAGCCATGGCGATCATGGCCCGCTGCCTCATGCCGCCGGAAAGCTGATGCGGATACGCTTCGATTCTGTGTTCCGGTCTCGGAATGCCCACTTTGCCCAACATTTCGATGGCCCGGTTTCGAGCCTCATTCTTTGAGACGTCCGAGTGGAGCCTCAACGCTTCGATGATCTGATTTCCCACGGTATGAAGAGGACTGAACGAGTTCATGGGTTCCTGAAATATCATGGCCACATCACGGCCTCTGATGCTTCGCGCCTGCCTGCTGTTGGGGTCCAGTTGAGCTAGGTCCAGCCGGCCTTTCGTGCCGTCTTCGTTCTCCATGCGCAGGAGAATCTTGCCTTCCACGATACGGCCCGGCGGAGGGACGATACGCAGAATAGACTGCCCTATTACACTCTTTCCACTCCCCGACTCGCCCACGATGCCCAAGGTCTTGCCGTCCCGGACGGAGAACGTAACGCCGTCTACAGCCCTGACGACGCCTTCGTCAAGCATAAAGTGAACTCTCAGGTTCTGAACTTCCAGCGTGGGCACCATCAACTCACCTCGAATAGGGGTCAACCGCGTCTCGGAGACCGTCTCCCACAAAGTTGAACGACAGTACGATCAGGATGACAAAGAAAACCGGAATAAGGAGCCAAGGGTACAAGGCAATGGTCGTCACGTTCTGAGCTTCTTTCAGGAGCACTCCCAGACTGGTGATGGGAGGCCTCAGACCGATTCCGAGAAAGCTCAGGGCGGTTTCCGCCAGAATCATTCCCGGGATGGCCAAGGTCACCGTCACTATTATATGGCTCATAAAGGATGGAAGCAAATGTCTGAAGATGATTCGCGCGTGACCGGCACCGGCAAATCGAGCTGCGAGCACAAACTCTTCCTCACGCAGCGCAAAAAGCTTGCCTCGCACCATTCGCGCCAGGTCGGTCCATCCCACCAGCGACAGAATGATGGTAATCGCGAAATAGACCTTCAGGGCGGGCCAATGGGGAGGCATTGCCGCAGACAGTCCCATCCACAGGGGAATGCTCGGGAAGCACCGAATGACTTCCACAATACGTTGAATCAGTCCGTCGGGCCATCCTCCCATGTATCCCGAAATGCCGCCAAGAGTGAGCCCCAGGACCAGACTAAGGAATACGCCCACCATCCCTATGGAGAGTGAGATCCTGGTCCCGTACAGACAGCGAGAGAACATGTCTCGTCCCATTCTGTCCGTGCCTAACAGAAATACATGACCCGGAGCGTCAACCCCGAAAAGGTGGAGATCGCTCTCCCACAACCCCCAGAACTCATAGGTATCGCCTCTGACGAATAAACGTATGGGGAAACGTTCATCGGTATCTTCCACGTAGCACATCTGCTGGGTCTCGGTGTCGATTTCCAGCGTACAGGCGTACACGAACGGGCGTCGAATCTTCCCGTCCTGGTCGAAGATCCGTATCGATGACGGCGGCGCATAAATCGCGTCCACGTGAAAGGTGGCCTTGTCATATGGAGCAAGAAACTCACAGAATATGGTCACGACATACAGGCCCGCGATACAGAACAGCCCGGCCATTGCCAGGAGGTGCTTCTTGTAGCGCCACCAGATCAGCTGCCTGGTGGACGCGTTGAGGTATTTTTCCGCTCGGATCTTGTCCTGGTTCATAGTCCCTCACGCGCGCCGAACCGAATTCGAGGATCGACCCAGGCCAGCAGGATATCCGATACGAGGGTGCCGATGACCGTGAGTGCGCTGAGAAACATGATAAATGTTCCGGCGAGCTGCATGTCCTGGCTCAAGAGCGCGTTGAGCAAGAGCGGACCGGTGGTCGGCAAGTTCAGGACCACCGCGGTGATGGCAATTCCCGATACAAGCTCCGGAAGCGTCCATCCGATGGTGCTCACGAGTGGGTTAATCGCCACGCGCACCGGATACTTGAGAATGAGGCGAGTCTCAGGAAGGCCTTTGGCTCTCGCGGTCACGACATAAGGTTTCTTCAGTTCGTCCAGTAAATTCCCTCTGATTATACGAATAAACTTTGCCGTGTGGGCCGTTCCCACGATTACCACGGGGATCCACAGATGTTTCATCAGATCCACGACTTTGGCCACACTCCAGGGCGCGTCGTAAAATTCGGGCGAGAACAGGCCTCCGATACTCATGCCGAAATATGCGAACGAGACCCACAGGAGCACCAGAGCAAAGAGGAAGTTCGGCGTGGCAAGGCCGATAAACCCCACCACGGTGAGAACATAGTCGAGCCACGAATACTGGCGTACCGCGGAATAAATTCCGATGGGAATCGAGACGGCCCAGGTGAACAGGAGCGTGCATACCGAGATGAGGATGGTCAGCGCGAGACGCTCGCCGATGAGTTCCGACACAGGCTTGTTCCATTCAAAGGAATGGCCGAAGTCCCCGCGTACGAAGTTCCATGCCCACTTGAGATATTGGACGTAAATGGGCTGATCCAGGCCGTATCGCTTGGTTAGTGTGTCCAACTCGACCTGATCGATGTGTTCTCCGCTCATACTGAGTTGCGCGACATAGGACGTAAGAAAATCACCCGGCGGCAACTGAATAATGATGAAGGAAATGATGGAAATCGCGATGAGGGTGGGAATCATCGTGAACAGACGACGAATGATATAGGCCAACATTCGGGCTTCCTTCACATACTTTGGAATATGCCGGACATGCGAAGTACAACCGGGAGAAGTTGCCTTAGCTGCTTCCGACACCAATGGCGCTCATAAGAGTGACTCTGCGTCGACACGAGTCGACGTCTTTGCCGGGAACTTCCGTCCCCACCTGCCGTCTCCCGCTCTCAACGGCAGGCGGGCCGTCGCCTCAATCCGTGTTCGGTCGGCTTGTCGGCCGGAGCACACGGAATGCAAGGCGGGACACCGTCTGCTCTTGCCCGCCTCGGTTTCTCCATCGTGGTTCGGGTCCCGTCACCTCTTCTTGCCGAAAAAGAACTGCTCCGGACAAATCGGTCCCGGATTCGGATACGTCCAACTCTGGAAGTCCTTCTTGGGCAGGTTGAACAGGTTGGTCGCGGCTACGTAGTAATCGGGCGGATCATGAACCAGTCCGATGACCCAAAGATTCTTCTCGTTGGCGTCAACGATCTTGCCGAAGAGTTCCCTTTGCTTTTCCCTGGATACGGTTCCCAGGATTTCGTTGTAGGTATCCATGAGCTTCCTGATTTCCGCGGGAGGCTCCTCACCCCTCTTGCCGCCGGATTGATACCACCTGGCGTAGAAGGGAGCGTTCAGGCTTTCGGAGTTGTAAGGGAAATACCATCGCGGCTCCAGGAGGCATTCCATTCCTCCGTCACCCGACCAGAGCGCAATGTCGTGAGACGCGTTTTGTGTTCGCTGGCGAAAGAGTTCCCGCGTCTCCGATTTTACTTCCGTTTCGATCCCAACGCTACTGAGATTCGACGCGATGATCTCTGCGCAGTCCACCCAACTCTGAACGTTCACCATCACGTCCAGAGCAATCTCCAGAGTCTTGCCGTCGGGACGAACTCGCTTGCCGTCCCGACCTTTCTTGAGCCCTATTTCGTCCAACAGCGCTTCCGCCTTGTCCGGGGCAAACACCGTATAGGCCTTCTCGTACGATTCGCTGAAGAAATCGGACTCTTTGAGCGGTGCAGCCTGTCTGGGGATTCCCTTGCCTCGGTAGACGATCTTGTTGATTTCCTTCCTGTTGATTGCATAGGAAAGCGCCTTACGGAACCGGGGATCGGACAGGATCTTCTTCATAGTCGGGTCGGGATGATTCAAATTGGGTGCCAGGAGCAGGCCCACCGAAGCCGTAGACATCTTGGGAACCAGCTTATAATTGCCCTGAGCCAAACTGGCCAGGAGAAGTACGGAATTCTGCATCCCTCCCAGACTGCGGCCCTGAAAGTCAATCTCACCTGCGATGGCCTTGAGAAGAATGGTTTGAGCCTCGGCCTGTAGGTCATGCACGATGGAATCGATGTACGGAAGTTGCTTGCCCTTCGTATCAACTTTCCAGTAATAGGGATTACGTTCCATCACGAACCGTTTCGCCGGCGCGGGAACCGTGGTGATCCAGGCACAAATGGAAGGAATCTCGGGGTCGACGAACAGCGCTTGTCTCAGGTCGGACGCGTCGAGGAAAAGTCTCGCCCACGAGGAGACCTTCTTCTCCTTCATCAGCTCTTCCAGTTTCGCAGGCTCCGCGTACTGCTTATGGAACTGTTTTAGATAGTGTTTGGGCTTTGTGACCAGGTCCATGCCGTGAGGACACGCCAGTTGATCCAGGAACAGCCCGTACGGTTCGGCAAACTCGAAGCGAACCGTATAATCGTCAATCTTGGTGACCTTTGGAGGTTTGCCGCCCGGAGCGATCCACCTGGGAATCGTTGACGTGAGCTCGGTATTGAAGAGCACGTCATCGAAGTAGAACATGATGTCATCCGCCGTGAACGGCTCTCCGTCAGACCAGCGCACCCCTTTGACCAGATGGAAGGTGAATGTCCGCCCATTGTCGCCGATATCCCACTTCTCGGCCAAATTGGGCAGTATCTTGTAATCGGGACTCCACCGAACCAACGGATCGTAGACGAGCCTCCTTGCCCCGACCAGATCGGAAAGACCCGTGTAGGCTCGTCTCCACATGCCTCCGTATTCCCCCGGTCGTTCCAGCGGTTTCACCACTACGGGAGAAGAGGGAAGCCTCTTTTCCACGGGAGGAAGCTTTCCTTCCTTGACCTTCTCCGCCAACATGGGTGCTTCACTGAATGCCCGGATTTCACTGCCGACGGCGCCAAGAGTCAGAATGAAGATCACTGCCGTCGCCGATACCGCCACCATCCACCCGATCCGTGTGTGCATGGTTTCTCCTTTGTTCCTCAACGTATCATACAGTCTACATCAAAAGCAGTAGATTGAACAGATCGCTCCGGCTGCCGGAGCACTCGGTACGGAGTTGCGTGAATTCGGTCACGTATCGATCTCCTTTTCCCGAGTCAGAGGCGCGATACCCGAGTGTTGCGGACACGGAAGCTGGGGCTCGCAATGACAAACGTGAAGGTGTCCGCAGTATTCAAGGGCCGACACTATATTAGAATGGGATCTCGTCTTCCGGCGGAGGCGGATAGTACGCGCGGTCGTCCTCTCGCCGTGAAGATTCCGCCTTCCCTCCGGATTGGCCCGATTCGGGACCTCTCCGATCGCCTTCCCGGGGACGGGCCTGGCCTGCACCACCGCCGAGCATGATCATGTCGTTGGCAATTATTTCAACGGTGGTTCGCCGATTACCGTCCTGATCTTCCCAGTCCCGGCTCTGAATTCGACCTTCAATGTACACTTGTCGCCCTTTACTGAGGTATTCGCCGCAGACCTCTCCCAGGCGGCCCCAGGCAACGACCTTGTGCCATTCGGTTCTCTCTTGATCTTGGCCGGCCTGATCGCGCCACGTAAAGGACGTTGCCACCGTAAATGTGGCTACGGCCTTTCCCGAGCCCGTATAGCGGACTTCGGGATCCCTGCCCAAGTTTCCGAGCAGCATTACCTTATTCAAAGACCTCTGGGCCATACCTGCCTCCCTATACGGATGTAGTGCCGGTTGCGAGAAGAGATGACGTTCGATTAACGGAAGAATTATCCTCTCTGAAAACCTCACGGCTTGTCAAGATCAAAGGTGTTCCTCGGATGTGCATTCAGTGGCAACCGGCCTTCGACTCCCTTGGTTTCGAGCAAGGCAAGGACCTTACGCGGTTCGGATTGACCTGATCCCGGTGCCCCGTGCTAAGATTCGGACATACTCTTGCCCCTAAGGAGGCGCCCCTGACCATACGACGAAGAATCCTCCTGATGCTCAGTCAGGGAGCGTACTCGGCCAGAGACCTGTCTCGTATTCTCGGGATACGGGAGCGGGAAGTATACGATCATCTCCCCCACGTGGAGAAAACCGTCGGCAAGGGTGCTTCCATAATACGTGAGCCGGCACGATGTCTTATGTGCGATTATGTCTTCAAGAAACGAAGGCGGTTTACCACGCCGGGTCGATGCCCCATATGCCGCTCCGAAAACATCAGCCCGCCCCTGTACGGCACAAGCGATCGAGCGTGACGGGAGGCTTCCGCGGAGCACGGGGGGGCTGAGATGCGTCATTGTTTGTTGTGCGCGTTCGATCGCTCTTTGTGCTATCATGGGGCTCGGGGCTAAAGAATCAACTCAGGAGAGCACACGCGCCATGGCCGACGATCGAGAAATGGAGAACATCTGCGAGTATGAAGAAGACGTGATCATTCCGTCACAGGAAGCGCGTCTGAAGGCGGCCGTTGAGGCCATGGCACGTTCCTGTGAACACGAGGAAAACGTCAATCATGTGGGGGCCGCGTTAATTCCCTCCAAGGACGAAATCATCCGCATTCTCGGAATCCTTCAGGATATTCTCTTCCCGGGCTATTTCGGCAGACAGGAACTCACCCATTCCACGCTGTCCTATCATCTCGGCCACGAGATGACCATTGCGTTCGAACTCCTTGCGGCCCAAATTTCCAAGAGCATCCGGCACGAGTGCCGCCGCATGGACAGTCTGTGCGTCAAGTGCCTTCAGAAGGGCCGAGAGGAAGCCATTGTGTTCCTGGAGAAGCTCCCGGCCATTAGAGAGAAACTCGCACGTGACGTCCGAGCCCACTACGACGGCGATCCCGCATCCAAGAGCCTCGATGAAATAGTCTTCTCCTATCCGGGACTGTACGCCATCCTCGTCTACCGAGTCGCGCACGAACTGTACATCCGGAACATACCGCTCATGCCGAGAATCATGACCGAACACGCGCACTCACTCACGGGGATCGACATCAACCCGGGCGCAACGATCGGGTCGGACTTCTTTATCGATCACGGGACCGGGGTTGTAATCGGTGAGACCACTGATATAGGGGATCGTGTTCGCATTTACCAGGGAGTCACTCTTGGGGCCCTGTCGGTACCCCGCGAATCCGAAGGAGGCAACTACCTCAGAGGTCGCAAGAGACACCCCACCATCGAAGACGACGTAACCATTTACGCTCAGGCCACGATTCTCGGGGGAGAGACGGTCATAGGTGCCCGCTGCGTGATCGGAGGGAACGTCTGGCTCACCTCGTCGGTTCCGCCGGACACGACCGTCCTCATTGAAACGCCACGGCATGTCTTCAAGGAAGATCGCCCCGCGGCGACACGTAACCGGACTGCACATTCGTGAGGGTTTCGGTTCCTGCGATGACCGGGATGCATCCCGCAAAACCGCGGGACTTAACTCCGAACGTGTCGCCCGGAAATGATAACAGGAGAAAAACAGCATAGGAGACATCAAAATCTTGATGCAATCCGTGGTTTTTGTTACAATCGCCGGCATTGCTCATGAACTCTTATAAATCATCAACTTGCGGAGAAATCTGTTGGCAAAAATCTATTATAACCGGGATGCAGACCCTGCAGCCTTGGACGGAAAAACTGTTGCGGTAATTGGATACGGCAGTCAAGGTCACGCGCACGCACTCAATCTCAAAGATTCCGGCGTGAGTGTCGTTGTGGGGCTGCGGAGTGGTAGTCATCGTTGGAACAAGGTTGCGGAAGACGGCCTTACGGTGATGGAGGTGGACGAGGCGGCCAAGCGAGCGGACATTGTGATGATACTCGTTCCTGATGAACTGCAGGCCCCGTTGTACAGGGAGAAGATTCAGCCCGCCATGGAAAAGGGCAAGACCTTGGCATTCGCTCACGGATTCAATATACATTTCGGGCAGATCGACCCCGACCCGAGCATTGACGTGTTCATGATTGCACCTAAGAGCCCCGGTCATCTTGTCAGGCGCATGTACAAGACCGGCCAGGGTGTCCCCGGGTTACTGGCCATCCACCGAGATGCGAGCGGAGAGTGCCGAAAGGCGGCCATGGCGTACGCTCACGGACTTGGCTGCACCAAGGCCGGCCTTATCGAAACCACGTTCGCGGAAGAGACGGAAACCGATCTTTTCGGCGAGCAGGCGGTGTTGTGCGGAGGCGTAACCGCCCTGATCCAGGCCGGTTTCGAAACCCTGGTCGAGGCCGGGTATCAACCCGAAATCGCATATTTCGAGTGTCTGCACGAACTCAAACTCATCGTGGACCTGATCTACGAAGGCGGCATCGAACGTATGCGCTACTCGGTAAGTAACACGGCTGAGTTCGGAGACTTGACTCGCGGCCCACGAATCATTGATGACAGGACTCGTGCCGAAATGAAGAGAATTCTGGCGGAGATCCGTTCCGGAGAATTTGCGCGCGAGTGGATTCTGGAGAATGCCGCCGGACGCCCCGTATTCAGGGCTCTCGAGCGGCAAGGTGCCGAACATCCTATTGAGACAGTTGGAAAACAACTCCGATCTATGATGAGCTGGATCTCCTCGTCTCTTGATGAAAAATGATTCCGAGCATGCATTGCTCCGCGCCGGCTTCCAAGGTCTCGACATCGGTCATTGCGGAGAATGAAATCGCGCCCCGATTCGGCTACGCTTCCTGTCCGTTCGCTGTGGAAAATCTCACGGCATGCCCGGAGAGGAATCGAGAGCGATGGGGCGGACGTCAATAGAAAAGCGAATTTGGAATGCCGAGGCCCGTCGGCAACATTGCCCGACTGAGAATGGTCACGGCTGAGAGACTACTCTCGACGCCACTTCAAAGGAGTGACATTCAAACGGAAGCATTGTGCCTCTCATGTCGACACGGTAAACGGCCCGCGGCACTCATTATTTTACATGGGTATGCGTGCTCGGCCTGCAGCCCATGTTTCGGCGCAAAGGCGATGAGCGGCCGGTATGGATACGGGATGCAGAAAGGAATTTGTGCCAAATGATCAAGAGTATTCGCATTAAGAACTTCAAGAATTTCCGAGAGGCTGAGTTCGACGTCCGGCCCCTTAATGTATTCATCGGTCCCAACGGCGCGGGCAAGTCCAACCTGGGAAACTTTCTCCTTATGCTCAGTTTTCTCGCATCCGGACCCTTCAGCAGCGCATTCGGACCCGGTCCGTTCACGTTTCGGCAGACCCTGAGCAGGAGACAGAAAGGCGATCCAAGCCCGCAGGACCTGGACCTCTATTTCGAAGTCACCTTGGAGGTTGACGGCACAAACTATAACTACGTATTGATATTCAGTGAGATTCGACGCAACGAATACCTGATCAAAGAGGAGACGCTGCAGCAAGTCCAGGGGGAAATTCTCTTCACGATCTCGGACGTCAAGGCACGAGAATCCAAAATGGCTCAGATGAGAAAGGGCCACGCATGGAATGACGCGGAAAAGCGGATCCGGGCAGTGGCACAATGCCTTTCAAAGATCAAAAGGTATCGCTTCGTACCCGATCTCATCAAGAAGCCGTCTGCCGTACAAGATTCCTATCTTCTCGATCACACAGGAGAAAACCTTGCCGCAGTGATCCACCACCTGGAAAGGAACCATCCCGACAACTTTAGACGGATCGTTCAGGAGATCTCCCGGAGTATTCCGGGCATTCGGCGCATCTTCACTCCTCACTTGGGAGATCCTCATCAGGTGGGAATCGGCGTGGAAGAAGAGTCCAAATCAGGGTACTTCGTCGGACCGCAGCTGTCGGACGGTTTTCTGGTCTTCCTCGCCTTGTGTACGCTCTTCAACCTTCCCGATCAGCCGAGGATTTTCTTCGTGGAAGAACCGGAAACCTATCTCAATCCCAATAGACTGAGAGTTCTGTACGGTCTGATGCATCGATTCGCTGCGGCCCACCCGAGCAAGCAAGTTCTGATGAGTTCCCATTCGCCCTATTTCATCGACTGGTCCGACGACAAGCCCGAAGAATTGACGCTGATGAACGAGAAGGACGGCTGGGTGGAGTTCCGTAACCTCAAAGGCGTTCCGGAACTCAGGGAGTTCCTGGAGGAAGATCCCTGGGGTGTGGAGTGGATAAACAGATTCTTCAGAGCGGATTTTGCGGATGAACCTGTTGCCGAAACGAGCAACGAGACCGAAGAATCGGAGGACGAAGGTTACCCGGACTGGGATGGAGATGAGCGGGAGCATCACGCAGGAAAATACTGATGTTCGAGGCTGATACCGCGTGTGTCCCGATGCCGCACGCGCCTCTCCATACGGTATCCGTTTCACGCATTCTTTCACCCCGCGCGATTTCTCCGTTCAATCATCAGCACCTTCGGTACCGTCATTGTTCATGAAACTTGGTTGGGAATGCTTTCAGGCCCGTGTTCGGCAACACGTCCGCGGTCCGATCTTGGAGCCTTCCGGTGTGCCGAGGACACCGATGAAGCTCGGTGAATTGTACGGTATGATTGACAAAGTCTTCCCGTCTCATTGACGGATTCGATGTCGGTCTGACAGTCGAGTAAGAAGAACCATCTTTACATGTATTGTAAGAGCAGGACCCTAAACCGACCCAAGGATGTCCTGGCGCTCAAGTAAAGAAATACCACGTTAGGGTGGGGAACTATGGACTAGTAAGCTTATCGAAAATACGTTTTTCGAATGAAGAAAAGTAAATCAAGGCGAACGGAAAGTTCTAGAAAAAAATAAAGGAACGTGTTACAAATTTTCTGATTCGTTTTCCCATCGCCGGAAATTCTTCCAGTAACAACACCCTCGGAGGAGCAGGAAATGGATATCATTCTCAGGTTGTTGACGTACGCAGCCGGCGTCGTCTTCGTTGTGGCGTTCGCCGCAAAACTTCTCAAATACTTCACCATGCCCATGCACGTGCGGTGGGAGCTCTATCCGGTCCCTCATGAAGGCAAGCCGTACGGGGGGTCCTTTTTCGAGGAAGTGGATCATTGGAAAAAGACTCGACACAAGGACCACATGGCGCAGTACGCATTCATGGTGCCCGAAATTCTCTTCATCAAGGCATTGTATGAAGACAATCGCCGCCTTTGGTACTGGTCTTTTCCATTTCATATGGGACTGTACTTGAGCATAGGCGGTCTTGCATTTCTGGCTGTCGGAGCAATCCTCTCGATATGGGGCCTCACGCCCGGGACCTCCGCTTTGGCGTCATTCGTGCAAGCATTGACTCAGGTTCTGGCCGTCATCGGCTTCATTCTGGGTACTATCGGGGCTTTGGGGCTCGTCGTCATGAGGCTCACCGATAAGGCGCTGATCGACCATACCGCGCCGATTGATTTTATGAATCTGATTTGGCTTGCGGCAATATTCGTAACGGGGTTCCTGGTTTGGATGAGGGACCCGGGATTTGACGTTTCCCGTCAATTTCTGGCGAGTCTGCTCACGTTCAGGCCTATCCCCGAAATGACCGGCCTTCACGTCATTAATCTGCTCCTTTTTCTCGGCTTCTGGGCTTACTTTCCGTTCACCCACATGACCCACATGGTCTCCAAGTATTTTATGTGGGACAAGGTGAAGTGGGATGACGCCCCGAATGTCGGCGACCCGGGAATGGATTCTAAGATTAAGAAGTACCTTGCCTATCCTGTGACCTGGGCGGCCCCTCATGTTGGGGCCGAGGGGGGAAGGAAGTCATGGGCCGATGTGGCAACGGCCAATCCTTGGGCTGACGAAGAGAAAAAGTAAGCGGAGGAAAACACAATGAGACCAGAAGAAATTACCAAGAAAACAGAACAGTTGGAGCATATAAAGCCGAAGGATGTCGTCCCGTTGCCGCCGCCCTACGATGATTACGAGGAAACACCCATCACGGAATTGACCGAAGATCAGAAAAGACGGTGGGAGCATAGCCTGGACGGCGTAAGCGCACTGACGCTGCCGAAACCGGAGAGTCCTGAGGAAGAGGCGCGACTGGTACGGGCTTTTCTGAGCGGTTTGGAGAAACTTTTGTCCAGAGAGAACAACTGGACGTTCCTTCAGCCGTTGATGCTTTCTCTCGAGTATTGCGCCAAGTGCCAGACATGCGCGGACGCGTGTCCGGTCTATGAAATGAGCGGCGGCAAAGACATCTATCGACCCACGTTCCGTTCCGACGTGCTCCGCAAGATTGCCAAGAAGTACCTGTCCACGGGCGGAAAGCTGCTGGCAGGTTTTCGAGGCCATGATATCGATCTGAACTGGGACACGGTAGCTCGGCTTGCGGAATTGGCTTATCGCTGTACCTTGTGCAGACGCTGTACGCAGGTATGTCCAATTGGAGTGGACAACGGCCTCATCACTCACGAACTCAGAAAGATTTTCAGCCAGGAACTCGGTATTGCATCAGAAGAGGTGCATGAGAAAGGATCGGTCAAGCAGCTGAAATTCGGATCGAGTACCGGGATGATCAAGGCGGCCGTGGAAGACATTATCGAGTACCTGGAAGACGATATTGAGGAGAAGACCGGCAAGACCATTAAGATACCGATCAACAAGAAGGATGCCGACATCCTGCTCGTACACAATGCCGGTGAGTTCATGGCGTGGCCCGAGAATCCCATGGCCTTCGCGATTCTTTTCGACGCGGCGGGCATAAGCTACACGATTTCCACGGACCTCGTCGGGTACGATGCGGTCAACTACGGCCTTTGGTATGACGATGTGCAGTTTGCCCGAGTCGCCCTTAAACACTTGGATGTGGCACGTGAGTTGGGAGTCAAGAAGATTGTCATCGGTGAATGCGGCCACGCGCACAAGGCTCTGTCGGTCATTGCCGACCGCCTCCTGCCGGGACAAATGATGATCCCGCGGGAGAGTTCCTATACGCTGCTTTGGGATATCGTCAAGAGCGGCAAGATTAAGTTCGATCCGTCCAAGAATGATTTCCCGGTGACACTTCACGATCCGTGCAACGCGGTCCGACTTATGGGGCTCGTCCAGCCCCAGAGAAATATCCTCAACGCGATCTTCCCTCCGGGCAGATTCAGAGAAATGACGCCCCATGGAGTGGAGAACTATTGCTGTGGAGGCGGATCAGGTTTTGCCATCATGTCTTCGGGCAATTTCTCCGATTGGAAACGTCTCGTCTCGGGCAGGAAGAAGCTGCAGCAGATCTTGAACGCGTTCCAGGGAGAGATGGACCCGTCAATTCGGAAGATGGTTTGCTCCCCGTGCTCTAACTGCAAGGGCATGATCCGAGATATGCTTGAGCATTACGAGGTCTTTGAGAAGACCGGTATCTGGTACACGGGTCTGGTGGAATTTATGGTCAACGCGATGGTCGACCAGGAGAAACCCTATATCGATTGGCCCGACGATGAGGACGACGACTTTTAGTCCACGACGCGAGTAAGGTCGCATGTTTTCAGCGTAACGGCACGTACCGTTATGTCGACCTCGGCAATCGGGCGGGGTGTCAATGGCAGGGTTCCGGAGCCCCTCCCTGTTGGGTCGTCGGCGTTAAAGCAAAGAATACCTGCACGGAAGCCGGCGCAGCAAGTAGGGCGAGAACTTCCGCGCATTTACCTGAAAGTCCTTTTCGTTCTCGTTCCCAGGCTCTGCCTGGGAACGCCTATCCGTCCTGCGTCCCGCGGGATCTGCGGTCCGGAGCCAAGGCGGACTTTCATGATCAGTTGTGACTACCCGTCATGGCGGTTCGCCTGAATTTCCGCAGCGCAGTACCGGCAGAACAAGGAAAGCGGTCGGCAGGGGTTGCCGACCGCTTTTCCATGCGGTCTGTACAGGTCGCATGGAACCAGATTACTTCTCCTTCTTGTCATCCGCTCCACATTGTTTGACCAGCCGCTCCCATCTCTCCGTGATCTGTCCCTGAATATATTCGGTGAGCCTCTCGTCGAGATGTCGGTACCTGCCCTGGCCCTTGAAGTATTCGCTCACGGGTTTCAATTCCTTGGGCTTGCGATTCAGCTTCCACGAACCGTTTTCCACCTCGTACAGCGGGAAGATCCCTGTGTCCACTGCGAGTTTGCCGTATTCGATCGCTTTTTGCGGAGGAATTCTCCAGCCGGTGGGGCATACCGAGAGGATGTGGAGGTATGCGGCACCGTTGACGGCTTTGGCCTTTCTCACCTTGTTGCCCAGGTCCGCGAAATAGGAGGGGCACGCGGTCGCGGCATAGGGAATACCATGGGCTGCGGCGATGGCCGTCATATCCTTTTTCCAGGTCATCTGACCCGCGGGGTGGACCTTGCCCGCGGGCGACGTCGTGGTGGTTGCACCGAACGGCGTCGAGGACGAACGTTGGATGCCCGTGTTCATGTAGGCCTCATTGTCCACGCAGACGTAAATGACTCTGTGGCCGCGTTCCATCATTCCCGAAAGTGCCTGGAAGCCGATGTCGCTGGTGCCGCCGTCACCTGCCATGGCCACCACGGTAATGTCTTTGTCCGGGATCCGGCCCTTGCGTTTCAATGCCTTCAGACCGGATTCCACCCCCGACGCCACCGCGGCCGCGTTCTCGAACGCGACGTGAATCCATGGGATGTTCCACGAGGTGAGGGGATAAGGAGAAGAGATGATCTCCATGCATCCCGTAGCCATAGCGAGAACCATATCCGGGCCGATGGCTTTGAGCACGTGGCGCACGGCCAATACTTCCGCGCACCCCTGACAGGCCCGGTGACCGGAGTTTATATACTCTTCCGTCGAGAAGTTCTTCAGCGGCTTGATCTCTTTTTTCTTCGTTGCTTCGGCCATAAAATTCTCCGTGCACGTGTCCGTCGTCAACCGCGAACACCGTAGATATGATAATCTCTGGTTTTCTCCGTCAATGCCAGATCGATCATGTTGCAGACATCTTCCGGGGTAACATCTCGACCGCCGAGTCCGGCAATCATGCAGTGGATGTTGGGTCGCTCCGGCTCATGATACATGACCGCCCTGATTTCCGACGTGACCGGAGCATTGCCGCCGCCCGGCGATACGGCCCGGTCCAGTACCACGACATCCTTCGCCCCGGCAAGAGCCTCCTTGAGATCGTCTACCGGGAAAGGCCGCCAGAGTCGAAGCTTCACGAGCCCGACTTTCTTGCCTTGTTCGCGTAACCCGTCCACGGCCAGTGAAGCGGTTTCGCACAAGGAACCCATCGCGAGTACGATGGTCTCGGCCCCGTCGGTCATGTACGATTCGACCGCCGTATATTTTCGTCCGGTCAATCCCGCGATCTCCTCCCACGCCTTGTCGATGACGGGCCTGGAATTGGCGATCGCCAGGTCATGCGCGTACCGTTGTTCCGCGTAAATCTCGGGCATGCCGAACGCGCCCATGGAGACGACCTTATCGGGATGAAGGCGTACAAGAGGCTTGAAGGGGGGAAGGTACTGCCGAACCATGTCCTTGGTCCAGAATTCGATGGGTTCGATCACGTGAGTGAGCGTAAAACCGTCCACGTTGATCATGACGGGCAATGAAACCTCGGGGTCCTCGGCAACCCTAAACGAGTGAAAAATGGAATCGTAGACCTCCTGACCGTTCTCGCAGAAAACCTGTATCCATCCGCAATCACGAACCATCATGGTATCCGAATGGTCGTTCCAGATCGACAGGGGAGCACTGAGGGCTCTGTTTGCCAGAAACATGACGACAGGGAATCGCATGGAGGACGCGATAAACACGATCTCCGCCATGAGTGCCAGCCCTTGCGCCGCGGTGGCGGTGAAGGTGCGGGCGCCTACGGCACTGGAACCGCAGCAGACGCTCATTGCCGAATGTTCGGATTCGACCGGAACAAACTCCGCGTCGAGGTGACCGTCGGCTACCAATTCCGAAAGGTGTTCCACCACGTGGGTTTGCGGCGTGATTGGATATGCCGCCACGACATCCACATCGCAGAGCCCAACGGCCTCGGCTGCCGCGATGGATACTTCAATACCGACTCTCCGGCCCATTACTTCCCCTCCTCTTCCATTGCGATGGCATCTACCGGGCACTCATAGGCGCAGATGCCGCAGCCTTTGCAATAGTCATAATTCCAGACAAACACATTCTTCTCGTAATCCGGGGAAATGGCTGCATCAGGGCACATCACACAGCATCTCCAACATCTTATACAGATCTCTTCCGAATAGTTGGGTCTCTGGGACCGCCACGTGCCGGTGTGGTAACACGACGCGTTTCCAGGTTCGCTGATCGCGCCTCCCGGCTCTATATCCTGCCATGTCATCTCTTCCATGGATTTGGTCACGATTTCCTCCACGTTATCTCAATGGTCCTTGGACGGGCCATCCGTATCTGTCGATCGAATCCGAGGGTCTCACGCGGATATGGCGGTTTCCTTCCACGCTCGTTCCATCGCCTCGATGTTTCTTGGTGCGATCTTACCGAACCGCCTGTTGAAGGGTTCCTTGAGGGCTTCGACGGTCATCAGTTCGGTGCCCTTTATCAATGCTCCCACCATGGTGGTGTTCGTAATGGGCAACCCCAGGACTTCCTGGGCGATGCGGCCCGCGTCCACCAGGGCGAGACGACCCTTGTAGTTCAGCTGCTTCCTGATGGCCTCTGCTGAGTGAGTGGTGTTGACGATCAGGATACCTGTATCTCGAATACCCTGCGCAGGATTGGCAATGTCGAGTAACGACGGGTCCAAAACGATTACCACGTCAGGGTTGTAGATCTTGGATCTCAATCGGATCGGTCGCTCGTCCACCCTTGCAAACGCGACGACGGGAGCGCCTCGACGTTCCGGGCCGAAACTGGGAAACGCCGTGGCGTACTTCCCCGTGTCAATGGCGGCCTGGGCCACAAGTTCCGCGGACGTGACCGCTCCTTGGCCTCCCCTGCCGTGAAACCTCATCTCAATCATGTGTGCTCCTTTACCAAAAGATCAATCGAAATCGTGTTGATCCTCTTCGAAGTCTGGAACGATAGGGTATCTGACCTGATCGTTTATTATTTCCATACAATGCATGATGTGGAACTTCGCTTGAGCCAATTCCAGAATTTCCGAGGGCGGGAGTTCGCTCTTTTCGAGGTGCGCCTCGATACGCTCGTTGAGCAGCCCCAAGTGTTTCAAGTCCACCTGGTACATATCGTCCACATCGGCTGGTCCCTCCCGATTGGAGATCGACTGAACCAGCTTAATGTCCCATTCGTCAAGTTTCTTCCACCGGGCGACGGTCGCGGGATGAACACCGAGGGCCTTTGCCAAGTCTTTGTTGGTCACGCGGCCCCGGTCCCTCAAGAAGGTTTCTTCGGCCAACTTTCGATCTTCGTTCTTTCTCATAGACTGCTCCGGACACCGTGGCGGAAGATGTACCGTTGACAAGACAACGGTTTGGCAAATATTAATTATTAGCAGATCGGATGATCTCCAATCAAGGGTTATTGTGAACTGGAGTAACCATTCCATGTCGCGGGGAGGCACGCCCTGCACTCGTGTCGGTAAGAGTCCGGCGTTCCGAGAGATGCCGGCACGGAGGTACGCGCCGGCCAAGACACGGCACGGCCGAGAATGGATGCCGGCGGCAAGACGTACGAACTGCGAGGGCGGCCATGCCGGTTGACGAAGAATTCCTTAAGAATCTCCCCGTGAGCCCGGGCGTATACCTCATGACCGACCGCAAAGGCAAGGTCCTGTACGTCGGTAAGGCCGCGAATCTGCGTAATCGAGTGAGAAGTTACTTTGTGAGAGGAGGTGACGAACGGCCCAGAATTCCCTACCTCATTAAGCGAGTGGACGGTGTTCGCACCATTTCCACCGAGACCGAAAAAGAGGCGCTGATTCTTGAAAACAACCTCATTAAACAGCATCGGCCCAAATTCAATGTGGATCTTCGAGATGACAAGTCGTTCTTCTCCTTGAAACTCAACGTAACCCACCCATTTCCCCGGCTGACGCTGGTCAGGACCCAACGGATCAAACCGGACGGAGAGCGTTATTTCGGACCGTATTCGTCCGCTCGGGACGCGCGGGTCACGTTACGGTTCATCCTTAAACTGTTCCCGCTTCGTCAGTGCACTGAGAGACAACTTGAGACGTGCAAGAGACCTTGTTTGAACTGTCAGATGAGACGATGTCTCTGTCCGTGCGCCGGTCGAGTCAGCCGTGATGAATACGCGCGCATGGTACGCGGCGTTACCCTGTTGCTGCAAGGCAAGAGCAACGACTTGATCGACACCCTGAACCGCGAAATGGAAATGGCGGCCGGCGAACTCCGTTTCGAGGAAGCGGCCAGGATCAGGGACCGCCTTTCCGCGGTGGAACGCACTCTGGAGGCACAGAATGTCTCCTTTTTTCACCTCAAGGATCAGGACGTCTTCTCCCTTGTTGCAGCGGAATCAAACCTGTTCGTCGTCGCGGTGCTTTCCTTCCGCAAGGGCAGTCTCCTTTCCGGGGACACCTTCTTTATCAGGAATCCGGCATTGGATGCCGACGAGGTCCTTTCATCTTCGCTCAAGCAGTACTATGGAGCGGGAGCTTTTGTACCGAAAGAAGTGCTCGTCTCCCACTCGATAGAAAATCCCGAAGCCGTCGAGGCCTGGTTGTCGGACATGCGCAGCAACAAAGTGTCGGTCAGGGTGCCCTCACGAGGACGGGGAGCGCGGTTAATGAGTCTTGCCTTGAAGAACGCGCATGACGCGTTGCTGAGGGAGAACCAAAAGGGTACGCTGGAAGACACCCTGGCGCGTATCGCGGAAAGGCTCCGCCTGCCCCATCCGCCAAGAGCCATAGAAGGCTATGACATTTCAAACACATCGGGAGGGGAACCGGTCGGAGTAAAAATCCGTTTTACGGACGGGAAACCCGATACGTCCAAGTACCGACAATACAAGATAAGAGGCTTCCCGGACCAGGACGATCCGGGAATGATCCATCAAACGATTTCCCGCCGAGTGGGCCGTCGGGAGGAAGATCCTCTGCCGGACCTCCTGCTCATCGACGGCGGAAAATCCCAACTCAACGCGGCAACGGCGGCCCTGCGAGAACTTCTCGGGAACGCAGCGCCGCCCGTGGCGTCGATCGCGAAACCTCGAGGGGACGGCGAACAGGAACGCTTCTATCTTCCCAATCGAAAGAACCCCGTTACATTTCCCAAGGGAGATCCGGGCCTGATGCTCCTGATGAGGGTACGAGACGAATCTCACCGGTTTGCCCATAAGACTCACGCGCGAAGACGCGCGAGAACCGTCATACGTTCCACTCTGGACGACGTGTCGGGGATCGGCCCGAAAAAGCGACGAGCTCTGCTTACGGCCTTCGGCAGCGTAAAGCAAATGCTTGCCGCTTCCGATGATTCCATCATTGCGGTTCCCGGGATTACTCGAAAAGATGTGGAGAATTTGAGAGCACACTTCCTGGAAATTGAACCCGGTGAGACGGCCGGTTACGTTGGGACGGACGACACGGAAGGTAAGCCCGCGGAAAAGCTTTTCGACTAAGTCCCGCCCGGCCTTGAAAGACCGGTCTACTCTCATGCAGTCCCTCCGTGACGCAATTCCTTCCAAGCCCCGAAGGGGCGGCTGAAAGTAGGTCGGTACTTCAGTGCCGGGCAGAGAGCGGCTTATGTGCCGAAAACGCGTATGTGAGCGCCCATGCTCTCTCGGGCGAAGAACCCGGCGACCGATTTGTCGTTTCGAAGGAAGCGAAGTAGTCTTGTCGTCCGACTGCGCAAGATGGAGAGATTGCTCAGTGCCCCGTCTTGCATAATTTCGCTCCTTGAGCCCCATAGCGATTCACGGCGCCGACCGTGCACGGAGAGGCTTTCCCAACATACCGTATTGACGGATTTTTTTGGCGCCCACTTTTCTTGACAGAGAGATCTGCGGGGTGATAAGATGCCGTCGTCCCATAAGCCTTGTATGTTCCGCGGCTCCCGTTTTGTATTGAGGAATGGTCATGAAAGCTTCCGGGTTGGTAGTCGTCACGATCGTCATTGCAGCTCTCGTGCTGGTGCCTGCGCTCTGCATCGCCGGCGGTTACGGTTCCCGACCCTGCGTCCCGGACCGGCCGCTTCCCCCGGAGACCGTCGGTTCCATCTCCGTGCCGTTCGACGTCCCCATTTGGCCCACCCTTGTCAAGACGGAATTCCACATCCTTCCCTGGATATCCTTTGGAAAGGCATCGGTCTGTATCCCCGGCACGAATAAGGCTATTGAATTCTCCGCTCCCTGCCTGTCTCTGAAACCCGTTCCGGTATGGTTTCCCTGGCTTCGCCCGCTGGACGTCGATTGTTCGGCCGCGGGAGCTTGTCCCACACCATAACGCGCACACCGCCGCAGTATCGGAATCGTCACCACCAATACCAACGGGCTCGGTGTTCCCGGAAGGGGCCGTCCTTGCTCTCGGCCGGCATTCGGCATAAAATGGGCGGCACGATTGGCACAATGTCGAGAGTACCGTGAACCGCGCATCCATCACAGCCGCCATCGAGCAGATCCTCGGTTTCCTGGAGGACACCGGGCGGTACGTGCTTCCCGAAGTGGAATTGCAGGAGTACCTCGTACGGACAAGATCGCTTCTGGAAAAGGCCCACACCCCCGGAGAAGTGCTCTACGCGGGCATTCTCGGCGGAACCGGCGTGGGAAAGTCGACCCTTGTCAATGCGCTTGCCAAGGATAAGATTTCCGACGCCTCGGACAGAAGACCGTACACGGACAAGGCGGTGGTTTATCGCCATCACGATACCCCTCGAGGACTCGAAAAAGTCTCGGATCTGCTCCGAGAACCGGATGCGGTTCATCATGTCGACACGATAAGGGATTTGGTCCTTCTCGATCTGCCCGATTTCGACAGCGTTGAGGAAGAAAACCGCCGGACCGTCCTGCGGCTGCTTCCGGAATTGGACGCGGTCATCTGGGTCGTGAGCCCGGAGAAGTATGCCGACGCGGTTTTCTACGACATGGTGCGGCGCACGCGTATGCACAGGGACAGCTTCACCTTCGTGCTGAATAAGACCGACGATCTTCTGGCCGACGGTCACCCGGACCGGTACGGTCGGCTCAAAGAAGTACAGGGCGATCTCATCTTCCGGCTCAGGCATGAGGCTCGGGTCGAACAACCGCGACTCTTCAGCATCTCGGCCGATAAGGAGTTCCGCGGGGAAAAATACGACCCCATGCCGGCCGACGAGTTCCGAAGCTTTCACAACTACCTCATGGTACGTCGTGACGCGAAGGAAATCGCTTCGGTGAAAACGATCAACTTGGTTGAAGAGACTCGCCGGCTTCTTGCGGATCTCAACGCGAGAATACATCCCGAAGAAAAAGCCCGCATACTGAAAACGATCGATCGAATCGAGTCCGAATCGGGCGGCCGCGAGGAGCGGAACGTAGAGGGCTACGAGCACGAGAAAGCCCTGCAGGCTTCGTTGTTGCGACACCTGGCTGCCGAGGACGCATCCATCGCCTCTGTCCGGTGGGCCATGCGATTCCTGTCTCGTGGGCGCTCGATCCTCGTAACGGGTTCGGGCCACCTGTTGGAAGCGGTTTTCCAGAGTGTCGCGGAAGCGCGGAAAAGGCCCAGGAGCGCGTTTCTGGAGAAGACGGGCGCGTTAATGGATTCGGAACTCCTTCTGGCCTTCAGGCAAGGCAACGAAAAGGAAGATGAACCCCAGGCCGAACGATTGCTGGATGCAGCGGTTCGCGAAGCTTCCAAAGCATTCGTCCAAAGCCTCGAGGCCCGCATGCGTTCCCTGAGCGGGCCGATGGCGCGGTGGCGACGCTTCGGACAGAAGCTGGTCTTGTTCATGCCCGTCCCGTTTCTTGTCCTGCGGCTCACCGGGCTCGGACGAATCGAAGCCTGGTTTGAATCGCCGAGCCTCTCCGGCGCCTTCACAATGATGCTCGCGTTGATCTCCTCTCTCTTCAGTTCGGAAGGCTTGACCGGACTGCTCGTGCTGGCAATTTGTCAGATCTTTCTCGTGTACGTGCTTGCCGGCCGGCGGATTCGAAAGCTCGAAAAGGACGCCGGGATCCTGGCCGAGTCGGCCGTGAGGCACCTCGACAGCCGGCTGGATGCCGTGGTCGCAAAGGTGGAGGATCAACGACGGCGGTCCATCGCGCATATGCAGGAAGGAATTCGTACGCTGAGCGCCCTGACCTCCGAATTCCCTACCGTCGACTCGCCTCGGGACCGCCGGCGGGATGCCCCGGTGTCTTAACCATGGACCTCCTGAAACTCATTGTGCGAAATGTCTTTCGTCATCGACTCCGATCGGGCCTGACGATCCTGGGGGTGGTGATCGCGATGCTGGCTTTCGGAATCTTGAGGACTCTCGTTGGTGCCTGGTACGCGGGCGTGGAGGCATCCTCCGCCAACAGACTCGTCGTGAGAAACAAGATTTCCCTGATCTATTCGCTTCCTTTGGCGTACAAGAACAGGATACTCCACGTGAGAGACGTCACGGGAGTGGCGTACGGAGTTTGGTACGGCGGGGTCTACAAGGACAAGAAGAACTTCTTCGCGCAGTTTGCCGTGAGCGGATTGGACTACCTGGATCTCTATCCGGACCTAATTCTGACCGTTCAAGAACGGGGGGCCTTTCGGAAGAATCGCAAGGCCGCGATTGCCGGCAGGAAACTTGCGCAACGGTACGGCTGGAAGGTCGGAGACGTCATTCCCCTACAGGGAACCATCTACCCGGGGGATATTGCCCTTGAGCTGACGGGCATCTACAAAGGGGCTCGAAAGACCGTCGACGAAACCGCGTTCTTCTTTCACTACGATTACCTCAACGAACACATCAAGAAAGTCTTCCCCGAGCGGGCCGACAAGACGGGATGGTACATGGTCCGAATCAGCGACGCGGCGAGGGCTCCGGAAATTTCAGAGGAGATAGACGCGCTGTTCAAGAACTCCCTGGCGGAAACCCTTACCGAGACCGAAAAGGCATTCCAATTGGGTTTTGTGGCCATGACCGGAGCCATCGTGGGAGCAATCAAGGTCATTTCGGTGGTGGTCATTGCCGTCATACTCATCGTCTTGGCCAATACCATGGCCATGACGGCGCGAGAACGATCCGCCGAATACGCAGTACTCAAGACTCTGGGGTTCGGTCCACGGTTCCTCTTTCTGCTCATCGCAGGCGAATCCGTGGCAATTGCTTCAATAGGCGGCGTATTGGGCGCGGTCTTGAGTTACCCCGGCGCGAGAATCTTTCAGGTTCAGTTGGAGAACTTCTTGCCCGTGTTCGAGGTCTCCGCAACTACCGTGCTCACCATTCCGGCGGTCGCGTTGCTCGTGGGTCTCGTCGCGGCCCTTCCGCCTGCGATACGGGTCAGCCGTATCGGCATTGCCGAAGGACTGAGACATATCGGTTAACGTCGGACCTGCACAATGGACGACTACAGCTCGTAAGAGATCTCTGAGATCGTTGCGAGAATCTTATCCATATATGACTCAGCTTCATCACGAGTGAACAGGCTCGCCGCGGTTGCCGCCACCAGGTTTAGTCTGTTCAGATACACGTACGCGATAAGGGTCAGCGGGGTGCTCGAAAGCAGCTTGTAACCCACGCCGTGGATCTCGGTGATAACCGTGTCCTTGATGTTGATGAGGTAGGAATTGTCGCTCGGTCTACCGTTCTCCACGATCGGCCAGACTACCCCCAACATGGTCACGGACACGGAGAATTGGTGTTTCTGAATTAGATTATGGACAAGCCGTCGTCGTGCCGGGTAGGGCAGGAACCGCACGATGTCGGTCATTCTCGATATGTTCCCCCGGACCTCCAGGTCTCTCTGTTTTCGGAGCTTTCTCATTCTCACGGACGATACGGACCGCGCAAAACGTCCCACGTCCCGCCTCTCTTCCGGATTCGAACGGAAAAACAGGACGCTTGTGGTGTTCGGAGCCTGCAATCCCTCATACCTTCCCTGGATGTTCACCGTCATGGCCGTGGTGATTAATCCCTGCTCCACGTTGCGTTCGAGATTCCAATCGTCCAGAGCCAGGTTCGCGGCAACCACCAGAAGGTCGACCGGCCGAATGCCGGCCTTGGCGCACGACCGACTGATCCGTGCCGTGTCCTCGACCGAGAGCATTCTCTTCACGTGGTACTGTCCCGGATCTCCTCTGTCGCCGTGCCCGACGGGTAAGGTCGGTTTCACGCCGAGAGCTCGGAGCGCTTCCGCAGTGCTCTTAAGCGAATCCTTCCAATTACGGGTTGCCGCTTGAACCCTCCTCTTCCCGGCCGTAGACAACGATTGGGTGGGGGGGGACGATTCGGGGTTCGTTCCCGTCACCATCTCGCGATAATTTAACGCAGTGAACTTGCCGAATTCCGACGCCACGGCCGCGTCCGCGGCCACGTGATGAATGACCGGCGCCAAGACATGATGATCGTGTGCAAAGCTCACCACGTGAAACTCACCCGGCAACTCCTCGAAAAGGTTCCAGTCCCTCTCCAAACTCGGTTCAATCGTTCGGAGAAAATCATCGATCACCGGCGTCGAAGGATCTCTGTCCGAAACTTTCCAGAGCTTGATCGGAAATTCCAGGTCCGGCCTGGGGTGCCACGCCAGGTAGTATCTTCCCCTGCGTCTCACTTCACTGATGCTGCACCCGAGCTGAGGAAAATCTCGGGCCGTGGAGATCACGGCGCGCTTCAACGCACCCAGTTCCAGAGGACCTCTAATCTCCGCGCCCGTAACGACGAGGTTCCTCGTGTTGCCGAAGGTGGAGAGCGCCACCAGTTCGGAAGCTTCATTGAGCAGTCTGTGGTCGTGTGACATGGTGTCCTCCTGACCGCGACGGGCACTTGTGGTACCTCATGCATAATCTGATACCTGGAGACGGCCTTGACAAGACGGTAATACCGCGTATTATCTCCACAGGTCGATTTGTGCCCGCAACCTAATTGAACCTACGCACCATTCGAGGTCCGGCTCATGTCTGATGAGAGACAAAAGGTCATCACGTTCAAAGTCCCGGAGACGCTTGAAGAGGCAATGAAAGGGATACCCAATCGGTCTGAATTCATCCGGAATGCGATTCTCTCCGCACTCGACCAGTTGTGCCCTCTGTGCCGGGGTACGGGGATTCTGGCTCCCAATCAGCAGAGACATTGGGCGCAGTTTGCCAGAGATCACTCGGTGGAGCAGTGCGGACGGTGCAAGGCCGTGCATTTGGTCTGCAAATGCGGCTCTGAGAACGATCTGCACTCATGATGTGAGACGATCGAGTATTTTGGACATATCTAGGCCTCAAGCAGGAGGTGGCTTCATGAAGTCCGCAATGTGGCAGGTGACGATACTGCTTCTGTTTCTGCTCTTATCGCCGGCCGTGGCGTGTGCCGAAGGAGAGGAGGCTTCGGGCAAGATCAAGGTGTTCGTGAGTATTCTGCCTCAAAAGTATTTTGTGGAACGGATAGGCGGTGACCGAGTCGATGTGAATGTCCTTGTCGGACCCGGCCAATCGCCTCACATGTACGATCCCACCCCGCGTCGCCTGGCGGAGTTGTCGGAGGCGCGGGTGTTCTTCAGAATCGGCGTGCCGTTTGAGGAGATCCTGATGCCGAAGATCGAGTCTGCGTTCAAGGGCTTGGCGGTGGTCGATACGAGCAAGGGAATTCAACTGAGAGAAATGGAGTCTCATGGAGAGGAGCACGAGGCGGAAGACGCGCACGACCGTACATCGAAGGGTGAAGGGTACTCTGGAGAGGATGCCCATACGGGTACGGATCGTCACGATGCCGAGGACGGCCACAGTCACGAAGCGGGCAGTCCCGATCCGCACATCTGGCTCGACCCGATGCGAGTAAAGATTCAGGCACGCACTATCTGTGACTCGTTGAGCATGATAGACCCTGCCGGCGCGGCGAGTTATCGGAGGAATCTGAAGCGTTTTGAAGAAGACCTCGATCGGGTGGATGCCCTGATTGCCAAGGCGCTGGCTCCCGTAAAAGGCAAGCCGATCTTTGTGTTTCATCCTGCGTACGGTTATTTTGCCGAGAGGTACGGCCTCGTCCAAACGGCGGTGGAGACGGGCGGAAAAGAACCGGGTGCCAGGCAGCTGGGTCGTCTCATTGAAAAAGCCAAGCGTGCGGATGTGAAGGTCATCTTCGTGCAGCCGCAGTTTGATATGAAGTATGCATCGACCATAGCGGAGGCGATTGGAGGCGCGGTGGTTTCCCTCGACCCGTTGGCGCCTGACTACATTAATAATCTTGAGGACATGGCTGAAAAGGTTGGATCTGCGCTCTCCCGGAGTAGTGAGAAATGACCGCGGGCATTCACCTCGGGTGATTTCTTCGGCACGAGTGTCACCGAAACCTACGCGGATTCAGGGGTTGCGGTCATGGAGTGCGGGACAGGCAGGACGGGAATCCGCAGCATACGTAAATGAATACGAACGGCGGGACTCGGGTTACGGTCCCTATCGCGCAAAGCGATGCGCGGTGGGCCAAGAAATTCTTACGGTTTGAGGAACGAACCATGTCGGGACGCAGTGCGATTGTCTTGGAGAATGTTTCATTTTCGTACAACAGACACCCGGTGATTGAGGACGCGAGTCTCGCCTTGCACGAGCATCAGGTGGCCGCGGTCGTTGGACCCAACGGCGGCGGCAAGACCACACTGCTGAAACTTGTGCTCGGGCTGCTTACCCCGTCTCGGGGGTCGGTTCGCGTCTTGGACAGATCCGCCGGTGAGGCGAGGTCGCTGGTGGGGTACATGCCGCAGCACGCGCACCTGGATCCCAAGTTCCCAATCCGTGTGACGGATGTGGTACTCATGGGACGTATAGGTCACTCGCTGCCGTTCTGGTCTTACTCGAGATTGGACAAGGCCGTGGCCGAGCGATTGCTCCGCGACCTGCACATGTGGGAGTACCGAAACACCCATTTTTCGGAGCTTTCCGGCGGACAGCGGCAGAGGGTGCTCATTGCACGAGCCTTGGCCACCGAGCCGGAGTTGTTGTTGCTCGACGAACCTACGGCGGGCCTCGATTTCGCGTTCGAGGCCGAGTTTTCGGAAATGCTCAAGCGTCTGAGCGAGCACCTTACGGTCGTGCTGGTTTCTCACGATCTCGGCTTTGTCGCGAAGTACGTCAACACGGTGGTGTGCGTCAATCGCAAGGTGGTCGTTCATCCAACTGCGGACATCACGGGATCGGTGGTCGATGAACTTTACGGGGAGTCGATGAAGCTGGTGAGACATGATCTCTTCAGTTCAACGGGGGTTGCACCTTGTATGAATTCCTGATCGATCTTCAACGCCACGCGTTCCTGCAGCATGCTCTTGCCGCGGGTATCCTTGCAAGTGTTGCGTCCGGCGTGGTGGGGACGTTTGTCGTGGTGAAGAGAATCAGCTATCTCGCCGGGGGAATTGCGCATTCGGTGCTCGCGGGGTTGGGTGCCGCGGTGTACCTCCGGGAATCCGGGTACTGGCCGGGTTTGGACCCGCTTTACGGAGCGGTTGTCGCCGCACTGTCGGCCGCGGTGGTGATCGGAATCGTCAGCATCCGTGCAAAAGAGAGGGAAGACACCATTATCGGCGCGTTGTGGGCCGTGGGAATGGCCACGGGGATTCTTTTCATTGCTCAGACCCCCGGGTACAACACGGACTTGATGAGCTATCTCTTCGGCAACATCCTCATGGTTTCGCGTCAGAATCTGTGGCTTATTTTTTGGCTCGATGCGCTTGTGCTGGCGCTCACTGTTCTGTTCTACAACCAGTTCCTTGCCGTGTGTTTCGACAGTGAATTTGCTCAGTTGCGAGGGCTCAGGGTTCAGGCGTTCTACATCCTGCTCCTGTGTATTACCGCTCTCACGGTCGTGGTCCTTACCACCGCGGTGGGTATTGTCTTGGTTATTGCGTTGTTGACGCTCCCTGCAGCGATCGCGGGTGCGTACTGCAAGACCATGCGGTCCATGATGATTCTCTCGGCTCTGCTCTGTACGGTCTTCACCACGTCCGGCCTTGTGTTGAGCTACAAGCCCGATTTTCCGGCCGGTGCGACGACCATATTGGTGGCGGGAATAGTGTATTTGGGAGTTATGGTGGTCAGGAGCGTGAGGAGTCGTTTTCCCCTCACGGACCATGAGAGCGCAACGGGCGGTCGCTGAAGGGAGAATCCGCGGCGCCTCCACACACCTGACGGACTTCGTGATGATGGGCATGACGGCTCGCCGGGGAGACGGGCCGGGACGCCCGTCATTTCGTAGGGGGGCTATGCCCGCCATAGTCCCTGCGAAAGCCGGGACAGAGACGCAGCAGATGACGGGCACGGAGGCCCGTCCCACGAACGCGGTTTCAGGCTCTGCGCCTTCTTTCGTAGCCCGGGCCTCCGTGCCCGGAAAGCTCTGGTTCCAGTTATCGGACTCGGTAACGGGAGCAGAAAGTGTGACCGTATCTGCGCAACGATGTGCTAAGCCGCGCGCTCGGTCGCGTCCTTTTCGGTCGTACCGTTGCCGTTCAGACCATTCGGATCGGCTGCAATCCAGGCTTTGGCGTGAAAGATAAAGAAGAATGCGGGAAGTGACAGGAGGAAAGTCAAGCCGAAATACGCAGCGTACCCGATCCTGAAAGTGGCCCACCCGCTCAAGGCTCCCGCCGCTATACCGGTTATCCTGAAGAGGGCCGAGAGGAGCGCGTACTGGGTAGCCGAGAACTCTTTCTTACATATGCTCATCAGGAACGCGAGAAATGCCGCGGTTCCAAGTCCGCCGCAAAACGACTCGGCCATGGATGCCGCGTAGATTGCCCAATTGCCTGAATGGGGAAGCATGGCGACCCACGCGTACGTAAGGTTGCTCACCGATTGCCAAAGACCCAAGAACCAGAGACCGTGGAAGATGCCGAAGCGGGCCATGAAAAGGCCCCCGGTAAGTCCTCCTGCTATGGATGCGAGAATTCCGAACGTACCGGTAATGAGCCCGATTTCCGTCAGTGAAAGTTCGCGAGCCAACCAGAAGGGGCGCACCATGGGTCCCAAGGACATGTCCCCCAGCTTGTACAGCAGGATAAAAAGAGTGACCTGGACAACGCCCGGCCTGTTGAGCAAGTCTTGGACAGGAGCGGCCAGAGACCTGATCGAGAACTTTGGCCGTTGGACTTCCACCCTGGGAAGCCGTATGGAGGCAATGCAGCATACGGCCAACACCCCTGCCGCTGCAAGATAGGTTAACTTCCAGCCGACCCACCCCCCCAGCGCGACAAATAATCCGCCGGCAACCACGAGAGCGATGCGGTACGCAGCCTGCCTGAATCCGTTGGCCAGGCCCATCTCCGAGGGCTTGAGCAATTCGATGGAGTACGCGTCGATTGCAATGTCCTGCGTGGCTGAAAATATGGACAAACACGCGATGGAGACCCAGAGTAACGTGCTTGGATTCGACGGATCGAGGGGGATGAGAGCCAAAATGGATGCAGCCATGAGGAATTGAGCCGCGGCAATCCAGCGGCGACGGCTTCCGAGGAAATCCACTGCCGGAGCCCACAGGAATTTCAGCGCGTACGGGAGGCTCAGAAAGCTCAAGAATCCCACGTGGACCAGAGACATGCCGTGCACGCGGAAATACACGGGCAGCGTCTGCTCTATGATTCCAAAAGGGAACCCTTCGGCAAAATACAGAAGCGAGATCAGAAGAAGTTTTTTGTTCAGCTTCACTCTCGTTCCTTGAGATGGAATTGATGTACGCAGTGCGCTGCCGACCGGGCGATCATACAGAAGTTGCCGAATAAATCAAATGATTTCTGCGTACTTGCGAACTGAAAACAAACGTCGCCTCGATTTAACAGTCATAACATATTTATTTAACGACATAAAAAACG
>JAVHLK010000008.1:40733-45310 GCA_031082285.1 Desulfomonilaceae bacterium
GGATTGATAGATGTGGCGCTGCGCTGAGGCATTCGACGGAACAAGAGAATGTTCGAGAATCAGGGTTTCGCCGGCTTGCCTTCATGAGATATAATCGGGGGAGGAGAGGATGTATGGCAGGAACGGAAACGAGCAGAAATGTCAACGCGAGAGAAGCCGTGGACGATATCCGTGGTCCCCTGACCAACGGCGAACTCATGGAGAAGTTCAAGATCACGCCTGCAGGGTATGCGGATCTCCTGAAGCAGCTCTACATGAAGAAACTCATCACAGAGGAAGACCTCACGCGTCGGGGAATTCGTTTCAGAATCGTCAAACCACAAGAGGAAGAAAAACCGGTGGTACAGGTTCCCGTCATGCCTCCGCAGCCGTTGCCGGAGGATGATGAGTTCCTCGACACGGTGACGCTCACCGAATTACTTGCCTTCAAACCCCCGGAACCCCCTCCGATGAAAGAAGAAAAGGAACCCCCCCCGCCTCCGGACGCGGAGGACGATCCCGGTCCCAAGCAGAAGAAGAGCAAGTTCAGCATCAGCGGGTTATTCAAGAAGACCAGCTGACCGGTCCTGCTTGACCCCGCGCATTGCCTTGGGTTCGCCCCAACCACCGTGGTTTCGTACGGGAATTGCTCGTCGACCGGATTCATGAGCGAGCTCGCCCGGTTCTTCGGCCGTGTGAAACGGTTTGGTCAGGCGATATCGATTTCTCTGCCTGTTCTTATGGCAAGAGCCTGCGCGGTGGCGATGAGCTTTCCGTCCTCGATCTCGCGCACATCACAGTAATAGGAAGCCGTTCGCCTGGTCTTGTGCACTTCTTCGGCTCTTGCTTGCAAAACCTTTCCGGAACTGGGCGCGGCCGTGTACGTGATGCTCACGTTGAGCGCGACGGACAGAATGCCGTGTGAATTGGACGCCAACTGAAAGGCCTCGTCAATCAAGGAAAACACCGCGCCTCCGTGGGTGGCCCCAAAGATGTTCTCCAGTTCTGGGCGAATCCGCATTCTTACGACGGCAAACCCCTGCTTCACTTCGATCGCGTCGAATTCAAGGAGCCGGCCGAAAGGTTCAGCGTGAGACCTTTGCAAGAGATTCTCGAATAACTTCCGTTCCATGTGTCCTCTTCACAATCCGGTCGGCTCCATAGGGGTCCTTGAGAACTTGAGGACCCAGAAGCCCCAGTGACATGAGCAGTTTTGCCAAATCCTCGATGGGCATGTCCACGGTCTCAAAGTCTTCCACCGGGACCAACATGGCAAACCCTGTTGCCGGAATAGGGGAGTTTGGTACGAAGACCAACAGGTGTTCCCTCCCATTCCCCAGCACGTATCGTTCGCCCGAGGTCAAGAGTCCCAGGGCCTTGATGTTGCCTAAGCGGACGAAACCGACCCCGCCGAATTTCTCCAGACCGGAGTTGTTCTTCTTCCCAAAGAGATCCACAACCTGACCGACCGCGGTATACACCTTTCCAAACAGGGGAATCCGCGCGAACATTCGGTCAATCGCCGCGTGGACGCGGGCCACGGTTGCACGGGTAACGAGAAAGCCAAGGAAAATCGTGAGCACGACGACAACAAGATATCCGGCACCGTATCCGACGTATCGTTGACTCTCTCCAACGATGGCGACAATGAACAGCCCGAATGTACTGCTGGGGCCGATATATGCGTCGGCGAGTCTCACCACCCACCCGATCACGAATACCGTGACGATAAACGGGAGCAGGGTGGCTACGCCCGTAAGGAAAAGACGCAGGATGGTGCTGAAAAACGTCCGCATGACTTCATCTCCCAAGCCGTTGAGGCACAAGTGTCTGAGAGTCGATCAGACAAAGCTCTCACACTTACGAAACCGTGAGTCCGTGGGAATCAATGGGTGCACGGAGCAGCGTATCATGGAGACATGCTGAAGCGCCAGGTCCGGTATCGGGGGTGTACGATCTCGTGTCCGTGTGTGGAGAAGTAGGCTGTCTCGCCGCAATCCCGGTAAGTTGAACACGCGGAACCGCACGTGCACCGCGGAGTGTCACGCCGGCGTTTATTGCTCGGATGGAACATAGTATACTGACCCTCGGTCAAAACCCCATCAGGAAACGGCATGGATATCCCTGTAAGCCCGTCTGTGGGGTTTTCCTCGTTTATGACGGCACATGACCCGAACGCGCCGGGTAACGGCCGTCCGATGTGCCGCAACTCTTCCCATCGCTGCACGAGGGAAGCACCCATGTCGTGGAAGCGGTGTGGTCTCTTGCAACGCGCCGCGTCGTTTCCTCGGCGATTTCCGAGATGTCTTCCGAAGTTCCACGCACACACGGGACCGATACACGGGGAGCCGGCAACGCGCCCACAGGTCCGTGCTGTTTGACCGGCCCCCTCGTCTTGGGAGGCGGATCGCCGTCCGGACCGCCGATGCTCACGTACCCGACCGCTAAAAACAGGATCGTAAGGCACACCCCCAGCACGATCATCACCCAATCTCGGTCTGTCCTGATCTTGCCGGGGTCCCCCGAAGGTTTTCTCTCGGATCTCGCCGTCATCTTGGACTCTCTTGTCTCTCTGCCGCAAGTATACAGAAACCAATCGCGGATGTCATGGTCTGCGTCGTCCTTACGATTTGCAATTCCGAACCCCGGCGCTTACAATGAAGCACCTTGTTGGGCCGCTCGGTAGTGACCACGGGAGATGCGGGTTTCGACTCATGAGGAGGACATGTGGGCGCCTCCGAACCGACCGTGAAGGAAGGAGTCGCATTCAGGGGCATCGCCGGTTCGTGATACGCGTTGTCCCCCGGGATATTTCATTCCGGAAACGCGTTGTGAACGATCGACAGAGGAGGAAATTATGGACGCTGAATCTTTTGTCAAGAACAATGTTACCTGGTTAGGCCATGCGAGCTTCCGAATCAACGGATCAAAGGCGACCGTGTACATCGACCCCTGGAAATTGAAGAGCGCGGAGCCTGCCGATGTGGTCTGCATTACCCACAGCCATTACGACCACCTGTCCGAGGAAGACGTGGCAAAAATCCGCAAGGATTCCACCGTTATAATAGGACCGGAAGACTGCCGGTCCGATTTCGGCAAAGCCTTCAGAGACATTACGCCGGGGCGAAGCGTTTCGGTCGGCGATGTAACGGTGGAGGCCGTCGCGGCGTACAACACGGACAAGAATTTTCATCCCAAGGCCAACAACTGGGTCGGATACGTCGTGACTGTGGACGGAGTCAGGATCTACCATACCGGCGACACGGACGTTATTCCGGAAATGACTGGGGTTGAGGCGGATGTGGCTCTGGTCCCCGTGGGCGGCACGTACACCATGACCGTCACCCAGGCCGCCGAGGCCGTGGAGAAGATCGGTCCCAAGGTCGCGGTTCCCATGCACTGCGGAGACATAGTAGGAACGCTCAAGGACCGCGAGACCTTTCAGTCGCTTTCCAAAGTTCCCGTAGTAATCCTGGATCCAAAGGAGTGATCACCTCTTTCAGACCATGAATCAAGAAACAATCTCGAATCAAACCCAAGTTCGTGTGCGCTTCGCCCCGTCTCCTACCGGTTATCTGCATTTGGGCGGCGCGCGCACGGCCCTGTACAACTGGCTCTGGGCAAGAAAAACCGGAGGGGTCTTCCTGCTGAGAATCGAAGACACCGATGTGGAACGGTCCACGGACGATTCCGTGCAGGAGATTCTGGACGGGCTCACCTGGCTGGGACTGGACTGGGACGAAGGCCCTTTCTTCCAGAGCGGCAATATGGATGAGCACGTGGAGGCCGCACGGCAGCTGCTGACAACTGGTCACGCGTACCGCTGTTTCTGCACCAGGGAAGAACTCGACCAGCAGCGCAAGGAAGCGGAAGCCAATCGGACGGCCTTCATGTACGACGGTCGTTGCAGAAGATTGTCGGAGACGCAGATACAACGGAATCTCGAACAAGGCGTACCGTACGTCCTCCGTTTTCGTGTGCCCCGCGACCCTCACGCTACCTCGGCATTCGAGGATGCCGTGTACGGGAGAATGGAAAAGAGGTGTCTGGATATCGAAGACTTCGTGATACTCCGGTCCGACGGACGTCCTCTGTACGTTCTCTGCAACGCGGTGGACGATTCTCTCGATCGCATCACTCACGTAATACGGGGCGCGGACGGGATAGCCAATACGCCCAAACAGGTTCTCATATACCAAGCGCTCGGACTCAAGCCGCCCCTGTTCTGCCACATGCCGCTCACGCTGGACAGCAAGAAGGCAAAACTCTCCAAGAGAAAACATGGTGAGGTGGTCACCGTCTCCTACTACCGCCGGCACGGGTTTCTACCCTGGGCGCTGTGCAACTTCCTGGTACTCCTGGGGTGGTCCTCTCCTGAAGGGCGGGAATTTTTTTCCCGATCGGAGATGATCGAGGCTTTCGACTTGTCCCGCATAAACAGGGCCAATTCAATATTCAACTACGTTCCGGGCGATCCCAAGAATTGGACCGATCCAAAGGCCGTGCATTTCAACGCGACGTACATCCGCACCATGCCTCTTGAAGAGCTGATGCCGTTCGTCACTGAGGAACTCAGGAGCGAAGGTCTCTGGAAAGAA
>JAVHLK010000008.1:45604-49282 GCA_031082285.1 Desulfomonilaceae bacterium
GCGACCCGCACCGCGGTTTCGGGGTCTTCGGTGGGACCGGGCCTGTTTGAAATGCTGGAAGTGATCGGGCAGGCATCGGTGGTGAGAAGACTCAGGAACGCGGTCCATTTGATTCCCCACCCCGCCGCTGAGAGCTCGAATGGTCGGTCAGCCGGCGAACGACCCGAAGGCGACACATGACGGGCAGCCCCCATCATTGGGGCCTGCGGAAAGAAGGTCACCGGGATCCGCGTGCTCCCATGGGTAGTTCCATTACCGCGCGAACGATGTCGTCCGCGTAGGAGACAAAGCCGGCACCCTGTTTGAGATTGTTGACCAGCACTGCAAAGGCCACGGTCCGTCCGTCCCGCGAGACCCCGTATCCTGCAAGCGCGTTGACCCCCCTTAGTGTTCCGGTCTTCGCCCTGATGCGTCTTCTCATTGCCCCGTCGGTAAATTTCTCACGTAACGTTCCGTCAATGCCCGAGATCCCCAGCGAGGCCATGAACTCGGCATTGTAGCTGAAATCACGCGATGCCGTCACAAGAACCCGGACAATGGCGGATGCGCTCAACTTGTTGCTCAGCGAAAGACCGCTGGCATCGCTCAATGAGAAGCTGCCCTCGTCCACTCCGCATGAGAGCAAATACTTTCTGATCACGGCCAGGCCTTTTTCCCTCGTCCCCGGCACCCCATGGGCCTGCGCCCCAACAGCCAGGCAGATCTGTTCGGCCATGAAGTTGTTGCTGAACTTGTTCAGCCAGTAGACGATGCTTCCCAACGGGCGAGACTTGAATTCCAGGTAGGAAACCGCGGAAGGAGGGGTTTTCCCCCGTATTACTTTGCCGGTCACTCTGACGCCCTCTCGCAAGAGAAATTCCTTGAACACCTTTCCCGTATACAGGGCAGGCGACGCGACATTCACATACACCCCTCGTGCCTGGGCATTGACGCCGATCTCGCCGGTCACCTCGATGATCTCCCGTTCCCCCGGTTCTCCCTTCTTACTGATGGCAGGACGAGGACACGCGTTGCCCCGAACCGTTTTCACCGATCCTCTTACTACGGCGTATTCCGACGTTGGGTCCATGACCACCCTCGCCGGCCGGCCGATCCGATCCGCAGGATGGACCAGGATCTTAATCGAATTGAAGTTCAGCGATAGTGCCCCATAGGGCGCATGATAGGACCTGTGGCCAAGCTCTTCACGTTCGTCCAACGGTTTGCCCGGGATGAAATACGAGTCGTCCACAATGATGTTCCCCGTGATCTCCTGCAACCCGTTTTCCTTCAGGCCGCGCGTGAGCGCGAAGAGTTCCTCGCTCACCAAATAGGGGTCTCCCGTGCCTTTGAGATATACTTCCCCGATGGATGAGCTTCCCGCCTTGTCCGTCAGCACCTCGGTGACAAAGGCAAAATCCGGCTTGAGAAGGCTCAGGGCGGTTGCACTGGTCACCACCTTCATGGTCGACGCCGGGGTGAGAGGACGATCGGGGTGCAGCTCCATCAGAACTTGGCCGGTCTCCAAGTCAACCACCAGTGCGGAAACGGCATAATCCGACGGCAACGTGCCCGTGACAATGGCTTCGAGTCGATTGTTGAGCTGAGGCACGCCGGCGGCTTCGCCATGAGACGAGCCCAGGTGCACAAACAGCATAAATGCTCCCAATGCGACGGCGAGGCGGAGAGCGCGGCATCGTTTTTCCGTGCCGGGATGGGGTAATCGCGGGATCCACGCGTGAGGTGTCACAATAATAAGATGTTGCATGAGAAAAGAGTCCTTTTATACCGATATGATGGAGAAACGGCCCCGTAACATCGGTGACCCTGACCCGAGCGCGCCGATCTTACGGGGGGTGCTCGGTTTAGTCTGGTTTATTGAGAACATAGCGTTATCTGATTATGGGAGAAGTGTCAAGACATGTATGAGACAATTCCGATAACACCTTGTGGTTGTGAAGGTTTTTCCGATCAGGCAGGGATTTGAGGAGATAGTGATTTCAATAAGTTAGCACTACCAATCGACCTAATTCTCGAAAATAGTACCAACTAATTGAAAAACAGCAGCATTTTTTTCTTGACAAAGAAACCAAATACCGATTTAAGCAATATCCAACATTTCGAGCTGGGAGGAAGGGTATGTTGAGAAGAATCCCTTATACGCCATTGGTATGTCTAGTTGTTTTTATGTCCACCTTTTTGGCTGCCGGAGCTGGGGCGGCAGGGCCCGACGAGTCACTGGAGATCCTGCTCAAACCCAACAAGGCCGGCCAGTCCGCTTCACCCACCATCTACAAAGCTCCCAGTCGTTCCGCGGCACGACGCGGCGCGGCTCAGGCTTATCCTTACGCTCCACCGTTTCCGGGAGCCATCAGCAAGGTCAAGCCAATTTTTAAGGCTCCCTGCGGACCCATTGGGTGCCTCTTACCGCATCCTCGGGAACGGCAGTGGGAGCTGGGCGCGCAGGCATTTTTCGCCCGCACCAAAGGAACTGTGCAGTGGCCCCGGTACTCTCAATATTTCATCGGGTATCAAGGTTGGGAGAACTGGGCAGACCTCAATGCCGACCTTCAGTTGCCCGATCACAAGGTCTTGTTGGATCTCTCCGCACGGTACCAGTTCAAACCCAATTGGGGAGTGCGCTACGAGGTGCTCTTCGACGAGGTCAACGGTGGAGGCTATCCGACAAGGCAATTCCTGTTCGGGAGCCAGACCACTGGATTCATCACATGGGGTCAGCAGATTCAGACCAAGTGGGAACATGCATATCACAGATTGGCGCTGGTATACGATGCGGTGAGGACTCCCCAATCGGTGATCAGCGTGGCCGCGGGCTGGGTGCACGCGGACAACAAGATCAGCCTCAACTGCAGTTACTGTGGATTCTACACGAGCGTCTTCAGTAAGAGTATAGACTCGATGATCGTCGAAATGGAATTCAAGCGCTGCCTGAGAACCGCTGCAAATGGGGGCACATTCTCCTGGGACCACAAGGCCGCGGTGATCTTCATGGACGATGTGGAGGGCTTTGACCTGGAAGCTGCCGGCAGATACTCAATCCCGGTGAACTGCGGACGCTGGGGTTTCGTAAAGGGCGGCTACCGCTTCGTGCAACTCAAGAAGTCACAAACCGACTATGCGCTCACCACCACATTCGAGGGCGGCTTCGTCGAGGGCGGCTTCATCTTCTAAAACTGAGATTGTTGTAGGCCGGTGTGAGGGGGAGCAATCGTCCACCCGGAGCACGGTAATCATGAGACGACGCTACTGCTCCGGAGTGTTACCCACAAGACGATACGGTATCCTCTCGTCCACCGGCCATGCAATTTTGTGAGCCCGACCGCTAGACGGCGTCTCCCAGCTCGACCCATCCGGTCGGGCTTTTTTTTTGTGCACTGCGATCGGGTTTCACAACTGCGGTCACGGAGTTCCAGCATTCGTATCGGGGACTCCGGCACCCTTCCAAGACGTACGGAACTCTGGACTACGTGACCGCACTTATGAAATCGACAACTGAGTCAACGCACTCGGAGTCATTGATGATTTCCGACGCATTCATCCGCCGACACAATCCCCGTCAGCGAATGCTTCAGTCCCCTGGTGATTGTGACCGACACGATATCGCCTTCGTGAATGCCGTTGCACGAGTCCAGGTTGACGATCTTGTTTGTTCTCGTTCTTCCGAACGGTTGAGCGGTA
>JAVHLK010000008.1:49380-84098 GCA_031082285.1 Desulfomonilaceae bacterium
GGTCCCCGGCCGGGGAGAGAACTTGAAGGAAAAGATCTGATCGAAACGGATCGCCTCCAGAGCCGAGACCGTCATCTCGAAATCCTGATGTGTTTCTCCCGGGAATCCCACGATCATGTCCGCCGTGACCGCGACCCCCGGGACTTTTTCGCGAAGCATCTCGATCTTCTCGAAGTACTCATCTCTCGTATAGCCTCTTCCCATGGCAGTGAGTACACGGCCCGACCCGCTCTGCAAGGGCAGGTGAATGTGTTCGCAGACCGTCTCCAGATCGCCCATGGCTGAAGCCAGATCCTCACTAAAGTCTCTCGGATGGGAGGTGGTGAATCGCACTCGCTTCAAACCGTCGATTCGGTCCAGCTCTCTCAGCAATGCGGGGAATCGGTATTCCCCGACGAGGTCCTTGCCGTACGCGTTCACGTTCTGTCCCAACAGCGTCACTTCCTTGACCCCGTGTTCCACGAGTCCCCGCACTTCACTGAGGATCTCCTGCTCAGGGCGACTCTGCTCGGGCCCTCGAGTATGGGGAACCACGCAGTACGCGCAAAAATTCGAACACCCCTGCATGATGGTCACGAAGGAACAGACCGCATTCCGTCCTTTCCGTGGAGCAGGCATGTGGAGCGAATCCGTGTCGGTGCGGAAATCGGTCAGTGCATGCCGTTGACCCGTCGCTCTGATTCGCCGGACAAGCCCCGGAAGCTCCGATATCCGATGGGTTCCCAGAACCGCGTCGAGATGACCGACTCGTCTGAGCAGCTTGTCCTTTTCCTGCTGGGCCACGCAACCGGCAACGACCGTGACGACGCGGGGATTGCGCGTCTTCAGAGACTTCAGCTTCCCCAGCGCGCTGTACACTTTGTGTTCCGCTTTTTCCCGTATGGAACATGTGTTGATGATGATCACTTCCGCGCCCTCTACGGACGACGCGGCCGTCAGGCCGAGACTCTCGAGCAGTTCCGCCATCTTCTCGGAGTCGTGCTCGTTCATCTGGCATCCGTAGGTTTCTATGTAGTAGGTTCCGTCGTTCACGCCATGCACCCGTATGTCCTTCTCATTTCCGGTCGTGCGCCTCCCTCGATCATGGATTTCCGAACGCCAAGAGTCAATAGGCCCGAGAACGAAGCTTTGGCTTTCCCGCGGGAGAACGCGTCTCGAAACATGCAATCGGGAGCAGCGGAACCACGCGGCAGTCTCTTCTTTGCCGCGCTTCGCTCGCATGTCCATCTCGAAAGAAGACCCCGCCCCGGGCACATGTTCGGGCTCTTCCGAAAAACCGCGCTGTGAAAAAATTACCCGCGCGGACTTTCGATGCAGATCTCAAAAGTCCAACATAGCGGAAAATAAGGCCTTTACGAGCATTGAGGCTTCATTGTCACGGAACGTTATTCCTCAATGAATCTAACCTCTTACCCGCCGCGCCGAAAATTTGAACACCTTCGTTGCTCAGCCGGGAAAAAAATATTCATGTCTCAAGGGACGTTGTCGTGTTCCATCCACTTGGAAAAAACGCAAACATTGCGAAAATACGGGCAAAAAAATAGCCCGCCTTATGTAAGGAGGGCTGAGGGTATGGTTAAAGGAGTCGTTGTTCACTTGTAAAATATGCACTACGCGTGCCAAATGCAACAATGTTTGGAAAAATGTCCCTCGGCCCTCCCTTTCCTCAATACGGTCACGTGTTCCTTCCAACGCCGGGTACCGCCCCAGAGGCCGCCGGGCGTTCGCAAAGAAGAAATCCCGCGGGACGCGGGAAGAGCGGCGTTCCTGAAGAGAGTCGGCCCGTTACATTGGACGGCATCCGATTCCCCGGCGCGTTTAAAGGAGCGCGTCCACCTCCTTCATCAATGCCCGAACCGCTTCGACCGATGCGTCGAACGCGTTCCGTTCGTCTTCGGTGAGTTCCAAGTCCACGATCTTTTCCACGCCTGCCGATCCCAGGATGGTGGGAACGCCCACAAATACGCCGTTCCGATCGAATTCTCCCTGCAGGTAGGCGGCGCAGGGCAGCAATCGTTTCTTGTCCAACAAGACGGATTTGATCATCTGAACGGCCGACGCGGCCGGCGCATAATACGCGCTCCCGGTCTTCAGCAGACCGACGATCTCCGCCCCTCCTTGCCGCGTTCTCTGAACGATTTCCTCGAGACGCGTTTCCCCGATGAACCTGGTAATGGGAACGCCGCCCACCGAGCAATACCGGGTGAGCGGAACCATGGAATCGCCGTGGCCTCCGAGAACCAGCGCTTGAATATCTTCTACCGACACGCCGATCTCGTCGGCAATGAAACATCGGAAACGGGCCGTATCCAGTACGCCGGCCATGCCCACGACGCGTCTCGGATCGAATCCCGATTTCTTCCACGCGGTGTACACCATCGCGTCCAGGGGATTGGAGATCACGATCATGACGGCATTGGGAGAAGCCTTGGCCGCCTGTTGGGCCACCGTGCCGACGATCTTGACATTCGTTGAAAGGAGGTCGTCTCTGCTCATGCCGGGCTTGCGAGCAATGCCCGCGGTGATCACCACCACGTCGCTGTTCGCGCTGGGCTCGTAGTCGTTGGTCCCCAGCACACGGGTATCGACTCCCAGTACAGGGGTAGTCTCAAACATGTCGAGCCCTTTTCCTTGAGGCATACCCTCTATGACGTCCACGAGCACCACGTCACCCAGTTCTTGAGCAGACGCGTACGCGGCTACGGACGCGCCTACGTTCCCGGCGCCGACAACGGTTATCTTCTTCCTGGACATACACCCTCCTTCTCGTGGTTGCTTTTGTGCCGCGTCATATCGCGACTATCGGGAAACCGGACGTTTGACGGGCTCAATGCCCGAGGGCGAAACGTTCCGTGAGTTATGGCCGTTGCCAAGACAATGATCCCTCGTCGTGCGGAATGCCGGATTATCGCCGGAGGAATCCTTGGGATGCCTTTTGCCGAGAGCGCGGCGGATTTCTTCCCATGTTCCGGGTGCGAGCCGGATGCCGAAAAGAAACGTCGCGGACGCGTCATCCCGGTCGGTTCACGGTAAGGCGCGGATCGTACCGTCGGATCCGCGGTCAGAAATTGTCGTACATGGATCGATGAATCCGCGGAATAATGTCCTTGATCATGCGCGATATGGCTCGCCGCCTGTTGGCGAGCGTCCCCGTGATGGTATCGGTAACCGTATACGCGTGAGAAGAGGAGAGTCTCTTGTGCCACAGGACTTCGTTGGTACCGGCTTTCCCGAGGCTGCACGCGACTCTCAGCGTACCTATTTTGGTCAATTCCTTGCCGTCGGCTCTATACATCGTCGTAGTGTCCTCGTACGACGATATGATGGTCTTAAGTACCGCGTCTCCGCCGCTGCCCACGGGCTTGAGACCCGTTCCCAGTGCGAACTCGCGGCGAAGATCGTTGGTAAGCTCCGTCTCGATGCCCGTAATCGTGGTGTTGTTGATCGCACTCTCCAGGACGACGGTTTTTACGTTCCCCGGAAACGGTGAATCGTTGGGTCCGCCGCTGAAACGATACCCACAGCCCGCGACCAACGCTACCGCCATGGCCGCCCCGATCACGGTCGTTGCTTTCATGATTCGTTTGATGCAAGGTTCGGTCATGGTATGACATCGTCGTTGCGGTATCGTCGGTCCCGGGAACCCGACGTATGCGAGTTTCGTGACTTCAGCCTACCACAACGTTCAACAGTTTCTTGGGGACGAGAACCATCTTGCGAATGGTCTTCCCCTCGATGAACCGTTGTACGTTTGACTCGGCCAGCGCGGCCTGTTTGACGTGGTCCTCCGGAGCACCCAAGGGGACTACGATCTCCGCGCGTTTCTTGCCGTTGACCTGCACCACGATGAGGACCTCGTCCTCAACAAGGAACTTCGGGTCGAACTCGGGCCACGGGACTCGAACCATGCCGGGCTTTTCTCCCAGTGCTTCCCACAGTTCTTCGGCCGCATGAGGCACGAAGGGGGAAAGGAGAATGACCAGCGATCGGACGGCCTCACTGAGGGCGGCCGCCGTTTCGGGGGATCTCTCCACGTCCTCGACGGCCAATCTTGCCAATTCGTTGGACATTTCCATGATGGCGGCAACCGCGGTGTTGAAGTGAAAGCGGTCGCGTATGTCCTCCGTCACCTTCTTGATGGTCTTATGGGTGATCCTGCGGATGGTTCGAGCTTGTTCGTTATCCCCCACGGCCGCGGAAGATGATGCGCGGACAATGTCCTTGAACTGAAACACCAGGTTCCACACGCGACCGAGGAATCTTGCCGCGCCTTCGACTCCTTCGGACGTCCAATCCAGATCACGCTCAGGGGGGGCTGCAAAGAGGCAGAACAAGCGAACCGTATCGGCTCCGTACTTGTCGATGAGATCCTCGGGGTCGACCACGTTGCCTTTCGACTTGGACATTTTGGCGCCGTCCTTGATGACCATACCCTGAGTGAGAAGGTTGGTGAACGGTTCGTCGCTCTGCTTCATCTTCATGTCCCGGAGGACTTTCGTGAAGAACCGCGAATACAGGAGGTGGAGAATGGCGTGCTCGATTCCGCCGATGTATTGATCTACGGGGAGCCAATACCGGTCGGATTCCTGGTCGATGATGCCCTTTTCATAGCGTGGGCAGGCATAGCGATCGAAATACCAGGATGATTCCACAAAAGTGTCCATGGTGTCCGTTTCACGCTGAGCGGGCTTCCCGCATCGTGGACAAGGGACGTTCAGCCACCAATCAAGGTCCGGGAGTGGAGATCGTCCGCTGTCCGGGAACTCGATGTCCGTCGGCAGGACCACTGGAAGGTCTTCGTCCCGCACGGGAACCGCGCCGCATTCCGGGCAGTGGACGATGGGTATGGGCGCGCCCCAGTATCGTTGGCGGGAAATTCCCCAGTCGCGGATACGATAGTTCACCGTCGTGCCCCCCTTACTCATGGACGAGAGTTTCTCCGAGACGGCCTTCATCGCCGACCGGTTATCCATGCCGTCGAATTCGTGAGAATTGACGAGGCAGCCTTCCCCCACGTACGCTTCCGTGAGGCTCTCGGCAGCCAGCTGCGCGCCTTCGGGTTGAATGACAATGACGATGTCCAGACCATATCTCTTCGCGAACTCGAAATCTCTCTGGTCATGGGCGGGAACCGCCATGACCGCGCCCGTTCCGTATTCGTAGAGCACAAAATTCGCTACGTATATGGGCATTCTGCGTCCCGTCACAGGATTGATGCAATATGCGCCGGTGAAGATTCCCTCCTTTTCCGCGGCTTCACCCACCCGCTCCTGCCATTCCTGCGTAAGCACTCGGTTAATGAAATCCTTGACCGCGGCCTCTTGCTCCGTACCGCGTGACAGCTGCAAGCAGAGGGGATGTTCCGGAGCCAGGCTCATGAAGGTGGCTCCGTACAGCGTGTCCGGTCGGGTGGTAAACACCTCGATGGGATCGCCTCCGCCCTCTCGATCGAAGAGAATTCGGGCCCCTTCGCTTCTCCCGATCCAGTTTCGTTGCATGGTAAGGACTTTTTCGGGCCACCCGGCAAGCTTGTCGCACCATTCGAGCAATTCAGCGGCGTAGGCGGTAATCTTGAAGAACCATCCATCCTGCTCCCTTTGAACGACCGGAGTACTGCAACGCCAGCACGCACCGGCCTCTACCTGCTCGTTGGAGAGCACGGTCCGGCAGGGTTCACAGTAGTTGACGATGGATTTCTTGCGATACACGAGCCCCTGTTCCAGCATTCGGATAAAGAGCCACTGTTCCCACTTGTAGTAATCAGGGTGACAGGTTGCGATTTCCCTGTCCCAGTCGTACGAATATCCCATGCGCTTCAACTGTCTACGCATCTCGTCGATATTGTTCCATGTCCAGACCGCGGGATGCGATCCATGTTTAATTGCCGCGTTTTCCGCGGGCATGCCGAATGCGTCCCATCCCATGGGATGGAGCACGTTGAACCCCTGCATCATTTTGAAGCGGGCAACCACGTCGCCGATACAGTAATTGCGCACGTGACCCATGTGAATCCTGCCGGAGGGGTACGGAAACATTTCCAGGACATAGTATTTTTCTTTCGAAGTATCGAGGTGGAACTTGAAAATTTGTTCTTTACGCCAGAATTCCTGCCATTTGACTTCAACCACCTCCGGATTGTACTTCCTTTCCATAATTCCTCCCGTGCAATGCGAGTGAATGATCGACCGCTTTCTTCTAACATACCGACCGCACGGCATCAATGGCTTTCCCGAAGCGCCACAGGCTGCGAGGTACGTGATTGAGCGCATGAGGTCGCGCACACGGGATTCGTCGTCGTACCCGACAAGCATCTTGACTGCCGGAGCATATCCGTTTTATTCTCAGATCCCGACATTATCTTCGAGGTAATCAAACGTGTGGGTATGGACCGGGGGAGGAACAGCGTACCATGCATACGGAATTGCAGGAAGAGCGGACAGGCCGGGACTATTCAGTGAGTCCGGACGGCGAAGAGTTTCGTCTTCCCACCAAAGAAGACTACGCGCGTGAGTTCGAGCGGCTGAAGGAACTGGCGGCTCGGCACCGAAAGGAAGGGCGTGAAATAGTCGTCGTGGTGGGGTTGGGATTCGTCGGCGCGGTGATGGCGGCCGTCATTGCAGACTCATCCGACGAGGCCGGAGTCTCGAGAAAGTTTGTGATAGGAATGCAGCGGCCGAGCACCCGAAGCTTCTGGAAGATCCATCTCATAAATCGGGGCGTTGCGCCGATGAAATCGGAAGATCCGGAAGTTCCTGAAATCATAAAGAGGTGCGTGACCGAGAAGAAGACCTTGACCGCGTCATTTACGTACGAGGCGTTGCGTCTGGCCGACGTGGTGGTGCTGGACGTTCAGTGCGACTACGTCAAGGAATCGCTGAAGGACGTGAGTACGGGCTACGTGCAGATGGAAGATCTGGAAAAGGCCCTGGAAATCATCGGCGAGACCATAGACCCGAAAGCTCTCGTGCTCATTGAGACCACGGTACCGCCCGGAACCACCGAACAGGTTGCGTATCCCGTGATAAAGAAGGCCTTCAGACATCGCAGAATAGAGTCCGAACCGGTTCTGGCCCACAGCTACGAACGCGTCATGCCGGGCGCGGAATATGTGCGTTCGGTCAGAAATTTCTGGAGAGTGTGCAGCGGCATTGATGAGGAGTCCAAGGAAAGGGTCGTTCGTTTTCTGAGCGAAGTGATAGACACCGAAAACTACCCCCTCACCGTGTTGGACAGACCCATTGAATCGGAAACCGCAAAGATTGTAGAGAACAGTTACCGAGCCGCAATATTGGCTTTTCTCAACGAGTGGAGCCTTTTTGCGGAGCGCAACGGGGTGGATCTCATCAAAGTGATCGACGCGGTGAAGGTGCGGCCGACTCACTCGAACATGATCTTCCCGGGACCCGGCATCGGGGGGTACTGTTTGCCGAAGGACGGGGGGCTGGCGGTCTGGGCCTACAGACATCTCATGGGATTTGAAGACGATTTGTTCAAGATCACCCCCGCGTCCATCAACATCAACGACGGTCGCGCACTCCACGTTCCCGAGTTGGCGCGGGACGCGCTTCGTAATATGGGCCGATACATAGCCGCGTCCAAGGTTGCTCTTCTCGGCGCGTCGTACCGGGAAGACGTAGGAGACACGCGATACAGCGGATCGGAGATCATTGTCCGTCGCCTGGTTGAGATGGGAGCGGAGGTCTGTGTCCACGATCCGTACGTCGATCACTGGTGGGAATTCGAAGCGCAGGACACCTATCCTGCTCCGGGAAAGAGCAGGGCGCGTTTCTTCCGGAGCCAGAAGAAGCTGAAAGGCCTCCGAATAGAGGGTGATCTTTGGGGTGCCCTGAAGGACGCGGACGTCATGATACTCGCCGTCCGCCACAGGCATTTCAGGGACCTGGACCCGGAAGGAGTGGTGAAAGCCGCCGGCGGGCCGCTTGCGGTCATCGACTGCTTCGGCATTCTCGATGATGAAAAAATCAAAAGATACTTTGAGTTGGGGTGCGAAGTAAAAGGACTCGGCCGCGGTCACATCAACCGTCTGAAAAAACAGTACAAGAAGGTGTGAGAGGTCCGGCGGATGCCGGCTGACAACGGCCGGGACAACTAAGTACAGGATTTCATAACTTCGGTTACGTATTTTGCGCGCTGAGATTGCTTCGTCGTTTCACTCCTCGCAATGCCGGCATCGAGGTTCTCATTGCGAGGGCGAAGCCCACGGCAATCTCGAGGGGTTAAGCATACGAAATCGTACTTGAGAAGTCCTCTTCTAAGCACTCGGTTCACCCCTCTGACCCCTCACAACCATCGTCGGCTCACTAAACAGCGCGAACTTGAGCCACCGGAATGCGAACTCCAGCAGGCGGACGTCGTCACCACGGAGCTCCTCGACCGCGTCCGACGGGACTTCGAATTTGCTCAAGAACGGACTGTTGAAGATGAAATCGCGGAACCTGTCGAGATTGTAACAGGCCATCATGAACATCTGAATGTGGCTCGGGCCCAACGTCACCCGTCGTCCCCGGGTCCTGTAGACGTACAACTCCATGAGAAGGTCGTTGATCTTGTTGTACTCATGCATACCCTGGTCCGAAAGCCAATCTTCAACACGCCAAGTACACGGCTCATCGAACCCCCGGCAATGGTCTTCCCGTACGGTGAAGTAAAACTCTTTCCTTGTTCCATCCATGGGGTGTTTGGTCGAGGCACGCCCAAGGGGATAAATTCGGCACGCTCCCGGACGATTCAGGTAAATCGAACAGCCTGCCCGCGTGACGAACGGGCACCGCCGGTCCTCCCCGGAGTCCATCTTCAGGAGAATCTCCGGGAAACCGTGCGCGGTCTCCACACGGATGCGGCAATAGGAGTCAAGAAACTCCGCGGAAGAAATGCCGAGCACCTTCCGAAGGTTCAAGACGTCAAATGGGGTAAGAAGCAAGTCCAACTTACGGCAGCACTCCGTGAAGCAGGGCACGTGCGGTCCGCAGGCAAATTGAAACTCGTCGTCGACGGAGAGCCTTTTGTCGGGATTCACAGGAGTAGTTGTCGGCGGCGGGTTGTTGTTCATGCAAGAAACTCCTTGAAGACGGCCTTGCGCTCATGAAACGTGTTCCGGTTGATCGGCCTCGTCCGCCCGGCTTTCAAGAAACGTCGCAAACGCAATCAGGTTCGGAAACACCAGATCGGCCGTGTCGTCGGCTTCCTCCGCGATCCGAACGGTACGCGTTCCCGCGCGTGAGCCGGCCCCGATATCCGCAGGCGAGTCGCCGACCATATATGAAGAGGCCGGATCGATATCGAGATCGTGCGCGGCCTCGAGGATCATTCCCGGTTGCGGTTTACGGCATGCGCAATTCTCGCACTCGTCGTGCGGGCAATAGTAAACCGCATCCAGTTTCACCCCACGTTTTTCCAGCTCCCGGTTCATATAGTCGTGCACGGCCATGAGTTGCTCTTCGGTCATGAGCCCCCGGCCGATCCCTCTCTGATTCGTTACCACGACGCGAAGGTACCCCAACTTCTCGAAAGTACGAAGAGCCTGAATGACACCGGGAAGGAACGTGAACTCGGACGCGTAGCCCACGTACCGGTCCTCGGGGAGCTTGGCATTTATGACGCCGTCGCGATCGAGAAAAACCGCACGTCTCTTCAACTGATTCCTCGCCTGGGTATTCACGGTCTCGCTCCGGCAACTCACCGGCGGCCACCGGCCAGGTGGCTCGGATGCCGTTCGATTGACGGCACAAACCCGTAGGGACGTCGAAGCGGAAAACGAATCATGCATCATAGAACCGATTGGCAAACGGGTCAAGGCGGCCGCGTCGAGCAAAGGCAGGCCTTGGCCGGCGTTCCCCCCGAACAGGAGGTGACTGATTTAAGAAGTGATATCGTGTGAATAGTTTGTAAGTCTCAATAGGATCGGCCACGCGGAAGAGCCTATTTGTCACAAGAATTAGATAAGAATTTTGGAAAGATGACGAAGTCTCTTCAAAAAAAATCAACCATTTTCTCAGAATTTACTTGACATAAATTCCCGTTTGAATAATGTCCTCATCCCAGGACATTCAATCAAGGAGGGAGGGTATGGTGATAAGAAAGCCCTTGAATGTATTGGTTTGTCTAGCTATTGCCACAACAGTGGCCTTGGTATCCTCCGCATGGGGATACAACGGATCGGATACCGCCGTACTTCCGGGTATCCAGGGTGACGCTTTGTCCGCAGACCCCGTCGGTCAGCCGACTCGGCAACAACCCACAAGAGTCATCCGGCCGGTTCAGACACAGTCGACGCCGTCCGCCACACGTCGCTCGTATGGGACAAGGCGATCGTATGGCGCACCGCCGGCTTACGGACCTCCGCCATCCTATGGTCCGCCGCCCACATGGCAGCCGTCTGTTCAGGCCCCTCGGTACGCAGCTTGTCCTCCTCAGGGATGTCCCGCACCGATTCCGCGGGCTCCCGGTCCGTTCGGCTCAAACCCCCTATTTCCGCCACTGTTGGGACTGCTAAGTCCTTTTGGGCTGAATTACATGGGTCCTTGCGACGCCTATCTCCCACGGGCTCAATGCAAGCAATTCCACGTCAACATCAAGGGTTGGCGCGCGAAACTCAACGCGAGCACCATGTTGTGGGGCACCAATTTCATCGGCGGCGAGGGAACGGAGTTGGATCTCCATAACAACCTGGGATTGAGGCGGTATGAGTGTCGGTACGAGGTGGAGGCACGCTACAATATTCGTGAGAATTGGGGACTCCGATTCTCCTTCATGCCGCTCAACTACAGAGAGAATCATGTACCGGCGAACGGGTTCTTTTTCGGCCAGGCATTCTATCCGGCCGCGGTACCCATCCTGACCAAGTGGGACCGGTACATCTACCGCTACAACTTGGTATACGATTGGCACCGGTCCAAGACCGCAGTATCGAGTCTTTTTCTCGGCGCGAACATCTATGACGACAAGCTCTCCATCAGCAACGTGATTCAATCAAGAAGCCGGTCTCAGGGGTTTGCCCTTGTCTCTGCCGGCGGGTCGATCGAGCGAATCATCAGGCCGGTGAAGCGGGCAACCGCATCGTTGAAGTGCGAATGGTCCATACAATTCCTCAACGCGTACGTCGGTTGGGACGGGTATGCCGCCTGGCGGATCTCCGTACCGATGGAGTGCGGGCGATTCGGTTACCTCGAGGCCGGTTGGAGATGGATAGTGCTGGAGAGAGATGAACCCTCAAACGTAGACAAGACCAGCTTGGACGGGTTGATGGCCACCGCGGGTCTGGTCTTCTGAGCACTCTCGGGTGGATGGACACAAAGAACTGAGGTGGCTGGAGAGCGCCGCCGACATTCCGGGTTCCCAGAGAATCCAATGGGCGCACTCCTTCCAGAGGTTGAATGTCCATTAACCTTGGAGGCACGTGGACATTCTCACGGGAACGCCACAAAGGCACGGCGGCGCCACGGAACAACCCGGTCGAAAGACCGGGTTGTTTCGTGACCGTTCACCGGTGCGGGAGGATTCTCGCGGCATTTATCTTGACAACGCATGTGGCCGATGGTAATTGTCATTGTTTACATGTCCGGAGAGGTGTGCCATGAAGACCTGGACCCCTAAGAAAGGGGAAGTTGAAAGAAAATGGTATGTCATAGATGCCAAGGACAAGGTCCTGGGAAGAGTTGCTACTGAGACCGCGCGCATCTTGAGAGGAAAACACAAACCTCAATTTGCCCCCCACATGGATACGGGCGATTTTGTCATCATCATCAACGCGTCCAAGGTGCGGCTCACTGGGAAGAAACTCCAGCAGAAGATGTATCACCGCCACAGCAACTATCCCGGCGGCCTGAAGTCCACGAGAGCGGACACGATGCTCCGGGAGAAACCCGAAAGAATGTTCCGACTGGCCGTGAGAGGAATGCTTCCAAAGAATACCCTGGGAAGGGCACAATTGACGAAGCTGAAGATCTACGCGGACGAGACTCATCCTCATGCCGCGCAACAGCCGGAAATCCATCAGTTCTAATCCTGGAGACATCGGATGAAAGAGGATCGCTATTACGCGACGGGAAAGAGGAAGAACGCAATCGCCAGAGTGTGGCTGCAACCCGGCACCGGCGCGTTGTTGGTGAACGATCGGCCTGTGGACGTCTATTTCGGTCGCAAGACTTCCCAAATGGTCGTCATGCAGCCCTTTGAACTCACCCAAACCATGGGACGTTTCGACCTGATTGCGAATGTCAGAGGCGGAGGACTGTCCGGGCAGGCCGGAGCCGTCAAGCACGGTATCAGCAAAGCCCTCTTGGACATAGATCCCGCGTTCCGCGGCATTCTCAAGCGAGCGGGATTTCTCACGCGGGATTCCAGGGTCAAGGAGAGGAAGAAATACGGAAAACGAGGAGCACGAGCGAGCTTCCAGTTCTCCAAACGGTAATCCTTATAGGCTCCTGAACGTATCCATGATTGCAGCCATGGTCGCAGCGGCCTTTCCCCGAACAATGATGTCCATGATCTCGTCGTACGGGGTGCCGGAAAGATTGACCAGAACGAGGCGGGCTCCGGCCCGCTTCGCTTCGTACGGGAGAAGGGCCGCGGGCTGCACGACCAGCGACGAACCCACCGTAAGAAACACGTCGCAGTTCCGTGCATGGCGGAAACCGGCCTCAAGAACATCCGCGGGAAGGGCCTGTCCGAATGCGATGGTCGCGCATTTGAGCGGCCCCCCACAGACCGCGCAGTATGGGACCTCTATTCCTTCTCGATCCATCGTGTCGGTGATTTCCTCACGCGGCCACCGGGCTTTGCATTCCAAACAGCCGACCTCTCGGACCGTACCGTGCAATTCGTGGACAATGCTGGGAGAACTTCCCGCGTCCTGATGAAGCCCGTCGATGTTTTGGGTGATCAACGCGGAGAGACGACCGCTCTGCTCCAGTTCCACCACGGCATGGTGCGCAGCGTTCGGCCGGGCATTCTTCATGGCCGGGTATCGAGCGCGATCGTATTGCCAATAGAGCCTTCGATATTTCTCATGGGACAGGAATTTCTGGTACGTGAGATCGTCCTGGTCATACTGAGACCAGATCCCGCCGGGTGAACGAAAATCCGGTATTCCGGATTCGGTTGAAATTCCTGCTCCGGTGAAAACCACGATTCTTTTCGCCTGGTGAATGAGCCGGGCGGCCTTCCCAACAGCTTCGGCATCCATTGATCAACTCCGTTTCCCCGTCACGACTCATTTGGGTTCCCATAGCTTGGATCGAGGCGGAATTTTGCATCCGAGTTTTCTCATGTCGTTCTTGATGTCGACGATCTCGTCAAGTTTGGCGGCCACTTCATCAAAGGTGATCGCAACCTTTTCCCGGTTCGAGGCGGAAACGAACTCGTGGAACTCCTTCCTCAGGCGGGTTAGATCCTTTTCCAACTTCGTGCAATCGGAAGCGTATGCCGCGGCCGCCGGCGTCACGACTAATATCAACCAAATCCAAAGACTTCTCATCGGGATTCTCCCGGGGTTTTTCCGGTCCGCGTCTCTTACTTCACGCAACACTACATGCTCAACCATTTTCTCCAACCGGACCGACCTTTGAATCCCATGGTTTCGGGATTCGTCTTGTTGAACGACGGGTGGTACTTCACGTTCCAGTTTCCCATGAGGATGAAGGGAGCCCAATAGTACGGGTGACTGGTGCCGACGTTATTGAGCAGGGAAAGCTTGGCCTTGCGAAGGGCCTCGGCCTTGGATCCGTCGTTCAGATTACGGTACATTTCAATGAAAAGTTTCGCCGTGCTGTCGTCGTTCACCTGCCACAGGCTCAGGACCACCGAGTCCGTGCCGGCGAAGAGAAACGCCCTGGACAGACCCATCAGCCCCATGGCTTCGCCGGTATAATTGCCGTCGGAAGCCAGGCAGGAAGACAGTACGACGAGGTCGGAATTGAGCTTCAATCCAAAAACTTCTCCCAGTTGCAGAAAACCGTCATTCTGCGAGTCTCCGTAAAGAGAAAAGACGATTGCAGGATGTCCGACGGACTTGCCTCCCGCGCTGAGAAGCACGCCGTGAGTGGCGAGATGCACATACCCGTATCGGCTCAAGTCGGCTTTCTTGAAGAGCGTTTCGGTTGCCTGGGCTCCGAAATAGACCTGTGACGGCCCGCCGACGATTTTGGCGATCTCGTTGATTTCTCTGCGAGCTGCCGGCAGGGGACTCAAGTTCCGGCCTCTGGCCCCGTTTTCAACCGTGTTGACTGCGTTGATGAGGCGGTCCGCACCGGGATTGAGTTCCATGGTCTTGTCTTCGGTTCGGTAGACCGCATCGCCGAAAGCCACGAGGTTCCATCCGGGCTTTTGATCCGTCTTTCTGGTCCGTACCTGAGACAACACCGAAATGGACGGCGCGTAGCAAAACGAGTAGCGCTCGAGGAGATAGGACGGACGGTCGGTCGCCGACCAGAAGCGCTTTTCCGCATGGGCCTTGGAATCGACCAGAACTTCGAAGGGCAACGCGCACAGTGGGCCGTGCGGCACGATCACTACGGTCTTCTTGGTGGAGAGGAAGTGTTCGATCGGTTTGACGAGCTTGAGATAGAGTCGATGCGCGACCGAAGGATCCCAACTCGCCTGGGTGTCCGCATTGAAAAGCGGTCTGGTAAGCGTGTTCACGTCGCGTTCCAACTCTTGACGGGAACAGTCCACCGAATACGTGTAGAAACGATTCTTGTCGATTGCAAACACGTAGGTTCGACTCCGAGTGACCATGTAACCGATTATGGCTTCGTCACGGTTGATCACGTCCTTTTGAAGGTGGTGCACCGACACCGGTCGGGGGTACCTCAAGCCTGCATAGCCCGGATATTCTTTTTCCAGCCTATCCTTGAGCTTGACGAAACGCCCTTCCTTGTCGCGGCGTTCATCCAGGAGCTTCTTGATGACCTCCTGATTCGGCCGGACACTGGACCGCTCTTCAGCCAAACGAGCGTTGAGCTTGCGCAGACTGAGCTTCAGGCTCTTTTCTTTGACAAGGAGCTCGTTGGGGAGGTCGGAAAAACTCACCACATTGATCCTGGACAATGTGTTTTCGAAGTCCGCTTCCTTAATCTTCTCCACGATCTTGAGAGCCTGGTTGTCGTAGGCTCCTTGGGGATCTCTTCTCGCCAGCTTCATCAGTACGCGAAGAGTTGTCTCGTAGAGAGCCGACTTACCGCCGAATATGAAATCGTCTTCGGCCGACTCTTCGACCGTGTCGGCTTCCGTTGCTTCGAGTATGGCGATGGCTTTGCGGTACGATTCCAGAGCCTCCCCGTTCCTCTTCCGGCTTTCAAGGGTGCGGCCCATAATGAAATAGGCTTTCCAGAGCATGCTGCGATCTTCCGAACATTGGGCGATTTCAAACGCTCGTTTCAAATCGGTGATCGCGGCGTCAAAGTCCCCCAAGATGGAGGTGACCAGAGCTATTTGCAGGAGGTTCTCGTTGATGCCCCGGCCGTCGCCGAGCTTCAGGCGAATGTCGCGGGCCTGCCGATAGTTTTCCAGAGCGGTCCGAGGTCGGCCCGACATCTGATACAGTATGCCGATTCGGGTCATGATGCGGGCCTCAGTCCGTTCGTCAGACCGTTCACGGGCCAGTACGAGAGCCTTCTGCTGATACTTCAAAGCCTCTTCCGGGGTTGCCAGTTTGCTCGAAATGTCCCCCAGGCGGATCAGCTGGTTCTGCTCCGCGGCCACATCGCGCGTTTCGCCGCTCATCCTGAGAGCATCTTCGAAATAGCTCTTTGCCTTTTCATACTCCTCCATGCGGTAATAGATGTTGCCGATGCGGTCGTAGATCCTACCCAGAACCGCGTCGTTTCCCGGAACCTGGTACAGTGAGAGGGCCTTCTGATAATGTGCCAGGGCCTTTTCATACTCGCGAAAGCCGTCATAGATTTCACCGAGGTACAAGTCCAGATCCCGTGAGTGCGATGCCGGCACTCCAAGCTCGACGCTGAGTCCCTGGGCTTTATGGAGGTTGGACAAGGCATTCTCGTAGTCCTCCATCTTGACCTGGATGATGCCGATTCCCCCCAGGGCCCAGAGTTCCCCTCGTCGATCTTCCAGCCGTTGCATCGCGGTCAAGGTCTCACGGAGCATACTCAATGCCTTCTCAAAGTCTCCCGCATCCTCGAAGACGGACGCCATTTTCAGATTGATTGAAGCCGCCGCGCGAACGTCCTTCAGCCGGTGCGCCAGCTCACGGGCTTGCTTGAGCAACGACAGGGCCGAGCCCTGATTCATGCGGGCTCTTTGCACCATTGCCAATTCGGCGAGGATCGCGACTTCGCCTTTCGGGTTGTTGATGCGCTTGTTGATCTTGTGAGCCTCTTCGAGCGCGGCTGCGGCATTCTCCGGATCTCCCGCGGCAAGGTAGATCTTCCCTATGCCGGCAAGGTCGATGGCCGCTCCTCGAACGTCCCGGATGTCTCGGTGAATTGAGAGCGCTTGCTGGAACTTCTCCAGGGCCGCGGATCGCAAACCGCGTGCCGCTTCGACATGCCCGAGGTTGGTCAGCGTGTCGGCCTCGCCCTTCTTGTCGGAAAGTTCCCGGTACGTCGTCAATGCCCGATCGAGATTCTTGAGCGCGGCCGAGAGATCGTTCCCATGTCTCTGAAGATTACCGATGTTGGCGAGGTTCGCGGCATACCCTCGATGATCGCCGATGACGCGACGGAGGTCTCGTGCCTGAACAAAGTAGTCGTGCGCCCTGTCCGGTTTGCCTCTGTTCTTGTAGTGGACGCCGAGCGCGGTCAAGTCTCGACCCTCGCCGTACCGGTCCCAAATTGCACGATGCTCCTTCAGTGCACGCTCGAAAAAAGAGAGAGCCTTGTCCCGGTCCCCCTGCAACTCATACACCAATCCGATAAGATGGTCACAATCGGCCGTTCCCCGCCTGTCGTTGATTTCCTGAAATTCTTTGCGTGCCGCCTGTGCAACCGGGAGCGCTTTCTCGAAATCCTCTCGTGACAACCGGTAACGGGCCAGCGCGACGCGAACATGGGCTCGCGTCCTTGTGTTCACGCCCGACTTAGAGCCTTCGACCGCCTCTTTGAGAAGAGCGAAGGCCGCTTCCATGTCGCCCAAGGTCTGGTGAATCTCCGCCAGAACGATGTTGGATTGAACCGTTTGATCCTTATCGTTTATCCTCTTCGAAATGCGTGCCGACTCTTGGGCGTATTCGAGAGCCTTGAGCGAAAAACCCTGACGAAAGTACACTCGAGAAATCAGAAGAAGAGCCCCTGCCTCACCGCCCGGTGAATGCAGGTCCCTGAATTCGGCCAGGGTCTTGCCGCCGAGTTCCAGCGCGGACTTGAGTCGCGATCGGCCCATCTGAAGATCGGCAAGCGCGAGCCGCACCCGGGAGGCCATAATTCGGTCGCCCTTTTTCTCGTAGAGATTCAATGCCTGGGTAAGATAGTAAACCGCCTGCACGATCTTCCCCTCGTGGTGCGCGGCCATCCCTTTTACTACGAGCGGCAATGCCTCGGTCTGCGTTTCGGGCCCCGTTCCCTGGCACGATTGTGCCTCTTGTACCAATTTGCGTGCCGTCTTGATGTCGCCGAGCGTCTGGTGAAGGTAGGCTATTCTGAATAGAGTCTCGCCGAGTTGCTTGTTGTCGCCCAAGTCTTGGAACGATTTCCGGGCATTGTTGAAGTGGACCATGGCCGAACGGTAGTCCGATCGTGAGACGAGAATCTCACCGATGTTGAGATTGAGCCCGGCGGCCTCCTTCTTGTCCCCCGCCTTGACGCGCATGGCAAGCGCGCGCTGAAATGCCTTGAGTGCTTCGTCGTATCGGTGAAGTCTCAGCAGACACGTGCCCATGTCCTCCAGCAGGCCGGGCATCGCTGATGTCTCCGATACGGGAAGGATCGTCCGAGCTTCTTCAAGGGACACCGCGGCCTGAGAGAACTTCTCCTGGGACATGAAGATTCGACCGGCCAACAGATAGTCAAGGCTGCGGGCACGGGCATTCTTCATAGATCTGTTCAGGTCGATGGAACGTTTGACATGTTCCAGCGCTTCGTCGGGTTTGCCCAACTTCAGTGCCGCCTGGGCCGCTCCGTGTGATGCCGCGGCGGCAACCTTGTCCTTGTTCGACTGTGACGCCTTTTCGAGTGCGGCCGAAAAACTGCTGAGTGCGGACGCGTACTCACCCTTGTCAAGGAGGTCCTGAGCCCGGCTGAGAAGAACCGCGGGATCGACCGGCTCCGGGGACTTCCGAGCTTTCTCTTCTTCTTTCAGGGCCGACTTGTCGGATGCCTCCCGCGGCTTGGATCCGCGGGTGTCCTTGTCATCCCCGGGACGTGAGGGCTTTGCCTCCGAAGTCATCGCAGGTTGCGACCATTGTTGCGAGTCCTTCCGACCCGGCGGGGCCACGGGTCCGGGGCGTTCCGCCTCCGGAGGCTCCAGGCTCTCCGTCTTGGAAACGGACCCGCCGTTCATGATGGTCTCGATGTCGGTGCCGGCGAAAACCCGGACGGAGTCTTCCTCGACAAGGGGAGCGGCTGAATGACAGTCCGCCTGCCAGGCAATCAAACAGGTGACGGCAACACAGACCGTCACGAAGGCATGCGATTTGTGTGTGGACGATCGTCTCATTGTTCCTTCACTTTGTGCCTAATGGTCGACCTTGAAAGTACTACGTCGAACCACGATCAGAAGCGCGATTCCCGCCGCCGTCATCGCCATACACAGGAGTTGACCCATGGTCAGGGCATGGACGATGAAGCCGAGATGAAAATCGGGTTCGCGGAAGAATTCAACGAAGAACCGGAGTACTCCGTAACCGATGAGAAAGACCGCAAGCACCTCGCCATGGTACTTGGTCCTCAGCCTCAGCCACCACAAGAACATGAAGAGTACCGGCCCTTCGAGAAATGATTCATACAATTGAGACGGATGGCGCGGAAGCGGCCCTCCTTCGGGAAACACGATCCCCCATGGGACGGTAGTGACTCTTCCAAAGAGTTCGCCGTTGACGAAATTGCCGAGCCTGCCAAGCATGAGACCGATCGGCGCGGACAGCGCGCCGATGTCCGCAAGTTCCATGAACGGGGCTCCGCGCAACCTGGCAAAGATGAAGCCGGCAACCACCATGCCGATCAGGCCGCCATGGAAGCTCATGCCCCCGTGCCATACGGCGAGGATCTCCCAGGGAGCCTGAAGATAAGCCTTGGCATTGTAGAACACCGCATAACCGAGTCTGGCGCCCACCAGCAGGCCCACAATGAGATAGAACAGGAGGTCGTCGGCTTGTTCCGGAGGGATCGGCCCATTCCTGCGAGTGAGTTCCCTCTTGATGACGAAATATCCGGCGACGAATCCCAGGAGGTACATGAGGCCGTACCAGCGCACCTCAAGAGGACCCACCCGAAACAGGACGGGATCGATAAACACATATGAGAGGGCCGTCATCATAGATTCGTACTACCTGTTCCATTTCCGCGGCCGGCTGCATGCATTCGCTCGGCCGCAGGCGTCATTCACCGGACTCCTGAGGAACACCCGACGTCAGGCGGTCTTCAAGTTCCCGGACCCTGGCGTCCGCAATTCTCACCAAGTTATCCACTTTTCTGAAGATGCCGCGGACGATGGTCACGTCTCTCGCGTCCATATTGGCGCTGTTCAGTATTCGCCGTATGTCCCGCATCATGCGCAACGGATTGGATGGGTCAAGGAACCCGGCCCTGATCAGGACTTTCTCGATATGCGCGTACATCTCCTCTCGAATCCCGACCGCGGCCGGCGTAAACGGTTTTGTCTGAAAACCGATGGGCCTGCACGCGACGCGAAAAATCTCATACGCCGTGACCGCGACCGCGTGCGCCACATTCATCGAGGCAAACCGGGCATCAGTGGGAATGATCATGTGATGCGTGCAGAGCTTGAGTTCGTCATTCGTCATGCCGCGAGATTCTCTCCCGAAGACGCACGCCACTGTTCCGGCCATGGCGTTCTCCATGAGTTGGGGAATCAAGACGTCAGGACTGCGGGCCGTTACCCGCTTGCCTCCGAGTCTCGCAGACGTGCCTACGGCCATGTGAGTTTCTGCAAGAGCATCGGCAAGATGAATCTCGGAACGGGCAGCCTCCACCACGTCGTACGCGCCGGAGGCCATGGCGAAGGCATCGGTCTCCGGACCGCATTCGGTTGAGGAAACCAACGTAAGTTTCCTCAAACCCATATTTTTCATGACACGTGCAACGGCACCAATGTTCCCGGCATGCGTGGTTCCCACCAAGACAATCCGGACATTGTCCAGCGCGGCCGCCCAGCTCGGATGAACGGAAAACGCCCTCTGTACCTTTCGGGATGGCTTCATGAAGCAGTTCTGCAGTTACACGGTACTTGGTAATCGCCTGTCTAAAACCGCACGCCGGGACGGTACATACAGGCCGGTTTGAAGAACCGTCGCCGCCGCTCGGCGATATCACGGAAAACGGCTTTCGCGGCTTCTCTGAACGTTATTATGATGTGGGAATATTGTCAAGCAATATCAAATAACAAGGAGCAATGCACAAGGTGGCGCATTATGGTTGGAAGGAATAATTCCGATGGTTCGCCGTCCCGGTGACGGATCAGTGCGCCCACGGCATCCTCACACGGAGGATATGGCGACCCCGATGAGTGACCCGACAGCCACGGCCACGACGGGATTGCACCACAAGACTCAGCCTGAAGCCGCACCCGAACTCAGCAGATAGAGGGAAAAACCGACGATCGCGCCGACGGCGCCGCCGATCACATGTTTGTATTTCACAGCCGGCCTCCGTTTCTCGTAATTGCCGCTTTCCATGAACGCGGTTGTGTATATCATATGGGTACCTGTAAGGTTGTCAAGGCGATCGAACGGGACTCGTTCGGTGGCGAGTCTCAGTGACGTAGTCGTGGAGAAAGGCGCATCACATGGCTGAAAAATGGAGCAGAGAGAAACTCTTGGAAGTCAGCGGCGCGTTCATGCTCAGCAGGATATTGATAACCGCGGCCGAACTGGATCTCTTCAGCAAGTTGGAAACCGGGCCGCGTACCGCGGAAAACCTGAGTGAAAAGGAAGGATGGGATCTCCGAGGGTTGAGGATTCTCATGGACGCCCTTGCCGCAACTGGTTTTCTGGCTCGATCCTCCGGCGGCGAGTACGGCCTTCCCCATGAACTCGCCGATATGCTCGCTGCGGATCGGGAAGAATCGGTACTGCCCATGATCCTCCACCGAGGACGAATGTGGGAAAGCTGGTCCCATCTGACCGAGATAGTCCGCACCGGTAAGAATCCCAATCCCATGGGCGCGGATTCTCGGTCCAAGGAAGAGATGGAGAGCTTTATCGGAGCCATGCACGTAGTCGGCAAAATGATGGCCGACACCATCGCGAAATCAGTGGATCTGACGCGCTACACGCGACTGCTCGATGTGGGGGGAGGTCCCGGGACGTATACCATGGCATTCCTCAATAGGGCACCGCAGATGTCGGCTACGCTGTTCGATCTACCCGATGTGGCGGAAATGGCTCGACGACGACTGGAACGTAACGGCTTCCTGCATCGGGTGGACCTTGCGGAGGGAGATTTCCGGACCGACGACTTGCCGACGGGGTACGATCTCGTTCTCTTAAGCGCGATCGTTCATATGAACAGTCGAGAAGGCAACCGAGCGTTGTTCCGAAAAGCCTATCAAGCCCTTGAGCCTGGTGGAACCATATTGGTTCGCGACCATTTTCTCGACGAGAGTCGTACTCATCCTCGCGACGGAGCCGTCTTTGCCGTCAACATGCTGACCGCGACACGGGCGGGGAATTCATACATGTATACTGAGATTAGGGAGGATCTGGAGGCCTGCGGATTCGTTGACGTCAGGTTGATTCGCGAAGGGACGAAGATGGATCAGCTCGTCTCTGCGGTCAAAGAACAGGCGGGTTGAAACGGGACCGTCGGCGTGTGGCTCATGCGAAGAAGGACCGATACTTGGTCCACCGTTGCAGCAATACGGTCGCGTTTACCGGCACCGGCACCCCGGCGAACCGCCATGACCGAAAGTCACAACCGAAGATGAAAATCCCTCGGTGCTCCGGGTCCAAGTTCTCCGCCTCTTAATAAGGGGAACCGGCTGTTACCCCCCCCTTTTTGGCAAAGGGGGGCAAGGCCGGGTCGGAAGCATTCTCCCGTTAAGTTAACGCCTCTGTTGGGAATGCTCTCCCACTCCGGGTGCGCTCATTACGGCATGAGGCTTGTCTTGACCGCCCCAGCGCAGACGAGAAGGCGGTGGGGGCGCTTGGGGCTGTGATCGTGTCGGTGCGACGCGTTGGGACACGGATTGAGGATCCACCCTGGGCGCCGCCCGAAATCGCGGTGGAGGAACGGAGCCCGGGGGCGGACCGGGAGCGGTCAGGGCCGAAGATTGCCCTCCATGGGCGGGCAGAGGCCGAGCGGCCGTCTTTCTCGGCAGGGGCGGAGGCGGAGGCATATACTCCCCTTCCGATCCCGGTGGAAGAGGGTTGGGAGACTGATACCGCGGTGCGAAGTTTGCGGGCGTAAACCCGAGCGCGCGGAGTTTCTCCGGGGACGGGTAGTAATAGGGAGCCCAGTAAACCCAAGGTCCGAACCTCAGTTCGGCTTGAGAACCTGTTGCCGCGACCATTGCAAGAGCCGCGGTGAGAACCAGGATGAACGCCAATCGGGATGATCTCATTGTTGGGGCCTCCGTACTGCTCGCGGCCTGCCGGGCCGCGAGTTCATCGGTCAAATTATATCAATTATGTTGATAGATTGTCAAGATTGATGAGGACAATCATAGAGTTTGTGTATAATTATTTGAAAAAAGGCAATGAGTATCCGTTGGATCACATATTTGTCCCGCGTCTGTTTCAAGTCTTGACTGTGCACCGATAGTTGTGTTTTATTTATTAATTCACCAGCACAAGACACGGCATCGGTAGTCCCCGGTGGCCGCTCTCAAAGGGGTGCCAATGAAGCAGTACAAGACAGAAGACGTTCGAAATGTCGCGGTCGTCTCCCACGCGGGTTCGGGAAAGACGACCTTGTGTGAAGCCATGCTCTTTGACGCAGGCGCTGTTGACAGGCTCGGTAAGGTTACGGACGGGACCTCGAACTTCGACTTCGAGCCGGAGGAGGTCAAGCGGGCCATCACCATCGGAACCGCACTGTTCACTGCGGAATGGAAAAAGAAGAAGATCAATCTCCTGGACACTCCCGGAGACCCCAATTTTTCCGCAGAGGTACAGGCCGCGCTTCGTGCAGCGGACATCGCCGTCTTGGCGGTGGATGCGGTCGACTCCATCAAGCCGCTCACGGAAAAGGTGTGGGCCGGCATCGAGGCGGCCGGCATGCCCCGTCTGTTGGCCGTAACCAAGATGGATCGCGAACGCGCCGATTTTGACAAAGTCGTGTCCGACGTCAAAGAAACACTGAACGTCAAGCCCCTGGTGCTGCAACTACCAATAGGCAAGGAAGCCGACTTCATGGGCGTTGTGGATCTCCTTTCCATGAAGTCGTTCACGTTCGATGGAGACGGCAAGACCGTGTCCACGGGAGATGTCCCGGCTGACTTGAAGGACGAAGCCGAATCGCGGCGAGAGGTACTCATCGAAGACCTGGCCGAGGTGGACGACGGGCTCATGGAACGCTACCTGGAGGGAGAAGAACTGGGAAGCGGCGAGCTTTCCGGAGCCCTGAGGCAAGGAATTCTCAAGCGAAGCTTCCTGCCCGTGCTGGCGTGCTCGGGATTGACCAACAAAGGCATCCAGCCCATACTGGACACCATAGCCGACGCATGCCCTTCGCCTGCTGAAATGCCGGCCGTGACGGGTGCGACGCTCGATGGTAAGGAAGTGTCGCGGGATCCGGCACCCGATGGTCCGTTCTGCGGATACGTGTTCAAGACGCTCGCAGATCCCTACGCAGGCAGACTGACTCTGTTTCGCATTTTCTCGGGTACGTTGACCCCGGATTCCAATGTCTACAACTCGGGCCGCAAGGCAAAGGAGCGCTTCGGACAGCTCCTTGCCATTCAGGGCAAGCATCAAAAATCTCTCGAATCCGCCCAGGCCGGAGACATCGTGGCCGTGGCAAAACTCAAAGAGACACTTACCGGCGATACCCTCTGCACTGAGAAGGACCCGATGGTAATCCCGCCTCACTCGCTTCCTCAGCCGGTGATTTCCTTCGCGATAGAGCCCAAGGCCAAGGGTGATGAGGAGAAGATCACCCAGAGCCTCGCCAAGCTGACCGAAGAAGATCCGACCCTGACCGTCAACCGGGATGCGCAGACCAATGAGTTTCTTATCTCGGGCATGGGGCAGGTCCACATTGAGGTCACCGTCGAAAAGCTCAAGAGAAAATTCGGTGTCGACGTGAATCTCAAGACGCCCAAGGTACCGTACAAGGAGACGATCAAAGGCAAGGCCAAGGTCGAAGGAAAACTCAAGAAGCAGACCGGCGGTCGCGGGCAGTTCGCCGTGGCATGGCTGGATCTGGAGCCCCTGGCTCGGGGTGAAGGTTTTGAGTTCGTGGATAAGATCGTGGGAGGGGTCATTCCCCGTCAATACATTCCCGCGGTGGAGAAGGGCATTGTCGAGGCCATGGAGGGTGGTGCGCTCGCGGGATATCCCGTCGTGGACGTGCGGGCCACCGTCTTTGACGGCAAGTATCACGACGTTGACTCTTCCGAACAAGCCTTTAAGATTGCCGCGTCCAAGGGGTTCAAGGCCGGAGTGCTTCAGGCTAATCCGGTGCTGCTCGAGCCGATCATGAACATGGAGATCGTCGTCCCGGAGGACTGCATGGGCGACGTCATGGGCGACCTCAACTCACGTCGCGGCCGCATCAGCGGCATGGACGCGAAAGGCGGAAGTCAGGTCGTCAAGGCCCAAGTTCCCATGGCCGAAGTGCTGAAGTACGCCTCGGACCTGACATCCATGACCTCGGGCCGGGGAATCTTCTCCATGGAATTTTCCCATTATGAAGAGGTTCCTGCGAGCATCGCGGAGAAGATCATCGAGGCGTCGGGCAAAGCGGTCGAGGACGATGATTGAAATCGCCGGTCCCCAACGAACCTGCAGGCACATAGGCTGAGGCCGTGTCACATCGGAGGGTGCGTCCCGACCACTCGGGACTCACCCTTTGCGAATCACATTTGTGAGCGTAACCGAGGGAGCACGGAAGGACAACACATTCGAAGGGTCGAGAACCGTGGTGGAGCGATATTCCCGACCAAATTACCGGGACAATGCGGCTCCCGCCCCATCCCGACCGGAATACGGAAGACCATATGGCAAGCGGCAAGATTACGGCGGTATGCACCAGCACACATAAAGGGGTTCCGAAAAAGGACGTCGCGTACGGCATCCTGGACGTGGGATTTGGGCTCCGCGGGGACGCTCACGGAGGCGATTGGCATCGCCAGGTGTCCCTTCTTGCGACGGAGCAGATCGAGACCATGAAAGGAAAAGGGCTGGACGTGGGGCCCGGTAGTTTCGCGGAGAATTTCACCACCATTGACTTCGATCTGGGCGGCGTGAAGGTCGGCGACCGTATCCGGGTGGGTGAAACGGCTGTTCTGGAAGTCACGCAAATCGGAAAGGAATGTCACACCCGGTGCGCGATCTATCACAAGGTCGGCGAGTGTATCATGCCCGAGCAGGGCGTCTTCGCGCGGGTTATCGAAGGCGGAGAGGTCAGGACGGGGGACTCGATCGGTTTAGAGGGTAAATCGGAGTGAAAGTTAGGGGTTGACATGCCCTGTCGCGTTTTAGTATAGTCACTGACGGCGCGGGAATAACTCAGTGGTAGAGTGCAACCTTGCCAAGGTTGAAGTCGCGGGTTCAAATCCCGTTTCCCGCTCCACTCACCCGACATTGCATCCCATCTCACCAATTCAGTCAATTTCATCTATGGCCTTTTGGGCGTCGACAAAGGCTTTCGTCACCTGGGTATCACTCAGTCGGGCGCGTTCGTGGAGCTCAAGCACCGTGATGAAATCCGCGTCCACGAGCTTCTCGAGGACCTTCTGCAGGCCGTCATAATTGAGATCGTATTTGTGCATCAGGGTAGGGTCGTCCATCCCCGACCGGAGGTCTTGGATGAATTCCTTCGCCTTGATAGTCGCCATCTTCGCTCCGCCTTTCCGCAACTCGTACGAACCCCATACCGCCCAAGGCTCATCTTAGCGCGGATATGCCCGCGGATGGAAGAACAAATTGAATCTCCCGGTCAGTGAACATTCGAGTCGGCCGGCATTCCTTCTCGTTCCCAGGCTCTGCCCGGATTTTCTCCCCACCGGGCCCCGGCCTTCGCCGGGAGACGGCGGGCAGACATCACGAGTTCGTCGGGACGTAGCTGAACGAGCCTCTGCAAAGGGACGCAGGCAGGCATCCTCAAGAAAATGTAACCGTATTTGTGAAATCGATCATTTGGGAATGAGAGTACCACGGTGCCGGTTGACCGGAATCGGCGCAAACTTTGACGAGTGGGATGGAATAGTGGTGCCTGAGGACGGAGTCGAACCGTCACGGGGACCAGCCCCAAGGGATTTTAAGTCCCTTGTGTCTACCAATTCCACCACTCAGGCACATCCGGACGCCCCCACGGCCGACGGCGGCTGCGAGCGAGGGAAGATCCTTTCGCCCGGATCGCGCTCACCATATCAAGTCTCGCACAGGGTTTCAATGGTAATGGAGGGATACGTTCGTCATTCCAACGGTTCTTTAGGAGAGCTTTCGGGAGGGGCTGCGTCTTCGTTCACCCGGGTCTTTTCCAATCGACCGAGACCCAGACCCCCCTGTCCGGCGCAACCGTTGCCGAGATTTATTCCAATGGTAATCTTACCAGTGAACATGAGAATGAGATACGGATACGTGTGGTTATCTTCGCCGCCCAGCACTCCCAATTGCCGAACGTACAGCGGGTCCAGGTCAATGTCCCGCATCAGTTCCTCGGCAGTTGTCCAACACAGACCCATTATGGTTGCCATGGTTACGTGTCTCCTTGAATCCTGGTCCTTCAGTGGGGATACCTAAGAAGGGCACCACCGTGACATTCCGGCCATCGCCTCACAAAAGGCCGCCGGCACTGCCGGGATTTCAAAAATACGATTCTGAATCTCAGCTTCTAAATCCCCACGGAGGATCTGTCAAGCACTTTGTGCATGATTCGGGTCGACGGTTTGCTCTTGGAGCCGACCGTACAATGGTGCACGGTAAGATTACGACGGTTTCTCACCACGCGTTCCAGCTCATTTCCGGGGGGACTCTTCCCTTGACATGGGCGGCTCGCACGACTAATATGGGACACGAGCTGTCCCATCTGACGGCCTATCAGAATGCCCATCGCGTGTGATAGTTGTGTGCGATACGGTGCTCGGGGTGCCTGCCTGATTTCACGGTGCACCACTCCCGCGGCCCCGTAGCGGAATGAGTATGGTAGGCGTCGGCGGACCGTGCACCTGCGTCGAAGAAGTGCACATGGCCGGTCGTGACGGTCGCCTGAGTCCATCGGGCCGGCGTGACGGATATCAACGAGGACAAGAAGATGGAATATAGCTACTATCCCGGATGCACCCTTACCGGATCGGCTCGGGAATTGGATGAATCCTTCCGGAGCGTGGCGGCCAAGGTCGGTGTGTCTTTGCGTGAGATTCCGGACTGGACGTGCTGCGGAGCGTCGTCAGCTCACATGGTGGACGCATTTCTCGAGACCGCGCTGCCGGCAAAAGACCTGATCACTGCGGAAAGAATGGGCAAGGATGTGGTAGCTCCTTGCGCGGGCTGTCATGTCAGGATGAAGGCGGCTTCGAAGAAAATCCTTGAGGACAAGGATTTTCAGGCACGATTCCCTTTCAAGGGCGAGATAAAGGTGCTGTCCGGGCTGGAAATGCTGCATGAGAAAGAGATCCTTGCCGGCATCAAGAACTCGGTGACCAAGCCTCTGGAAGGCCTACGGGTAGTTCCTTACTATGGATGCCTGGCTGTTCGGCCTCCCGAAGTGGTGGAACCGGAGAATCCCGAGAATCCCATGCAGATGGATCGGATACTCGAAGCCATCGGAGCCGAAGTGCTGAGATGGCCGTACAAGACCGACTGCTGTGGAGGCTCAATGGCCCTAACCAGGACGGACCTGGTCTTGAAGCTTTCAGGCAAGATTTTGGATATGGCCGTTCTGGTCGAAGCTGACGCAATTGTGACCATGTGCCCCATGTGTCAGGCGAATCTCGACACGAGACAGGCCGATCTCAGCCGTGAAACAGGGAAGACCTACCGGATGCCGATCCTGTACGTGACCGAACTGATCGGCGCGGCGTTTCAAGACCCCAATGTGCGGCACTGGTTGGGGAAACACATGGTATCCGCGGAGAGCGTCCTGGCTCGCAAGGGGCTCATTTGAAATCCTTTCTCCGGTACATTCGGGACGGACGTTCACAACACACGAGAACCGGACGGCGGCGGGCACGTGTATGCCCCGTGAGAAGCCGACCAGGAATCGATCCTGCGCAATCGCCGCCGGGCAGCCGGATATCCCAGTTCCAAAGAGACGGAGCGGCATCGTGACTGAGAAGAGAATCGGCGCAATAATGACTGTCGGCGGGGGAATCGGCGGCGTCCAGGCGTCCCTGGACCTGGCCGAGTCGGGATTCAAGGTCTACCTGGTTGAAGAAAAGCCGTGCATCGGCGGGGTCATGGCGCAACTGGACAAGACATTTCCCACCAACGACTGTTCCGCGTGCATTTTTTCCCCCAAGTTACAGACTCTGGCGCAGAATCCCAACATTGAGATCCTCGCGTACAGCCAAATTGAAGGGATTGAGGGCGAGGCGGGCAACTTCACGGTCAAGGTCCGTCGGAAAGCGAGGTACGTCGATCCGGACAAGTGTACCTCATGCGGAACGTGTGCCGAGAAATGCCCGACGAAGGTTCCCAACGAATACAATTTCGGGCACGACGTACGAAAGGCGATTTACAAGGACTACGCTCAGGGAATTCCTTCCGTTTTCACCATCGACACGGAACACTGTCGATTGTGGAAGGGAAAGAAGTGCGGTGTCTGTGCCAAGGTGTGTCCGGCCGGAGCGATCGACTACGAACAGCAGGACGAGATCGTCGACGTGCCTGTCGGCGCGGTCCTGTTGGCCCCCGGGTACGAGCTGTTCGACACGGGAAATGTTGCCGAATACGGTCACGGCATCGCGCCCAACGTCGTGACGAACCTTGAAATGGAGCGGATACTCAGTGCGTCGGGTCCCTTCGAGGGTGAAGTGAAACGGCCGTCCGACGGAAGGCATCCAAAGAAGATTGCCTGGATCCAATGTGTCGCGTCACGCGACCGTCGCAAAGGCATGCCGCATTGCAGTTCGGTCTGCTGTATGGCATCCATCAAGGAAGCCGTCATCGCCCGTGAGCACGACGCGTCGATAGAACCCACGATCTTCTTTATGGACATTCGTGCATACGGAAAGGATTTCGATAAGTATTACGAACGCGCGAAAGGCGACGGCGGCGTTCGGTTCATCCGATCCATGGTCAGCCGAGTCGTTGAAGACCCGATCACCCATGACCTGCAGATCACCTATCTGGACGGCGACAGCAGGCTCATCACGGAAACTTTCGACATGGTCGTGCTCGCGGTCGGCATTCGACCTTCCGACTCTGCCGTGCGGACCGCTCAAATCCTCGGCGTCAACCTCGATGAGAACCGTTTCTGTGAAACGAACACGTTCGAACCGGTGCAGAGCACCAGGCCCGGAATCCTCGTGGCCGGCGTCTTTCAAGCGCCCAAAGACATCCCCCAAACCGTCATTGAGGCATCCGCGGCAAGCGGTGCGGCGATCCGTTTCCTGGCCGAAGAGCGCAATACTCTGACCAAGAAGAAGGAACTCCCTCCCGAAAAGGATTTCAGCGGCCGGGAACCCAGAATAGGAGTATTCGTCTGCCGGTGCGGCATCAATATCGCCTCCACGGTCAGCGTGCCCGAGGTTGTGGAGCAGATCGCGGAACTCCCCGGAGTGGCCTACGCGGGCGAGAATCTTTTCACGTGCTCTCAGGATGCTCAAGTCCAGATCAAGCGGATAATCGAGGAGAACGACCTGAACAGGGTTATCGTTGCCTCGTGCACCCCTCGGACCCACCTTCCTCTTTTTCAGGAAACTGCTCGAGAAGCGGGATTGAACAAGTACCTGGTTGAGATGGCCAATATCCGAGAACACTGTTCCTGGGTCCATATGAAAGAAAAGGACCGGGCCACGGAAAAAGCCGTGGATCTGATCCGCATGGCGATCGCCCGAACTTCGCGGCTGGAGCAGGTCGAGGATCAGCAACTGCCCATGGTCCAGGCCGGGCTGGTCATCGGCGGCGGCGTTGCGGGCATGACTTCGGCCTTAAGCCTGGCGGACCAGGGATTTCCCGTGCATCTGCTCGAATCTACGGACAAACTGGGCGGCAATGCCGTTCGACTGAATCACACGGCCAAGGGCGAAGATGTCCCCACCTTCGTTCAGGAACTTGAGAAGAAGGTGACCTCGAACGATCGTATCACCGTGCTCTACGGTTCGAAGATAGACCATGTGGAAGGGTTCATCGGTAACTTCAAGACAAAGGTGTCAGGGAATGGCGGGCCTGTTGAGATCGAACACGGAGTGACGGTCATCGCGACCGGGGCACACGAATGGAAGCCGGATGTCTACGGATACGGCACGGATCCGCGCATCAGGACCCATTTGGAAATGAGCGAGGCCATGAAGGCAAACGACCCTGCCGTGATGAATGCCCGGACCACGGTATTCATTCAGTGCGTGGGGTCTCGATGCGAGGAGCGCCCATGGTGCAGCAAGGTGTGCTGCAACCACACGGTGAAGGACGCCATCGCTCTCAAGGAAGCCTATCCCGACGCGAAGATATATGTCCTGTACAGGGACATGCGGACCTTTGGACTCAACGAGCCGTACTACGAGAAAGCGCGACGGTTGGGCGTCGTCTTTGCCCGTTACGAGCAGGACGCTCCTCCGCAGGTGGAAGCGGGCGACACGATAAAGGTCACTGCCAAAGACCTCATTCTGGGCGGGACCATGACGTTGCACGCGGACAGTCTGGTGCTCGCGGCGGCAATCGTTCCCATCGAGTACAACAAGGAACTCGGCAAGTTCTTCAAGGTCTCGATCAACGAAGACGGATACTTCCTGGAAGCCCATATGAAGCTTAGACCCGTGGACTTCGCGACCGACGGCGTGTTCCTGGCGGGACTGGCACATTATCCCAAACCTCTGGACGAGACTATCGCTCAGGCCGAGGCGGCCGGCTCTCACGCGGCACAAGTGCTGGCCAGAGGATACGTTGAGGCGCCGGGCATGGTCTCGGTGGTCGATCAGTTCCTCTGCAGAGGGTGCGGACGATGCGTGGACGTGTGTCCGTTCAATGCGCCGGAACTCAAGGAAACCGCGCCCGGCGTGTGGAAATCCGAGGTGAACCCCGCACTTTGTAAAGGATGCGGGGCTTGCGCGGTGGCGTGTCCCACGGGAGCCGCCGCGATCAGACACTTCAAGGACGACCAGATTTCCGGGATGATCGACGCGGCCATGGCGTAGTATTGTAGGATGGGGTGAGCCCTCGAACCCCATCAGTCGAGTAAAGACCGCAACTGCTCAGCAGATGCGGCTACCCGGCCGAAAACGAGCTCCACGGGGTACCGGATCAGCCGCTTTTAATGGGAGGCAGAGCCTGGGAACGAGGACAAATACGACACCGTGCCGGCGAAACGCAGTACTCAGTGCGCAGGAACATTCATAAGACCGATTTTGCAGACCTTTACAGGAATCCCCTGTTTCCGGAGTTGACATGACACAAGAATTTCACCCCAAGATCATAGCCTTCGCGTGCAACTGGTGTTCGTACGCCGGTGCGGACCTCGCGGGGGTAGGGCGCATGCAGTACCCTCCCAGCATTCGCTTGATCCGGCTCATGTGTTCGGGAATGCTCGTTCCTTCGTACATTCTGAAGGCTTTTGAAAAGGGTGCCGACGGCGTCCTTGTGACCGGTTGACACATCGGAGAATGCCATTACCTGGAAGGTAATGAAAAGGCCGTAAAGGTGCTGGACAAGACCCGCAAGCTCATGAAACTGCTCGGCATTGAAGACGCTCGCCTGAGAAAGGAATGGATTTCCGCATCAGAGGGAGTGCGGTTTGCCGAAGTGGTTCGCGAGTTCACAGAGGACGTTCGCACACTGGGACCGAATCCTTTGCGCAAGACGGAGAACGCGGCATGAATCTACCGGAAATCGTCGACCGAACCCATGCGTACTACTGTCTGGACTGCGGAATCTGCACCGGGAGCTGTCCCGTCTCCCGCGTCACCCCTGAATTCTCCCCCCGTTTGATGGTGGAAAAGGCTTTGATAGACGAAGAAGAGAATCCTCTGGAAGACATTAACATTTGGTCTTGTCTGTCCTGCGGACAATGCAGCTCTCGGTGCCCGTCGAACATCGATTACCCGGAATTTGTGCGAATGGTGAGGGAAGAGGCTGTTCGGCAGGGGAAGGGCGGTGTTGCGGCACATCGGGGGCTGTTCCAGACCATCATGCGCCTGCAGACGCTCGACGTGAAACAGAGCAAGACCGAATGGGCCCGGGAAGCGGGCAGGATCTCGGAATCAAGCGATACGTACTACTTCGTGGGATGCTCTCCGTTCATGGAGGTGGAATTCCGTGAAGACTGGAACCTCGACGTCATGGAAGGCCCCAGGGGCGTGCTGAAGCTTCTCAACGCGATCGGAATCGAGCCGATGATCCACGACGACGAGCGCTGCTGCGGCCACGACCTCCTGTGGAACGGCGACAGAGAAAACTTCGAGATCCTGGCACGCCGGAATGTGGATCTCATCAGAGGTCTCGGCGCCAAGCGGGTCGTCTTTCAGTGCCCGGAGGGGTATCTCACCTTCAAGAAGTACTATCCCGCGGTCGTCGGGGATCTGGGATTCGAACCGATCCATTTCTACGAGCTCCTTGCCTCCGAGGTGCAGGCGGAGTCGTTTGGATTCAACGGCCTCGAAGGCGTGGTGACCTACCACGATCCATGTCGGCTCGGTCGTCAAGCGGGTATCTTCGACGCTCCTCGGGATCTGCTTGGGAGTCTTCCCGGAGTCACTCTCAAGGAGATGGAACACAGTCGGGAAAACGGTCTGTGCTGCGGCACCAGCGCATGGATGAATTGTTCTTCGTGTTCCAAGGAAATACAGAAAAGGCGAATTCAAGAGGCCCGGGCGGTGGGAGCGAAGACGCTTATCACTGCATGCCCGAAATGTCGCGTCCACCTGAGTTGCGCGTTGCGGGACATGGAGATCGACCTGAAGATCCGAGACATCAACGATGTCTTGGCCGGGGCCATCAAGTCTTGAGACGGTAGACAGGAATTGTGTCTCATTCCCGGGCGCCCGCCCGGGAACGAGATGGAAGGACGGCATCGTTATGGCTTCAAAGGAAGTGCTCATAATCGGCGGAGGCATAGCAGGTATGCAAGCCGCGCTGGATCTCGGGGACATGGGGATCCGGGTTCATTTGGTGGAGAAGAACCCCAGCATTGGTGGGAAGATGGCTATGCTGGACAAGACCTTCCCCACCAATGACTGCACGATATGAATTCTCTCGCCTAAGCTGCTGGATGTCGGTCGACATCCCAACATCGATCTGTTGGCTTACAGCGAGATTACCGAATTCTCGGGCGAGATAGGGAACTTTCACGTCAAGGTGCACCGGAAGGCGCGGTACATAGATGAATCCAAGTGCACCGCGTGTGGAGCGTGTGCGGAAAAGTGCCCCACGAAAGTGCCCAATGAGTTCAATTTCGGCTTGGACGAACGCAAAGCAGTGTACAAGGATTACGCACAGGGAATTCCTTCGGTGTACACCATAGACCCCGACCACTGTAAGGTGTTGCAGGGGAAGAAATGCGGCGTATGCGCAAAGGTATGCCAAGCCAAGGCAGTTGATTACGAGCAAAAGGACTCGGATGTGGAGCTCGATGTGGCCGCGGTAATCGTGTCGACGGGGTACGAGCTCTTCGACGCGACCCAAATCTCCGAGTATGGGTACGGTCGATTTCCCAACGTGATCTCCTCCTTGGAAATGGAGAGGCTTCTGAGCGCGGGCGGACCGACCAAGGGTCATTTGAGCAGGCCGTCGGTGGTCCATGGAGAGGCGCGGCTGGCCGAGCTTGGCAAGCTCATCAAACGCGCGGAGAAGGCCGAGGATGCCGAACAGACGGCGCGACTCCAAGCCGAACGGACATGGCTCGAGGACCACGTCCACAAGTACCACACTGCGAAAAAGCTGGGATTCATCCAGTGCGTAGGCTCACGGGATTTCAGGTTCCACAAGTATTGTTCGAGTTACTGCTGCATGCATTCGATCAAGGAAGCGATCATCGCACGGGAGCACGAACCCGAGACCGAGTCGTACATCTTCTATATGGATTTGCGAACGGTGGGAAAGGGTTTCGAGGAATACAAGGTGCGGGGAGCGGAAGTTTCCGGACTCAAGTATATCCGCGGCAGAGTGGCGGAGGTCCTTCAGGACGAAGATCTCAATCCCGTGGTCTATTACGAGGACACCGAGCAGCGCAAGGTGGTGAGCATGACGCTGGACATGGTGATCCTGGCCAATGCGTGTTCCGCATCCAAGGGCATCGTGAAGTTGGCCG